>NZ_BOMA01000006.1:0-413067 GCF_016861935.1 Pseudomonas sp. 008 | reverse complement strand
TTGCAACTTCAACCACTTGCGCTTCCGATCTCTCGTTAGCGGGAGGCGAATTCTACAGCGTTACTCGCTGCTGTCAACACCTCTTTCTCTCCGCTTTCGACCGAGAAGATCGAACCGTCAATAAGGCGACAACACCCTGCCCTACCAACTCCTTCTGGCTTCGATGATCTGAAGCGTAACCGCTGCCGAAAACTGCGTAACTCGTTGTTTACCAAGGAGTTTTCCGTTTCGACTGCGCCGGAAGTGGGGCGAATTATAGACGTCCAAAATCTGCCGTCAACCCCTGATTACGCTTTTCTATCAGGATGTTCAAAATCCCTGCTTATATATAGACGCAACCGCAACGAATGCGCAGTATATTGCCCAACACATTACGCACTACTCTCGTTTCTCACCTCGGACGATGCCACACAATGAATGACCACCCCCGCAGCCTTGCCTCGATCCTGTTCTCGGTAGGCCTGCTCTTGATAGCTATGGCATCGATCCAGTCCGGAGCCTCCCTGGCCAAAAGCATGTTCCCGGTTATCGGCGCTCAAGGGACCACCACCCTGCGGCTGATCTTCGCCAGCGTGATCATGCTGCTGCTATTACGCCCATGGCGAGCGAAGCTCACCGCAAAGTCCCTGCGCACGGTAATTGTCTATGGGATGGCGCTGGGCGGCATGAACTTCCTCTTCTATATGTCCTTGAACACTGTCCCTCTGGGTATCGCGGTAGCCCTGGAGTTCACTGGCCCATTGGCGGTCGCTATTTATGCCTCACGTCGGGCGATCGACTTTCTGTGGATCGCTCTGGCAGCCGTGGGCTTACTGCTGTTGATTCCGACTGGCGCCACGAGTGCAGGTATTGATCTGGTTGGCGCAGGTTATGCCCTTGGCGCCGGTGTCTGCTGGGCGTTGTACATTCTGTTCGGCCAGAAGGCTGGTGCCGACAATGGCGTGCAGACCGCCGCATTGGGCGTGATGATTGCTGCACTGTTCGTAGCCCCCATCGGTATCGTCCATGCTGGTGCTGCACTGCTGACACCCTCACTGATTCCCGTGGCCATAGGGGTCGCGATTCTGTCCACTGCCCTGCCCTACACCCTGGAGATGGTCGCCCTCACACGGCTGCCGGCCCGGACCTTCGGCACATTGATGAGTATCGAGCCCGCGTTCGGTGCACTGTCCGGCCTGTTGTTCCTCCATGAATACCTTTCCCTGTCACAGTGGATGGCAATCCTGTGCATCATTCTGGCGTCCGTCGGCGCAACCATGACCATGGGGAGCGCCGCCAAGCCCGCAGTTGCGGCGGATTGATACGAGATTTGACGAAGGTCTGGTATTTACCGCTCAATTAGGCCATGTTTAGGCCACGTAACTCAGTGTCAGACATGGACTTTTTCAGATAGGGATATCAGAACGCTTCAAGCAAAAGCGAATGCAGGCAGACCCGGGCACAAAGATCCGGAGCCTCAATAAGGACAGCAATGAAACGAATTTTGATACTGATCGCCGTGCTTGCAGTTGCGGGCTGCGCGGCGACCTCGAAAACCCAGATCAAACACGGCAAGAAAGGGCTGCATATCAACTGTTCCGGGCTGTCGTCCTCCTGGGACCAGTGCTACACCAGCGCTGCCAACTCGTGCGCGCCCAAGGGTTACAAGGTGATTGCCAAGTCAGGGGATGCGGTCGAAGAACCCGGGGATTATCCGTTTGGCCTTAACCCGGCCGGGTATACCAGCCGCAGTATGATCGTCATCTGCAAGTAATCCTCCAACCCTGTTGGGCTTGCCTAGCCCGATAGGCGCCTCGCCCGGGATGCTGCTAACGTTCGTCAGTCACTGACCGTTCAGCAAAGGGCGACATCCATGACCACCGCTATCAATAACAAGAAAATCGTATTGGTCGTCGGCGCAGGCGATGCCACCGGCGGCGCCATCGCCAAGCGTTTTGCCCGGGAAGGCTACGTCGCCTGCGTCACACGTCGCAGCGCAGACAAACTTCAGCCACTGGTAGATGCCATCACGATCAGCGGCGGCGAGGCTCATGGCTTTGCCTGCGATGCGCGCAAAGAAGAGGATGTGATTGCGCTCATCGAGCAGATCGAAACCGAGATCGGCCCCATCGAAGCGTTCGTCTTCAATATCGGCGCAAATGTGCCGTGCAGTATTCTCGAAGAAACCGCTCGCAAGTATTTCAAGATCTGGGAAATGGCCTGTTTCTCAGGGTTTCTCAACGCTCGCGAAGTGGCCAAGCGCATGGTCACCCGCCAACGGGGCACGATCCTGTTCACCGGGGCCACCGCCGGCTTGCGCGGTGCCGCAGGGTTTGCAGCCTTCGCTGGCGCCAAGCACGGGATTCGCGCCCTGGCCCAAAGCATGGCCCGCGAACTGGGGCCGATGAACATCCACGTCGCCCATGTGGTGGTCGATGGTGCCATCGACACCGACTTTATCCGCGACAGATTTCCGGAAAAATACGCGACCAAGGATCAGGACGGCATCCTCAATCCCGAGCACATCGCCGAAAACTATTGGTACTTACACAGCCAGCCACGGGATGCCTGGACGTTCGAGCTGGATCTGCGCCCCTGGAACGAACGCTGGTAAGCCCACCCCTACGACAAAAAGAAGAGCACATCGACCATGAGCAAAACCGTGGAGTTCTTTTTCGACCTCGGCAGCCCCGCCACCTACCTGGCCTACACCCAACTGCCGAAAATCTGTGCGCAGACCGATAGTCAGCTGATCTACAAACCGATGCTGCTGGGCGGAGTTTTCAAAGCCACCGGCAACGCCTCCCCGGTGACCATTCCGGCCAAGGGTCGCTACATGTTTCAGGATCTGGACCGCTATGCCAAGCGTTACGGTGTGCCGTTGAAGTTCAACCCGCACTTCCCCATCAATACCCTGATGTTGATGCGCGCGGTCACGGGTATGCAATTACGTCATCCCGAACGCTTTCAGGCGTTTATCGATTGCCTGTTTCACGCCCTGTGGGTGGAAGGGCGCAGCCTCGATGATCCCGCGACCGTTGCCGCCGTGCTGACGCAAAACGGTTTCGATCCGAATGAAGTGCTGGCACTGACCGCCGATGAGAACGTCAAAGCCGCCCTCAAGAAAAACACCGAGGAAGCAGTACAACGCGGTGTATTCGGCGCACCGAGCATGTTTGTCGGGAATCAGCTGTTCTTTGGCCAGGATCGGCTGGACTTCGTCCTTGAAGCCCTGCGGGCACAATAGCCAGGCATGAGCCAGGCGCTGTTTCCAGCACCTGAACTCAAGCCGATCAAATAGCCGCGGTCCGGGTGTTCAACCACTCAAGGGCCGCGCCATCGAGCAACGGGCTCAGGCGCTCGCGCACTTCGGCATGGTAGCCGTTGAACCACTGCTTTTCGTCTTCGGTCAGCAACGACGGTTCCAGGCAGCGGGTGTCGATCGGGCACAGGGTCAGGGTTTCGAACTTCAGGAATTCACCGAACTCGCTCTTGCCCGCCTCGCGGTTCAACACCAGGTTCTCGATCCGCACGCCCCAGCGGCCCGGACGGTAGGTGCCCGGTTCGATGGAAGTGATCATCCCTGGTTGCATCGCAGTTTGCGGTGCGGCTGCCGCCTGATAGGCGATGACTTGCGGGCCTTCGTGAACGTTGAGGAAGTAGCCGACGCCGTGACCGGTGCCATGACCGTAGTCGACACTTTCGGCCCAGATCGGTGCGCGGGCAATGGCGTCCAGCAACGGCGACAGAATGCCCCGCGGGAACTGCGCGCGGGAGAGTGCAATCACTCCTTTGAGTACGCGGGTGCAATCGCGCTTCTGCTCGTCAGTCGGCGTCCCCACCGGCACCATCCGCGTAATGTCGGTAGTGCCGCCGAGGTATTGGCCGCCGGAGTCGATCAGCAACAGGCCGTCACCCTCGATGACCGCGTGCTCTTCTTCGGTGGCGTGGTAATGCGGCATCGCACCGTTGGCGTTAAACGCAGCAATGGTGTTGAAGCTCAGCGACACATAATCCGGGCGCCGGGTGCGGGCCGCGGTCAGGTGTTCGTCGATGGTCAGCTCGGTGATGCGCTCACGCCCCCATGCCGCCTCCAGCCAGGCGAAGAATTCGCACAGCGCCGCGCCATCCTGCTCCATGGCCCGACGGATGTGCTCGGCATCGGCCAGGCTTTTTTGTGACTTGGCCAGGGTGGTCGGGTTCAGGCCTTCGACCAGTTTCACATCACTGTTCAAGTTATCCAGCAGACCCGCCGTGACCCGCGCCGGATCGACTTGCAGGCTCGCGCCGCTTGGTATGGCGCGCAAGGCGGCGGCCACTTCGCTGTAATCGCGCAGGGTCACGCCGTCCTGTTCAAGGATGGCACGCAGCTCGGCGCTGACTTTACTCAGGGCGACGAACAAGGTGGCCTGTTGCTGGCTAATGAGCGCGAAGGACACAAACACCGGATTGAACGACACATCGCCGCCGCGCAAGTTGAACAGCCAGGCGATGTCATCGAGGGTGGCGATGAAATGCCAGTCGGCACCGCGCTCTTTCAACACGTCACGCAGCTGGGCGAGTTTTTCGCCACGGCCGACGGTCGCCTGAGGCGGTAAGTGTTGATAAATCGGCTCGTTCGGCAAGCTCGGGCGATCACTCCAGACTTCGCTCAGCAAATCGATGTCAGTGCGCAGACGTGCGCCGCGTTCTTGGAGTTTGCTGCTCAGGGTACGCGCCGACGCCACGGCCATCACCGCGCCATCGACTGCAACGACACCGCCTTCAGGCGTTTGCTCGGCCAGCCAATCAAGCGGGCCGGGTTGACCCGGTTGCAGCTTGACCAGCTCGATACCGCTGCCCTTGAGTTCCTTGCTCGCTTGTTCCCAATAGCGGCTGTCGGCCCAGACGCCGGCGAAATCCGGTGTGACGATCAGCGTGCCGACCGAGCCATGGAAACCCGACAGCCACTGCCGCCCCTGCCAATAGCCCGGCAGGTATTCCGACAGGTGCGGGTCGGCCGACGGCACCAACAGAGCATGAATGCCCTCCCGGCTCATCAGCTCGCGGGTTTGCGCCAGGCGCCGGGGTACCAATCCATTGATCGAAGGCTGCGTACTCATCGTGTCTCCTGCTAACCACTTCATCATTATTGTTGGGTGCCGATCAGAGTCGGCGCTTAAGGACCTGTCGCCCAGAATGCCGGAGCACTGGCGGTGGCCGTTTTGATCAGGTGCGCAGCCTGGTCGATATCTTGCTCGGTGGTGAAACGCCCCAGGCTCAGGCGAATGGTGCGACTGGCCGAGCGCGCGTCATGCCCCAGCGCCAGCAGCACATGAGATGGCGCATTACTGGCGGAGTTGCAGGCCGACGTCGCGGAAAACGCGATCGAGGTGCTCAACACCGCGGAATTGAACTCACCTTCGTTGAAGGTCAGGCTCAGGGTATGGGGAATGCGTTGGGTCGGACTGCCATTGACGCGAATACCGGAAATGCTCAGCAGCTGATCGAGCAAGCGTTCACGCAGGCGCACGATGGTGGCTTTTTCTTCATCGAACAAAGCGGCCGCCAGTGCGAAAGCGGCGCCCATGGCTGCGATCTGGTGCGTCGCCAGAGTACCGGAACGCAACCCGCCCTCATGGCCGCCACCGTGGATCTGCGCCTGCAGGCGCTGTTGCGCACGAGGCCCGACGTACAGCGCGCCGATGCCTTTGGGGCCGTAGACCTTATGCGCCGAGAACGACATCAGATCCACCGGCCACCGGGCCAGGTCGATCGCTACTTTGCCCGCGCCCTGAGCCGCGTCAACGTGGAACAACGCATCGCGATCACGCACCACCTGGCCGATGGCCGGGATGTCGTTGACGGTGCCCAGTTCGTTATTGACCAGCATCAGCGACACCAGAAAGGTGTCTTCGCGCATCGCCTCGCTGACTGCTTGCGGAGTTATCAGACCTTCGGCATCGGGCACCAGATACGTCACGGCAACGCCGGCATCCTGCAATTGTTTGGCGGTGTCGAGAATTGCCTTGTGTTCAATCTGGCTGGTGATGATATGGCCGCCGGACACACCGCGGGCCTGGGTAACGCCCTTGAGTGCCAGGTTGTTGGATTCGGTGGCTCCGGAGGTCCAGACGATCTGCTCGGCCTGGGCGCCCACCAGTTCGGCGACCTGGCGCCGTGCGTGCTCGACCGATTGCCTGGCCTGTTGACCGAAGGCGTGGGAGCTGGACGCTGGATTGCCGAAGTTACCCGTGAAACCCAGACACTCAACCATCACCTTGATGACCCGCTCATCCACCGGCGTGGTGGCGGCGTAGTCGAAATACAACGGACGTTTATTCATAGAAGACTCGCAGAGCGTGTTCCGGGATCAGGAAGCTCGTCACTGGAAATATCAAAGCGCCGCCTTATGAGCGGCGCCGAATTTGCAGAACGATAGCAATACCTGATCGGAGGCCGTTAAAGAAGAACAACTTCATTTAAAAGTGCGTAGGAACGCTCCTGAAGTCGAGCTTAACAGGCATCGGGCAACCGGTTGAAGCAATGCGTCAGCTAAAACTTTCAAGCAACAACGGATACATGGAAGCCACCAGCAACAAGGCCATGCCCCAGTTGAACAGGCGTAGCCAGCGGCGATCGCGCAGCACATTGCGCAACAGCGTGCCACAACCGGCCCACACACCGACGCTCGGCAGGTTGATCAGAGCGAAGACCGCGGCAATCACAATCACATTGGTGAAATAGCCCTGCATCGGCGTGTAGGTGCTGATGGCACCGATGGCCATGATCCAGGCCTTGGGGTTGACCCATTGAAACGCCGCCGCGCCCAAATAACTGATCGGCTTGCCCTCGCCCTGCTCACCCTCGGCGACCGGCCCGGAATGCGCAATCTTCCAGGCCAGGTATAGCAAATACGCCGCGCCGACATAACGCAGCACGGTGTAAAGCAGTGGATAGGTTTGAAACACCGTGCCCAGGCCGAAACCGACGGCCACCACCAACACGAAGAAGCCGCAGGTAATGCCCAGCATGTGAGGGATGGTGCGGCTAAAGCCGAAATTCACGCCCGAGGCCAGCAACATGGTGTTGTTCGGACCGGGGGTGATCGAGGTGACAAGAGCGAACAGGGCAAAGCCCAGCAGAAGGTCGAGCGAGAGCATGGGGGGCAGTCCATCAGAGTCAGTCAGGTGTTGACCCTATCGCACGCCTTGAGGGAAACCCATGGACAGTTGCGTGAAAGTTAGAGCAGTACAGTTGTCGCTCAGCTTTGGCGACCGTGCATCTGTACTGTGCGCTCGGCGTTCATCTCGCCTTGCTTGTCAAAACTGATCGATTTGGTCGGCTGGCCGAGCAATTCGGCTTTCTTCGCGTGGTACTCCTCGAAGGACAAGCCCCGACGGTTCAAGGCTTCCAGCGCCAGTTCCCGGGTTTCTTCAGCGGTGTAGGGGCGTAGTTCCGGTGAAACATGACTGGCACATCCGGCGAGGACGGAAACGGCGAGCAACAGAAAAGTGGTGAGTAGAGTTTTCATTTCGAAAGTCCGGATAGCTGGGTTCGGGGCAATGAACACAGGCTACCGACGCGCCCCGACGGGCAGAAATCAATGCTCTCGATAGTGGGTATCGGGAATTGGTGAACTGGCAGTGAACAAGCGTCGCGCCACAGAGAACCTGTCGATCCAGGTTCTTACCGCTGATGCACCAAAATTGCAGTGCGGCGCGTTGTCGTGACTGCGGCTACTCGTCGGGCACTCAGTTGTGGCGAAGGGGTTGACCTATAGTTATCCGACCGGAAAACGGCGAAGGAACACCTTAACTCCACAACAATAAAGGGAGAACCGTCATGAGCGTCAAACCTATTCCAGAGGGTTATCACAGCATCACCCCTTATCTGGGCATTCAGAAAGCTGCCGAAGCCATCGACTTCTACAAGAAAGCCTTTGGCGCCACCGAAGTCATGCGCCTGGCCATGCCCGACGGCGGCATCGGGCACGCCGAACTGCGTATCGGCGATAGCCCGATCATGCTGGGCACACCCTGTGACCAAGGGCCCTTGAGCAACCCGGACAAATCGCCGTCCGTGGGCCTGCATTTGTATGTGAACGATGTGGACAAGTCCTATAAACAGGCCATCAATGCCGGTGCCACGGTGGTGTCCGAGGTCAAGGATCAGTTTTATGGCGACCGCACGGGGACCTTGAAGGATCCCTATGGGCATGTGTGGTTTCTGGCCACGCGCAAGGAGGATCTGACGCAGGAACAGATCGAACAGCGGGCGAAGGAGATGTTCAAGCAGGGTTGATAGCTTCGGTACGTGATCAGGCCCCATCGCGAGCAGGCTCGCGATGGGGCCTGATCACATTCAACATCAATATTGGCCGTTCCCACACAGCGCAGAAACACGAAACATTTACTTTCATATCCCCTTTCGGGATTTCCGATACTCATACGTCTTATTTAGATGCAGCCGGTCGCGTAGGCAAAAGCCACGACCGGGCCTTTCATGGACCTCAACGCTGGGAAGCCCGCAGCAGAGGTCCTCTCATCGAAACAAGACCTTTAATCATGTCGAAGAAATCCCGCTCAAAACTCTGGTTTCTGGTCCATAGCTGGCTGGCCCTGCCCATCTGGTTCTTTGTATTGATCGTCTGTGTGACCGGCACATTGGCGGTGGTCAGTCAGGAAATCGTCTGGCTGGCCAACCCGCAAATGCGCGCCAGCCCGCCTTCGGACGACGCGCCGCTGCTCAGCTATGACCAGATCATCGCCGCCATCAAAAAGGCCGAGCCCCAAACGCTGGTCGAAAGTATCAACCGTCCCGACGAGTCGCATTTCGCCCTGGACGTGAAGGTCAGCTACCCGGACGGACGCTCGGTGACGGTCTATGTGAACCCCTACAGCGGGGCGATTCAGGGCACCGCTCCACCCTTCAACTTCCAGGCCTTCACTCGCGCGCTGCATGGCTGGTGGCTGGTGCCATTCACCAACGGCTACAGCTGGGGCTGGTATCTGGTGTCGTTCCTCGGCTTGCCGATGCTGGCTTCACTGGTGACGGGGCTCGTGGTCTACAAACGGTTCTGGAAAGGCTTCTTGCGACCGACCCTGCGCATTCGTCATGGCGCGCGGATTTTCTGGGGCGACTTTCACCGGCTCAGCGGCATCTGGTCGATCTGGTTCATTGCGGTGATTTCCGTCACCAGCACCTGGTTCATGATTGAAGCGATCCTGTCCGATAACCATATTTCGATTTCCACCGCGCCGGTCGCCCCCGTCGTCCCGCGTGAGAGCGTGCCGCTCACCGCCGATGGCGCACCGGCGCCGATGATCAGCCTGGAAAGCGCGATCCGCGAGGCCAAGGAACGCATTCCCGGTCTGGAAGACAGTTCCGTCAGCCTGCCCGCCAATGCCTATAGCCATCTTTTGGTGAGCGGGCGCAGTTGGTACCCGTTGATCTACCAGAGCGCCGAGGTCAACCCTTACACCGGTGACATTTCCACCACGCGCCTGCTGTCGGATCGTTCGGGTCTGGAGCTGGTGACCGAATCCATGCGTCCGCTGCACACCGGCGATTTCGGCGGTATCTGGATCAAGCTGATCTGGTTCTTCTTCGGCCTGATCCTGAGCATGATGGTCCTCAGCGGCCTGTTGATCTGGACCAAACGCACCGCCCTGGCCACGGCCAATGCGCTCAAGCGCAACAACAAGCGTCCACGGGCTGCGCTGACCGGCCAGCCCGCACCGGCCATGAGCCGCGAAGCCACGGAGGGCAGCCGATGAGCCAGGTCGCAGCAGAAAAACCACGCTCGCCGCTAAGCCGCTTCTGGCACACATGGCGCTTCCACATCAACGTGCTGCTGTTGCTGGTGCCGCTGGGGTTCATGCCCAAATACTTCGCCGACGCAGCGCTGTTTCGCGGAGACACCGGCCTGGGTGAGCGTGAAGTCGGTGAAGTTCAGGTCGGCCCCTGGAGCCTGCGACTGGCTGAATTGCGCAACGCAGCCCCGGTATCCGATGGCCCGGCCGGCTACTTGAAGTCCTTCAATGCTGCGCTCTGCGACAGCTGTCGCGATCAGGTCAAGGCGACTTACCTGCGCATTGGCAAACCGCGCAGCCTGCGCGTAGCCGGGGTGATTTTCTTCGGCACGCCCTACCACATGGGCGCCGCGCTGCCGGTACCCGAAAAGACCAAAAGCGATGCTGAGCTGTGGATCACCATGGAAGGCTGGGACGGCGCCATGCATCAAGCCTCCATCCCCCTGAGCCAGGCGTCCCCGGCCACCGTCGCATGGCTGAACAGACAAGGAGGCAAACCATGACCAGCGCTTTTCGCCCCGTTTTACTGGTGCTCTGCGCCGCCTTCAGCGCCAGCGTCCTGGCCCACAACCCGATGTGCGAATGCAAGGCCATCGACGCCGAACAGATCCGTTGCACCGGTGGTTTCTCCGACGGCAGCGGCGCGCCGGGCGTGACCCTGGATGTGATCGGCTACGACGAAACCATTCTGGTGCCAGGCAAGCTCGGTGCCGATTCGACCCTGACCTTCAAGAAACCCGGCGCCGAATTCTACGTGCTGTTCGACGCCGGTCCCGGCCACGTGGTCGAGATCGACCAAGCCGACATCGAGGCGCCCTGAACATGAGCATGATCACGCCAACCACCCAATTGGTGCGCCCGGCCGGAGCCGGCCATGAAACCCTCTATGTGTTGCTGTTGTGCCTGATGATTCTGGCGGTGGCCGGTTCGGTGGTCGCCTGGCGCGGCGAGTCCCGGGAAGTGAGCAGCGTCGGCAGCCATCAACTGGATGCCCGCCGCGACCTGAGCGCATCCGAGCAAGGTATTTACGCAGACCTGCGGGTCACACTGGATGAAATCCATCTGTTGCGTGGGGAACAGCAAGCACTGCCCACACCCGCCACCCTCGCCGATGAAGGTTTCGCGCCGTTTGCCCAGGACGCCAGTTCTGTCAGTCGAGGCGGTCATGCCTGGCAATTGCTGGACGCCAAGGCGTATTTCGGCCAGAGCCAGGCACCCACCGTGGCCGGCTCGTTTCTGATGCGTTTGACCGCTGACGACGATGCGCCAGACGTCTGGCTCAATCGCGGCAAAGCCCTCACTACCCCGACTGATCTGACTGACGCCGCGCTCGAAAGCGCCGGCTGGCAGCAGATCGTCGCGCAGTTCGATGCCGGGGTCACCCGCCAGCATCGGCACTGAACCCTCGCCCTCACCCGAGAGAAGACCGCTTTCCCATGCCTAGTTCATCTCAACGTCGTTTTTTGCGCCTGCTACTGGTCGGCCTGCTTGCCTGTTTGCTGACGCCTCTGGCCAGTGCCGACGAAGCCAAGCGCCTGCGCATCGGCATCACCCTGCACCCTTATTACAGCTACGTGGCCAATATCGTCGGCGACAAGGCCGAAGTGGTGCCGTTGATTCCGGCCGGTTTCAACCCGCACGCCTATGAGCCCCGCGCCGAGGACATCAAACGCATCAGCGGGCTCGACGTGATCGTACTCAACGGCGTGGGCCATGACGACTTCGCCGACCGCATGATCGCCGCCAGCGAAACCCCGAATATCAAAGTGATCGAAGCCAACGAAAACGTGCCGCTGCTGGCCGCCACCGGTGTCGCCGCTCGCGGTGCCGGTAAAGTGGTGAACCCGCACACGTTCTTGTCGATCAGCGCTTCGATTGCCCAGGTCAACAACATTGCCCGCGAGTTGGGCAAGCTCGACCCGGCCAACGCTAAAACCTACACCCAGAATGCCCGCGCCTACGGTAAGCGCCTGCGGCAGATGCGCGCCGATGCCCTGGCCAAACTGACCCAGGCGCCGAACGCCGAGCTGCGCGTGGCCACGGTCCATGCCGCCTACGACTATCTGCTGCGCGAGTTCGGCCTGGAAGTCACCGCCGTGGTCGAGCCGGCCCACGGCATCGAACCCAGCCCCAGCCAACTGAAAAAGACCATCGATCAACTGCGGGAGCTGGACGTGAAAGTGATCTTCTCGGAGATGGATTTCCCGTCCACTTACGTCGAAACCATCCAGCGCGAATCGGGGGTGAAGCTGTATCCGCTGTCGCACATTTCCTATGGCGAATACACCGCCGACAAGTACGAAAAGGAAATGACCGGCAACCTCAACACCGTGGTTCGGGCGATTCAGGAGTCCGGCGCATGACCGCTCAAGAAACCCTGACCGTACAAAGCGCCGGCCCGACCCTCGACTTCGCCGAAGTCAGCCTGACTCTCGGTCGCACGACGATCCTCGACAACGTGACCTTTCAGGTCCGGCCCGGCAGCGTGCATGCCCTGGTCGGCCCCAACGGTGGCGGCAAGAGTTCGCTGATCAAGACCCTGCTCGGGCAGATGCCGCATCAGGGCCGTTTGAGCCTGCAATGGCCCGGCGAACCCGGGACGATCGGCTACGTGCCGCAAGCGCTGGAGTTTGATCGCGGTTTGCCAATGACTGTCGACGACTTCATGGCGGCCATGTGTCAGCGGCGCCCGGCGTTTCTCGGCTTGAGCAAGCATTACGCAACGGCCATTGGCGAGGTGCTGGAACGGGTCGGCATGCAGGACAAACGCAAACGGCGCATGGGCGCGCTGTCCGGCGGCGAGCGCCAGCGGGTTTTGCTGGCCCAAGGGCTGATTCCGGCGCCACAGTTGCTGGTGCTCGATGAACCGATGTCGGCGCTCGATGAGGCCGGTATCCAAGTGTTCGAACGGCTGCTGGGCGATTGGCGCCAGAGCGGCATCACCGTGCTGTGGATCGAACATGATCTGGAAGCGGTCGGGCGTCTGGCGGACCGGGTCACCGGGCTCAATCGCCGGGTGCTGTTCGACGCCACGCCGAAACAGGCGCTGACCCCGGAGCGACTGCTGACCTTGTTCTCGACCCATCCCCGGAGCGCTGCCTGATGAGTTACGAAGCCTTTCGTTTGATGGTCCAGGGTTGGGCCTCGTCGGGTTACCTGCCGGAAGCGCTGGCCTATGGATTTGTGGTCAACGCCCTGCTCGCTGGATTGCTGATCGGCCCGGTGCTGGGCGGTTTGGGCACGCTGGTGGTGGTCAAGCGCTTCGCGTTTTTCTCCGAAGCGGTGGGCCACGCGGCGTTGACTGGCGTGGCCATCGGCATTCTGCTCGGTGAACCTTACACCGGGCCTTATGGCAGCCTGTTCGGTTACTGCCTGCTGTTCGGGATCTTGCTGAACTACCTGCGCAACCGCACGGGTCTGGCGCCGGATACGTTGATCGGCGTGTTTCTGTCGGTGTCGTTGGCACTGGGCGCAAGCCTGCTGTTGATCCTGGCGGGCAAGATCAATGTGCACATACTGGAAAACGTGCTGTTCGGCTCGGTACTGACGGTCAACGGCAACGACCTGCTGGTATTGGCGATCGTCGGCTCACTGGTGATGGCACTGGCCCTGCCGCTGTACAACCGCATCATGCTTGCCAGCTTCAACCCGCAACTGGCGGCGGTACGTGGCGTGGCGGTGAAAACCCTGGACTACCTGTTCGTGATCCTAGTGACGCTGATCACGGTGGCAGCGGTGAAAGTCATCGGCGCGATTCTGGTCGGCGCCCTGCTGGTGATTCCGGCGGCGGCCGCGCGCTTGCTCAGTCAATCGCTGAAGGGTTTCTTCTGGTGTTCGGTGCTGATTGCCACGGTGAGCACCCTGTGCGGAATTCTCGCGCCGATTGTCTTTGACCTGCCCATCCCGTCCGGTGCCGCGATCATTCTGGTGGCCGGTATCGCCTTCGCCCTGGCCGCGATCGCTCGCGGCATCATCCCCAGCCTGAAAGGGAACCTCGGATAAATGTGTTTTTCTCTGCGTCAACTGACCCTGGCATTGACCTTCACATTGCCCCTGTGCGGTCTGGCCGATACTTGCGCTGCGGCGGACAGCGCCAAACCGCTGCACGTGCTGGCGTCCTTGCCGATCACCTATGGTCTGGGCGAAGTGTTGCTCAAAGGCACCGAAATCAAACTGGAACGGGCCGCTCCAGACAATCTGCCCGGCAGCCGACAGACCGCCTATTTCACCGGTCGTGGCGCTCCGGCGCTGGCCAAGCTGGCGACCGACGCCGATGCCGTGATTGGTCTGCGTTCCCTGTGGGCGGATGATCCGCTGTACCCGATATCCCGGCGCAGCAATATTCGTATCGTCGAAGTCGACGCCGCCCGCCCGGTGGACGGCGCCCTTCCCGGCATCGCCGTGCAGCCCGGCAGCAAGGTCGACGGGTTGAACAGCCAGCCGTGGCTTTCCAGCAACAACATGGGGCGCATGGCAGACGTGATGGCGGCGGACCTCGTGCGCCTGGCGCCGGCGGCCAAACCGACCATCGAGGCCAATCTGGCAGCGCTCAAGCAGCGCCTGCTCAAGCTCAGTGCCGACAGCGAAGCGCGGCTGGCCAGTGCCGATAACCTGAGCGTGATGAGCCTGAGCGATCATTTCGGCTACCTGATCGGCGGCCTCAACCTGGAGCTGATCGGCCTCGATCCACGGCCGGATGCTGAGTGGACGCCTGAAGCGCTCAAGCAGTTAAGTGCGACGCTCAAGGACCATGACGTGGCGGTGGTGTTGCATCATCGACAGCCGTCGGAGGCGGTGAAAGCGGCGATCTCGCAGGCAGGCAGTCGGTTGGTGGTGTTGAGTGTCGATGCGGCAGATCCGGTGGCCGAGCTGGAAGGGAATGTGGATCAAGTGATCAAGGGGTTGAGCGGGGCATAACGTCAGTTAAACCCGCGATGGCAGCCGCGCAGACAACAGAGATTTCAAACGTGAAAAACCCGCTGACCGTCACCGGTTCAGCGGGTTTCTTTTTGCGCGGCGACTCAGTGAGCCACGGCCGCCTGCTCTTCCATTTTCTGGCGCAGGCTCAGTGGACGCATGTCAGTCCAGACCTCTTCGATGTAGGCCAGGCATTCCTTTTTCAGGCCGCTCTTGCCCACGGTGCGCCAGCCTTGTGGCACGGCTTTGTAGTCGGGCCAGATCGAGTATTGCTCTTCGTGGTTGACCACGACCTGAAAGAGGATGTCCTCGCGGTCGAATACTGACGTCATGCTGTCTCTCCATCGCTATAGGGTGGGCTGCACACCGCGCGCAGCCGTTATGTAGAAGGAACGTTAAAGGCGCTGAAAAATTTAGAGGCTGGCGACGGCTGCGGCCATGGCCCTGCCGAAAATGTCGGCCACCCGATCGATTTCGGCAGCGGTGATCACCAACGGCGGCAGGAAACGCACGACACCGCCATGACGCCCGCCCAGCTCGAGGATTAACCCACGCTTGAGACATTCGCGCTGCACCAACGACGCCAGACGACCGAATACCGGTGGATGGCCTTGAGCATCCGGCGCACCAGCCGGGTCGACCAATTCGACACCCAGCATCAAGCCACGTCCGCGAATGTCGCCCAGCTGCGGGAAGTCCCGCTGCAGGATGTGCAGGTGTTCGCTCAAGCGCTCACCCATGGTGGCGGCGTGCTCGCAAACCTTGTGTTCGGTCAGGTAGCGCATCACCGCAGAGCCTGCGGCCATGGCCATCTGATTACCGCGGAAGGTTCCGGCATGGGCGCCCGGCAGCCAGGTGTCGAGCCAGTCGCGATAGACCACCACCGCCAGCGGCAGGCTGCCGCCGATGGCCTTGGACATCACCACCACGTCCGGAATGATTCCGGCGTGTTCGAAGGCAAACATCTTGCCGGTGCGGGCGAAGCCGCTCTGAATCTCATCGACGATCAGCGCCACGCCGGCCTGCTCGGTGATGCGCCGCAAACCGCGCAGCCAGTCGAGATCGGCCGGAATCACCCCGCCCTCGCCCTGCACCACTTCGACGATCACCGCAGCCGGCAGTTGCACGCCAGCCTCTGGATCGTTCAGCAGGTTCTCCAGGTAATTCAGGTTGACCTGCACTCCCTGCGCGCCACCGAGCCCGAACGGGCAACGGTAATCGTAGGGATACGGCATGAACTGCACGCCATTGCCGAGCAAGGCACCCAACGGCTTTTTCGGTCCCAGACTGCCCATCAGGCTCAGCGCGCCCTGACTCATGCCGTGGTAACCGCCCTGGAACGACAAGACGGTGCTGCGCCCGGTGGCGGTACGCACCAGCTTCAGCGCGGCTTCCACGGCATCGGTGCCAGTGGGGCCACAGAACTGAATCTTCGCTTCAGCGGCCAATGCCGGCGGCAGCAGGCCGAACAGGTCCTGGACAAACCGGTCCTTGACCGGCGTGGTCAGGTCGAGGGTGTGCAGCGGCAGTTCATCGCTCAGCACTTGCTGGATCGCTTCGATCACCACCGGATGGTTGTGCCCCAGGGCCAGGGTCCCGGCACCGGCCAGGCAATCGATGAAACAACGGCCTTCGACGTCTTCGACATAAATGCCCTTGGCACGCTTGAGTGCCAGGGGTATGCGTCGCGGGTAGCTGCGGGCGTTCGATTCCTGTTGGCTCTGACGGGCCAACAGCGGCGATTCGTTGAACTGATAAAGCGTCTCGGCAGGCGTCGGGGCAATCCGGGCCGGCTGATCTTCGATAAGGCTGGTAGCGACTGACATCTCTCGACCCCTGTTGATAGTGACCAAAACTGCACACCGGGCAGGTGCGCATTCCGTTCATGGGGCGCACTTGCAGGTTTTCCTGTTCTGGAAACGCATCAAGGGCTCGAGGATTTAGCCCCTCGATCAGCTTTCTATGACGGTGGTGGCAGCGCCTTGTGCATGGGAATGGCGTGGAGCCCCGCCACCGTGAAAGCTTCGGCGCAAACCCGGTAACCCAGGTGGAGATAAAACGCTTCGCCGGTGCGCGTGCTGTTGAGACGTGCCTGGGGCAAACCCTGAGTGATCAACCACGTCTCCAGATCATGCACCAGCGCTTGTCCGGCGCCGCGTCGAAACCATTCCGGCTGCACGTAACAAAACGCAACCTTGCCGCTGATCGCCGCCATGGCGACGCCGACCGGTTTGTCTTGCAACAGAGCGATGTTCAGGTACAAACGCGGGTCGTTCAGCCAGGGCTGCACGTGTTCGATGGTTTTGTTGTGGGTCCAGGTGGCAACCGTTCGTGGATCATTGCGGTGGTCGAGCGCGCAGCCGACGCGAATGGAGCGCTCGACGATCCGGCTGATGATGCCGGCGTCGGCAGACGTTGCCTTGCAGATGTGTATCGATGCAGTCATTGCGCTGTTACCTCAATCCATTGAGTCAAAGCTGCCGGGGACGATAACGCCGTGGGGGCCGGGTGGCCAACGGAGAGACGTTACATTTGGTGTGCGACATAGACACCCTGTGGGAGCGGTGTCTGTTAGACAGGTTGCAACGGCATCGTCAATTCAACCCGCAGGCCATCCGGCCGGCTGTCGAAATGCAGGGTACAGCCGCAGCGCTGGACGATGGCCTGGACAATCGCCAGGCCGAGGCCGCAACCGGTGCTCTGGCCGTTGCGCCAGAAGCGTTGAGTCAGGTGTTGCAAGTCGTCTTCGGCAATTCCCGGGCCGTGGTCGCGCACCAAAAAGTGCACACGATTGCCATTGGTTTCCAGACTCAGCTCCACCGCCCCATCGCCCGGCGTATGGCGCAGGGCGTTGTCGAGCAAGTTACGCAATGCAGCAATCGACAGCACTGCGGGCATTTGCAGCGGCGCATCGGAGAATCTGGCCGGCACCTGAAACTTGATCCGCTGACGATCGCCGCTGGCCGCATCCTGAATCGCCAGTTTCGCCACCTGCTCAGCGCTGCACTGCACGCCATCATCGAACGACAGGCTGCCCTCGACACGCGCCAGCAACAGCAATTGTTCAAGGGTACGGTGCAGGCGGTCGGCGCCCTCTTCAGCCCGGGCCAGGGACTGATCCCGCGCGGCACCGTCGGTCATGCGCGCCACTTGCAGATGGGTTTTGATCGCAGTCAGCGGGCTACGCAATTCGTGCGCCGCATCACCGGTCAGGCGCCGTTCACGCTCGATGGTCTTGCCGATGCGCTGGAACAACTGATTCTGGGTTTCCAGCAACGGCTGCAATTCGCTGGGCAACGGCTGGATCTGCAATGGCTCCAGAGAATCGGCGCTACGCCGCATCAACGCATCGCGCATACGATTGAGCGGTGCCAGCCCCTGACCGATGCCGAGCCACAACAGGCACAGGCAGCCAAGCAGCGCCACGCCGACCGGCACCGAAGCCGCCAGCAGAATGGACATGTTCAGCGCTTCACGCTCGATCTGCCGGTCGGCGGTAGTGATGCGCACATCGCCCCGCGCCAGGGTGAAACTGCGCCATGGCGCGCCGTCGATAATCTGATCGTGGAAGCCCATTTTCTCGGCTTCCAGCGCTTGCTCGGGGTTGCTGTGGCTGCGGGCCAGAATCTCGCCGCGCAACGAGCTGACCTGACAGGCCATGCCGCCGGGGATATTCAGTTGTTCAGCGCTGAAATGGGTGCCCTCGCCCTTGCTCGGCAACGCCGGCAGTTGCTCCAGTAGCCCGGCGACCATCCGCGCCGAGGCGACCAGCCGCTGGTCGAGGGAAAACATCATCTGGTTGCGCAGATCGCTGAGCATCCAGGCGGCGGCCAGGGCCCAGATCAGCGCAAATGCGGCGCCGAGGGTCAGGCTCAGACGCAAACGCAGGCTCATCACTTCGATTCTTCTCCGCCATCGGCCGGCCCCAGGCGATAGCCCAGGCCACGCACCGTCTCGACAATGCCATTGCCGAGTTTACGCCGCAGGTGATGGATATGGACGTTAAGGGCGTTGCTTTCCAGCTCATCGTTGAAACCGTAGACGCTGTCTTTCAGTTGCTCGGTTGAGAGTACGCGACCACGGTTGTGCAGCAAGGCTTGCAACAGCGATTGCTCGCGACGGGAAAGGTCCACCGGCTGGCCACCCAGCATGGTTTCGCGGCTGCTCGGATCGTAGGTCAAACGACCGTGCTCGATCAGGTTAACGCTGCGCCCCGCCACTCGCCGCAGCAACGTGTGCAGGCGCGCTGCCAGTTCGCGCAGGTCAAAAGGCTTGAGCAAGTAATCGTCGGCCCCGGCCTGCAAGCCGTCAACGCGATCGGTGACCGAATCCCGCGCCGTGAGAATCAACACCGGAATCTCCAGGCCGCTGTGACGCAACTGCTGCAACAGCTTCAGGCCATCCTCATCGGGAAGGCCAAGGTCGAGCACCATGACATCGAACTCAGCCACCTTGAGCATCGCCCGGGCAGTCGACGCGGTGGCGACGTGCTCGACGGTCAGGCCTTGTGCGGTCAGGCCGGCAACAATACCGCTGGCGATCAGCTCATCGTCTTCGCAAACCAGTACATGCATGGGAGCCCCCAGGACAAAAAAGCGAGTGAAGCAGCTGAGGATTAAGCCGCAATTATGGCAAGGCCCACTGCCGACGAGAAGCATCGCTGCCGTTCAGCCGTCGCACCAGCGTATCAGAGGGGTATTTGATAATCGCCTGATCATTTCAGTGCGTCAGTTAGTTGGCAGTACACAGACCGGTTTCAAACCGAAACAACCTCCCTCTAAAAAACCATACTGAATAGCATTACATCGCGATAATCTAAACCCGACACAAACCACAACCAACCACTCATTTAAAAACACCACACAAACAAAACCTCACTTAACTGAAAGGATTCAGTTCATGCCAAAACTCAACAACTTTGTTGCCGTCGACTGGCGCGCCGGAAAAGATAAAATCTATTTCTTCTTCAAAGACACCAATCAATATTCACGATTTGATATTGCCTCGAACACGGTAGAAGCGGGTTTTCCTGCCAATATTACATCCGGTAATTGGGGGGCCGTTCATGCTCAACTCAAAAACCTGCGTTTCGGATTCACAGCTCCTGCACTGGGCGGTTCCTGGGGCGGAGGCGATGATATTCTGTGGCTATTTTATTACGGCGGCGATACGCCGATGGTCTGCAAGTACGATCAGGACCTTGACAAGCCAGTCGCAAACTATCGCCTTGAAAACTCCCCATGGCACTCCCTACTTCCTTACTTTGACAACATAGTTGCCGGCACGTGGTGGGATACCTTTGCGCCAAAAAATGTATTTCGATTCCTGATGAATGATGGGCACTACATCACCTTTAACTACATCACAAAAACAACCACACGACTGCCGATAACGCCCGACTCCTGGCCAGGACTGTCACACTATAAAGATCGAATTATAACGGCGGTGCAAAACGACGCGCCCCTTATCGACACCTACTACTATATTTTCCTCACGAACAACGAATACATCAGGTACAACCTCAAGAACAACAAGGCAGAGACCGGCCCTGTGAAAATCAATGACGGCAATTGGCCCGGACTCTTGCGGGGCTGAGGTTCAAGGCCAGGCGGCGGTTAATCATCGGTTAATCGCCGCCACCCATTGTGCACCTCACTTGCACAGGGATAAGGCTTACCCATGCGTCGACTGTTTCTATTTTTCGTTCTCTTGATCTCGGGTGTAGCCCAGGCAGGGACCAATCCGTTCGAAGCCAAACCCGAATTTCTGCCGGTGGAAAAGGCATTCGTCTTCACCTCCGAACGCCTTGATTCAGGTGAAACACAGCTCTATTGGCAGATTACCGACGGTTATTACCTCTATCAGAAGCGTCTGAAATTCGATGGCTTGCTTGGGGAGCAGCGTCCTGTGTTACCCGAAGGTGAAACGCACAGTGACGAGTTCTTCGGAGAGCAGCCGGTATATCGTCAGGGTCTGGAACTGAAGATTCCGGCCGGTGCCACCGGTCAGATCAAGGTAGGTTTCCAGGGTTGTGCCGATGCCGGCTTGTGTTATCCACCGCAGACTCAGGTCGTGGACCTGGGCGGCAATGTTGCCACTGCAGTGGTCAACGAAGCACCGGATCAAGCCCTGGCCAGTGACCTGCAACAACGTGCGCTGGGCTGGAGCTTGTTGGTGTTCTTTGGTCTGGGCCTGTTGCTGGCCTTCACCCCTTGCTCGTTGCCGATGCTGCCGATTCTGGCGGGGTTGATCGTTGGCAGTGGTGCCACGCCCAAACGCGGTTTTGCCCTCGCCGGCAGTTATGTGATCAGCATGGCGCTGGTGTATGCGGCGATGGGTGTTCTGGCGGCATCGCTCGGCGCGAACCTTCAAGCGCTGCTGCAGAATCCATGGCTGTTGGGCAGCTTTGCGGCGGTGTTCGTACTGCTGGCCTTGCCGATGTTCGGTTTTTTTGAACTGCAATTGCCGGTGGCCGTGCGGGATCGGCTGGAACATGTTTCACGCAGCCAGCGCGGTGGCAACCTGATGGGCGCCGGTGTGCTGGGGGCCTTGTCCGGTCTGTTGGTGGGACCGTGCATGACTGCCCCATTGGCCGGCGCCCTGCTCTATATCGCCCAGAGCGGCAATGCGCTGCACGGCGGGTTGATTCTGTTCGCCCTGGGCATCGGCATCGGTGTGCCGCTGTTACTGCTGGTCACCGTCGGCAATCGCTTCCTGCCTAAACCTGGCGCATGGATGAACCTGCTCAAGGGTGTGTTCGGTTTCCTGTTTCTCGCCACGGCTTTGCTGATGCTGCGTCCGGTGCTGGATGAATCGCTGTGGCTCGGTTTGTGTGGCGGTTTGCTGCTGATCACCGCCTACAGCGCCTGGAAGCAGTCCCAGGGATTTGGTCGCGTTGCCCACCTGTTCGGCGCCAGTTCGCTGCTGTTGGGGTTATGGGGCAGCCTGCTGGTGGTCGGTGCGGCGGGCGGCAGTGACGATCCGTATCAGCCGTTGCAGGTGTACAGCGCCGGTCGTACCGGCGCTGTCTCGCCGAGCGCTCACGATGCATTCACTACGATCAAGGAGCCCGCTTCCCTACAACGTGAGCTCGACGCCGCCAAGGCCCAGGGCCAATGGGTGCTGCTGGACTACTACGCCGACTGGTGTGTGTCGTGCAAAGTCATGGAAAAACAGGTCTTCGGCAAACCCCAGGTGCTGGATGCGCTGAGCGATGTGCGCTTGCTACGGCTGGACGTCACCGCCGACAATGCCGCCAGCCGCGAACTGCTCGGCCGTTATAAAGTGCCGGGGCCGCCGAGCCTGCTGTGGATCGGCACCGACGGCGAAGAGCGTCGCAGCCAGCGCATCACCGGCGAGGTCGATGCTGGCACTTTCCTGCAACGCTGGACCACCACCCGAGACGCTCGTTAATGCTGACCTTTACCCTCGGCACCTTTGCCATCGCGCTTAACCATTTGCTGCTGATCAGTGCCCTGGCGCTGGCGACGTTTGTCGGCTGGCGGGTGGCCAAGCGTGGCGGCGAGAACCCGGAATCGGTACTGTTCAGCCTGTTCCTGTTGGGCATGTTGGCGGCCCGGGTCGGCTTCGTGATTGCCTACTGGGCACATTATCGCAACGACCCGTGGCAGATCATCGACCTGCGCGACGGTGGTTTTCTTGCCTGGCCAGGGGTGGTCGTGCTCCTGCTGGCGACGTTGTACCGAGGCTGGCGTCAACCGGGCCTGCGTCGGCCGTTGGGCTTTGGCGTGGCCAGCGGTCTGGTGTTCTGGCTGCTGGCGAGTTTCTCCCTGAGTATTTACGAACAAGGCACGCGCCTGCCGCAGATCACCTTGCGCAATGCCGCTGGCCAGACCCTACAACTCAGCGACTACCAGGGCGGCCCATTGGTCATCAACCTCTGGGCCACCTGGTGCCCGCCGTGCCGCCGGGAAATGCCGGTGCTGGAGAACGCCCAGCAACAGCGCCCGGACCTGACCTTCCTGTTCGTCAACCAGAGCGAAAGCATGCAGAGCGTCGCCACTTTCCTCGAAACCCAGGGCCTGAGCCTGACCAACGTGCTGTTCGATGGCAGCGGTCGATTGAGCCAGGCCGTGGGTTCCATGGCATTGCCGACTACGCTGTTCTATAGCCCCAACGGGTATCTGTTGGGCAGTCACCTGGGTGAGTTGTCGGAAGCCAGCCTGGCCCGCGCCCTGGAACACTTCGACACCCCGAACCCGGCCACCTCGGCCACGCCTTCAAGGAAATTGCCATGCTCCGCCTCCGCCACCTGCTGACACTGACCCTGGGTGCTGCCCTGCTGCACCTGCCGTCGGTACAGGCCGAAGAACTGCCTGAAGCAATCAAGAAGATCGAAGCCAAGGGCGCCAAAATCGTCGGTACCTTCGACGCGCCCGACGGCCTGCGCGGTTACGCGGCGCAGTACCAGAACCGCGGCATGACGCTGTACCTGACCCCGGACGGCAAACATGTGCTGCTCGGCAATCTATACGACGCCGACGGCAATGACCTGAGCAGCGCACCGTTGCAGAAACTGGTCTACGCGCCGATGGCCAAGGAAGTCTGGGGCAAGATGGAAGCAAGCAGTTGGATCGGTGACGGCAATAAGGACGCACCACGGGTCGTCTACCTGTTCAGCGACCCGAACTGCCCGTACTGCAACATGTTCTGGGAACAGGCACGGCCGTGGGTCCAGGCCGGCAAGGTGCAGTTGCGACACATCATGGTCGGCATCATTCGCGAAGACAGCCCGGGCAAATCCGCCGCGCTGCTGGCCGCCAAGGATCCGCAGAAAGCCCTGGAAGAACACGAGAAATCCGGCAAGGGCAGCTCGCTCAAGGCCTTGAAGGACGTACCACCGGCGGTTCAGGCGAAACTGGCGGCGAACATGAAGTTGATGGAAGACCTGGAACTGGCCGCCACCCCGGCGATTTTCTACATGGATGAAAAGGGCCAGTTGCAACAACAGCAAGGCGCGCCGTCGCCGGACAAGTTGCTGAAGATTCTCGGGCCCAAATAAAGATCAAAAGATCGTCCGAAGGCTCGGGCCGCGTTCGGACGATCTTTTTAATCAAGCGCTACACGGATTTCTGTCGGCCAGAAATTTCAGCAGCGCATCTGTAACAAACTGCGGATTCTCCAGACTGGAAATATGCCCCGCCTCCGGCACCAGCACATACGGGCAACCGATCAACTCGGCCATCTCTTGGGTTTCCGATGGCGGCCGAGGTTTGTCCTGGTCGCCACACATCAACAGCGTGGTTTCAGGGTTCAGCTGAGCCAGGCGCGGCAACAAATCATCACGACTAAACGTGATCCGCCCCATCGGCACGATGCTTTCACGCAGCCGGTTGACTGGCAATGCAGCCAGCCTGGCGCGGAAATCCTGATACAAAGCCGACTGCGGATCGATGCCCGGACGGAAGAAGATCGGCACAATAATGTCGAGCAGTTGCGACGAGATCTCACCGCTGTCTTCGATCTGTTTGAACAGCGAGAAGTAATACTGACGAGTCGGTTCCGGTTCGACACCAACGTAAGTATCCATCAGCACCAGCCCGTTGAGCCGCTGCGGCGCCGACAGTGCCAGGCGAACGCCCCACATGCCACCGACCGAAAGACCGACCAGCGTGACGCGATCGATGTCCAGATGATCGAGCAATGCCAGTGCCTGACGCGCCACGTCATCCAGCGACGTCATGCCCTCGGGCATCCGCCCGGACTCGCCATGGCCCCAGAGGTCCAGGGCAATGACCCGATAGTGCTGCGACAGCACCGCAATCTGCGGCGCCCACATGGCCTGGTCCCACAGGTAGCTCCCGGCCAGCAATACCGCCGGACCTGTGCCTTGATCTATGTAGTGAAGCGCTTGTCCATCAACCGTTACGAAGGGCATCGACTGTCTCCCTGGTGAAAGAGGATCCATTAAAAAACCACGGGAAGCCTGAGCCGCGTGGGCTCGGCAGTCAACCCGGGTTAAAGCCCCTCCAGCTCCGCCATCAGGTCATTCAACCGATCCACCTTCTCCTCGGTGATGTCGCTCACCGCCAACCCGTCGATGTACTCGGCCAACTCCGCCACCGTGCTGCACTCGAACATCGCCCGCAGTGGTACGTTGCGTTGCAGGGCTTTTTGTACCCGCGAGGCAATTTGCGTGGCCAACAGCGAATGCCCACCCAGCTCGAAGAAGTTGTCACGCACGCCAACCTTCTCGACCTTCAACACTTCGGCCCAGATATCCGCCAAGGTCTGCTCCAGCTGATTGCCCGGCGCCTGATAGTCCTGGCTCTGCAACTGGCCGATCTCCAGTGCTGGCAAGGCCTTGCGATCGAGTTTGCCGTTGGCGTTGAGCGGCAGCTTGTCGAGCCACAACCAGTGCAGCGGCACCATGTATTCCGGCAACTCGGCACGCAGGCGCTGCTTGATCCGCTCCAGTCGTTCGTTCGGATTGAGCGCCGAATCCGCTGCCACCAGATAGCCGACCAGATGCTTGCCGTTGACGCCCTCCTGCACCCCGACCGCCGCGTCGCGAACTTCCGGCTGCTCATGCAGACGCGCTTCGATTTCACCCAGCTCGATACGGTACCCGCGAATCTTCACTTGATGATCGATACGTCCGACGTATTCCAGCACGCCATCACTGCGCCGACGGGCCAAGTCGCCGGTGCGATACAGACGATCCCCAGGCGCACCGAATGGGTTCGGCACAAACACCTGTGCCGTGCGCGCCGGATCGCTCACATAACCGCGCCCGACCCCGGCGCCGGCCACGCACAATTCCCCCACTGCCCCCAACGGCACCAGCTCCAGCGCGCCATCGAGCAGGTACAAACGGTTGTTGTCGGTCGGCGTACCGATCGGCAAATAGCTGCCACGGGTCGAAGCCAGGTCGACCCGGAAGAACGCCACATCGTCCGAGCATTCCGCCGGGCCATAAGCGTTCACCAGCCCCATCTGCGGGTAACGCAGCAACCATTGATGCGCCAGTTCCGGCGGCATCGCTTCACCGGTCGGCAACATCCAGCGCAGGCCATCGAGGCTCATGCAGTCCTGGGCGAGCATGCCCTGAATCAGCGACGGCACGCTTTCCAGCACGCTAATGCCCTGGCTCTGGACGTGGGCCAGCAAGCCTTGGGGATCATGGGCGATGCTGTTCGGCACGATGTCCACCCGAGCACCGAACAACAGCGCCGCGAGGAACTGCCAGACCGAAATATCGAAGCTTTGCGAAGCGGTCTGGGCGATCACATCGGCGTCGCTCAGCTTCAGGTACGGCACCTTGCTCAACTGGTTATTGAGCATGCCGCGCTGCTCGACCATCACGCCCTTCGGCAGGCCTGTGGAGCCCGAGGTGTAGATCACGTAGGCGAGGTTGTCCGGGCCACTGTAGATACCCGGATTGGCCACCGAAACGTCGCTCGCCTGCACGTCTTCCCAGACCAGCAATCGAGGCCGGTTGGCACATCCGAATTCCTCCAGCAGCGTGACGGCTTGTTCACGGCACGCCTGGGTGCAGACCAGCAACGGCGTGCGGCTCAGGTCGATGATGCGGCTTAGACGTTGACTCGGAAGGCCCGGGTCCAGCGGCAGGTAACCGGCACCGGCCTTGAAGCTGCCGATAATCATGCCCAGCAGATCGAGATTACGCTCGGCGAGCAGCGCCACCGGTTGATCGAGGCCGACGCCTGCAGCGATCAAGGCATGGCCGAGACGGTTGCTGCGCTGGTTCAGCTCAACATAGCTGTGTTGCTGATCGAGACAACTGGCGGCAATTCGCTGCGGATGCCGGGCAACCTGCGCTTCGAACAGTGAGACATAGCTCTGCTCCAGCGGATAGTCGTGTTGGCTCTGGTTGCAGCCATGGATCAGGAAGTCCTGTTCCTCGGCGCCCAACAGCGGCAAATCGGCCATGTCACCGTGGAAGCCCTCGACCAGCGCCAGCAACAGGCGCTTGAACTCACCGAGCATGCGCTCGACGGTGGATTCGTCGAAGTAACGCTGGTCGTAGGACAAGTGCAAGCCCAGGTCATCCCCCGGATAGCAGACCGCCGTCAACGGGAAGTTGGTGTGGGTGCGGCCCGAATCCGAAGTGGCATTGAGGCTTTGCGCACGGTCCAGCACCGAGACTTCCACCGGGGCGTTTTCGAACACGAACAGGCTGTCGAACAGTGGCTGGCCTTTAGGCAACTCGCTGTTTTCCTGAATGCTCACCAGCGGCAGGTACTCGTATTCGCGCAGTTGCATGTTGCTGTCGAGCAAACCGCTGAGCCACTGACGAACGCTGCAGCGCTGATCGTCCTCGGGCATTTTCACCCGCAGGGCGATGCTGTTGATGAACAGCCCAACGGTGCGCTGCATCTCTGGCATCTCCACCGGCCGCCCGGCCACCGTGACGCCGAACAGCACGTCGCGATCGCCGCTCAAGCGACGCAGCACCAGCGCCCACGCCGCCTGGGCGAAGGTGTTGACGGTCAGCTGATGGGCCTGGGCCAGTTCGCGCAATTGCGCGCCGTCCCGGGCATCAAGCCTCGTGTAACGGTCGCCGACGATCATGCCGCCGCTGTCGCCGGCATGTTCACGCAGGAACGGCCGGTCGCTCGGAATCGGCGTGGTGCGCTCGAAACCTTGCAGGTTCTGCCGCCACCACTGCCGCGCCTCGGCCAGGCTCTGGCGTTGCAGCCAGCCGATGTAATCGCGATAACGCGGCGGCACGGCCAGTTGCGCTTGCCGGCCTTCGCCGAGGGCGGTGTAGATCTCGAAGAAGTCGTTCATCAGCAGCGAACGGCACCAGGCATCGATGAGGATGTGGTGGTTGCTCATCATGAACCAGTAGCGCGCCGCGCCGACGCGGATCAAACGCAGATGGAACGGTGCCTGGTTGAGCAGATCGAACCCGGCCTCGCGCTCGCTTTTCAGCAGCGCCTGCAGCTTTGGTTCTTGCTCGGTTTCGGCAACCGCGCTCCAGTCCAGATACTCGATCGGCGTGCTGCCGGGTTTATGGATCACTTGCAGCATGTCTTCGCCGACGTTCCAGCAGAACGACGCGCGCAAGGCTTCGTGACGGGCGATCACCGCTTGCCAGGCCTGGGCGAAACGCTCCGGGTCGAGCTCGCTGTTGATGCGGTAGCGGTCCTGCATGTAGTAGAGGCCGGTGCCCGGTTCGAGCAAGGTGTGCAGCAACATGCCTTCCTGCATCGGGGTCAGCGGGTAGACGTCTTCGATCATCGCTGCCGGAACCGGCAACGCGTCGAGTTGCGGCTGAGTCAGTTTGGCCAACGGGAAGTCCGACGGCGTCAGGCCGCCCGCGTGGTCGCTCAGGCAGTGCTGGATCAGGCTGTGCAATTCATCCAGATACGCCTGCGCCAGGTCGGTGATGGTTTGTCGGTCGTGGCGTTCGGCGCTGAAAGTCCAGCGCAGCACCAGTTCACCACCGTACACCTGACTGTCGATGCTCAGTTCGTTGGGCAGCGGCGCATGCGGATCATGGGCCGCACCCACCGGCTCATCGAGCGGACGGAACAGCGCATCGCTGCCGAAGTTCTGGTCGAACTGGCCAAGGTAGTTGAAGGTGATCGGCGCCACCGGCAGCGCGGCCATGGTCTGTCGGCACAGGCCATCGGCCAGGTAGCGCAGCACGCCATACCCCAGGCCTTTATGCGGCACCGCGCGCAGTTGCTCCTTGATCGCCTTGATCGATGCACCCTGCCCGTTCGCAGGTGTGAGGCGTAGCGGATACGCGCTGGTGAACCAGCCGACAGTGTGGGTCAGGTCGATTTCGTCGAATAGGGTTTCGCGACCGTGGCCTTCGAGTTGAATCAATGCCGACGCATGACCGCTCCAGCGGCACAACACACGGGCCAACGCTGTCAGCAGTAAATCGTTGACTTGGGTGCGATAAGCCGCCGGTGCCTGTTGCAACAGTTGGCGGGTGTGCTCGCTGTCGAGGCGCACGCTGACGGTTTGCGCGTGACGATTCTGCTGCCCGCCCCGAGGCCGATCACACGGCAATTCAGCGCTTGGGCCAGCCAGTTGCGACTGCCACCAGAGCAATTCTTCCCGCAGGGATTCGCTGCCGGCGTAAGCCTGCAACCGTGCGGCCCAGTCCCTGAAGGCACTGGTTTTCGCCGGCAGTTTTACTGACTGCTCTGCGTCCAGTTGACGATAAACCGTTTGCAGATCGTCCAGCAGCACCCGCCACGACACCCCATCCACCACCAAGTGGTGAATGGCAATGAACAACCGTTGTTGTCCCTCGGGATCATCGACCAGCAGCGCCCGCAGCAGCGGCCCTTGTTCAAGGTCGAGGCTGCGCTGGGCTTCGGCGAACAGCGCCGCGCATGTGTCCATCGTCGGCACCTGCACTTGCCACAGCACGGCAGCGTCGGAAACTGCCTGATGCTCGGCCTGCCAATGACCGGCGACTTCGGTGAAGCGCAGGCGCAAGGCATCGTGCTGTTCGATCACTGCCAGCAGCGCTTGCTCCAGGCGATGCGGCTCCAGCGCCACGGTCGGCGCCAGCAGCAACGCCTGGTTCCAGTGTTGACGCTGCGGGATTTCGGTGTCGAAGAACCAATGCTGAATGGGCGTCATACGCGATTCACCCGTGAGCAAACCTTGCTCGGCGGTGAACTGCTCGGTGCGGGTCGCCACCGCAGCCAACGTCTGTACGGTCTGGTGCTGGAACAGGTCGCGCGGGCTGAAGTGAATACCCTGCTGCCGCGCCCGGCTGACCACCTGGATCGACAGGATCGAATCGCCGCCCAGTTCGAAGAAGTTGTCGTTAAGGCCGACCTGCCGCACGTTCAACACTTCGCACCAGATGCCGGCCAGGGTCAGTTCAAGTTCGTTGCTCGGCGCCACGTATTGCTGACGATTCAACTCCTGGTCCGGTGCAGGCAGTGCGCGGCGGTCGAGTTTGCCGTTGGCGGTCAGCGGCATCCTGGCCAGCAGGATCAAGTGCGTCGGCACCATGTAATCCGGCAACTGAGATTTGAGGTGCGCCTTCAACGCTTCGCGCAGTGCAGTTTGTTGCGCTTCATCCTGCTCGGCCACGTTTGTAACCAGATAGCCCACCAGTTGCTTGCCGCTCGGCGCATCGAGCGCCAGCACGACCGCTTCACGGATCGACTCATGTTCCAGCAGACGGGTTTCGATCTCGCCCAGTTCGATGCGAAAACCACGGATCTTCACTTGATGGTCGATACGGCCGAGGTACTCGACCAGGCCATCGGCGCGCTGACGGACAAGGTCGCCGGTGCGGTACAAGCGTCCGCCGTTCGCGGCAAAAGGATCAGCGACAAAGCGTTCGGCGGTCATCCCCGGACGTTGGTGATAACCCTGCGCCAGACCGGCGCCGCCGACATACAACTCGCCGGTCGCGCCTTGCGGCAACAACGCCAGATCGGCGTCGAGAATGTACGCCACCCGAGCGCCGATCACGCTGCCAATCGGCACACTGCCCAGCCCTTCTTCCAATTGCTCGGGGGCCAGGCTGGCGAGCGGCATGACCACAGTTTCGGTCGGGCCGTACGCGTTGAAAAACAGGCTCGGTTTGAACGCCGCGCGAATCCGCTGCAAGTGTTCGCCAGTCAGGGCTTCGCCACCGGTGATGCACAAGCGCACCGGCAGGGTTTCGCCCTGGGTCGCCAGCCATTGCGCCAACTGGCTGCCGTAGCTTGGGGTGAAGCCGAGGATGTTGATGTGGTGGCGACGAATCAGCCCGCAGATTTCCTGCGCGTCCCACTGGCCTTGAGCGCGAAGGACCACCTGCGCACCGCTCAATAGCGGCACCAGCAGACGCTCGGTCGCGGCATCGAAGTTGATTGAATAAAAATGCAGCTCGCAATCATCCGGGCGCATGCCGAAACGCTCGATCACCGCGCGGCAATGCATGGCGATTTCACCGTGGGACACCACCACGCCTTTCGGTTTTCCGGTGGAGCCCGAGGTGTAAATCAGGTACGCCTGATGCTGCGGCATACTGATAAACGGCAGCTCGCTGGCCGGGTAATTGGCCAGGTCCGCGGCATCGTCTTCCAGGCACCAACGACCGACGCTGGCCGGCAATTCACCGAGTGCCGCGAACATCGCCGCATCGCTGAGCAACAAACCGATGCCACTGTCTTCGATCATGTAGTGCAGGCGATCCAGCGGGTATTCCGGGTCCAGGGGCACATAGGCGCCGCCCGCCTTGAGGATTGCCAGCAAGCCGATGACCATCTCCAGCGAACGTTCCAACGCCAAGCCGACCCGCACGTGCGGCCCGACACCGCGCTCACGGAGCATCCAGGCCAGACGATTGGCGCGGCTATCGAGCTCGGCGTAGCTCAGGGTTTGCCCGGCGAACGTCAGCGCCGGCGCGTCCTTGCGTACCAGCGCCTGCTCAGCGAACAGCTGATGGATGCATTGATCGAGGCGATGCTCACCCGGCTCGATGCCGAGGTTGTCGAGCAGGTTTTGCTGCTCAGTGGCGTCGAGCAACGGCAGTTCACTCAAGCGCTGTTGCGGATCGGCCAGCAACGCTTCCAGCAGATTGCGCCAGTGCCCGGCCATGCGCGCAATGCGCGGCTCATCGAACAGATCGGTGCTGTAAGTCAGGCAGCAACCGAGGCGATGGTCGAGGTCGGTGACTTCCAGGTTGAGGTCGAACTTGGTCGCTCGCGCATCGTTGGCCAGGTACTCGACGGTCATCCCGGCCAGGTTGCGACTCTGCTGGAACTCCCAGCGCTGCACGTTGCACATCACCTGGAACAGCGGGTTGTAAGCGGCGCTGCGCGGTGGCTGCAAGGCTTCGACCAAGTGATCGAACGGCAGGTCCTGATGGGACTGGCCTTCGATCACCGTGTGGCGAACCTGCTCGAACAACTCGCCCACGGACATCTGCCCGTCGAGCTGGCAACGCAGCACTTGGGTGTTGAGGAACGCGCCGATCAGCCCTTCGCTTTCCGGACGAATGCGGTTGGCCACCGGCGCACCGATGCGCAGGTCGGTCTGGCCGCTGTAGCGGTAAAGCAGCACGGCCAGGGCGACGGTCATGGTCATGAACAGGGTCAGGCCGTTGTCTGCGTTGAAGGCACGAACCCGCGCCGCGAGGTCATCGCTGAGGTCGAAGCGAAACAGTTCGCCCTGATGACTTTGCACCGGCGGACGCGGACGATCGGCGGGCAACTCCAGCAGAGGATGTTCGCGGCCCAGTTGCGCGGTCCAGTAATCGAGCTGGCGCTGACGTTCGCCGGATTCCAGCCACTGACGCTGCCACACGCTGTAATCCAGGTACTGCACCGGCAAGGGTTGCAGCGGTGATTCGCGGTCATCGACGAACGCTTCGTAGAGCGCGCTGAGTTCCCGGGCGAAGATGTCCATCGCCCAGCCTTCGGTGACGATGTGGTGCAGGGTCAGCACCAGGTAATGTTCCTGCTCGGCGGTCTTGACCAGGCAGGCGCGCAGCAACGGTCCGGTTTCCAGATCGAAAGGCGTGTGCGCCTCGCTGTCGGCCAGTTGCTGGACTCGCTGCTCACGGGTATCGGCCGCCAGCGCGGAGAAATCCTTCCAGTCCATGCGCAGGCCGGTGTCCGGATGCACCTGTTGCCGGGCCACGCCGTCGATGCTCGGGAACGTCGTGCGCAGGGTTTCGTGACGCATGACCAGCGCTTGCAGCGCCGCTTCGAAACGCCCGACATCCAGCACGCCGCGCAAGCGCGCCATGCCGCCGACGTTGTAGGCCGGGCTGTCCGGTTCCATCTGCCACAAGAACCACATGCGTTGCTGGGAATAGGACAACGGCACCGGTTGGCGGCGGTCGACCTTCTCGATCAGTGGCTGCCGGTTGGTTTTGCCGCTGGCCTGGATCAAGCGAACCTGTTCGGCAAACGCGCCCAGCTCACTGGCCTCGAACAGCGCTCGCAACGGCAACTCGACGTCGCAGGCCTGACGGGTACGGGAGATGATTTGCGTGGCCAGCAGCGAGTGGCCGCCAAGGGCGAAGAAGTCGTCGCGCAGACCGATCTGCGTCTGGCCCAGCACTTCACGCCAGATGCCGGCGATTTGTTGCTCAAGCGCCGTGACCGGTTCGACGTGCTCGCGGACGTGCCACTGAGGTTCCGGCAAGGCGCGGCGATCGAGTTTGCCGCTCGGGCTCAAGGGCATTTGGTCCAGACGCATCAGTTGCGCCGGCACCATGTATTCCGGCAACTCAGCGGCCAGCACGGCTTTCAGGCGTGCGGCTTGAGTGTCGAGGTCTTCAGTGGAATCAGTGGCGGTGTAGTAACCGATCAACTGCCCGCCGACCGCCGTTTCGCGCACCAGCACCACCGCTTGGGCGACGCCGGATTGTGCCAACAGCCGCGCTTCGATCTCTTGCGGCTCGACACGAAAGCCACGCAGTTTGACCTGCTGATCGAGACGACCGAGGTATTCGATTACGCCATCAGCGGTCCAGCGCGCACGGTCGCCGGTGCGGTACAGACGCGCACCCTGCTCACCCAGTGGATCGACCACGAAACGCTCAGCGGTCAGCCCCGCACGGCCCAAATAACCTCGGGCCAAACCGATACCGCTGATGCACAGTTCACCCGGCACGCCGGCCGGCACCGGGTTGAGGTCACTATCGAGCACCCGGCACAGCACGTTGCCCAATGGCCGGCCAATCGGCGAGCGCTCGCCATCGGCGGTTGTGCAGTGCCAGTGGGTGACGTTGATCGCGGTTTCGGTGGGGCCGTAGCGGTTGTGCAGTTGCACCGCCGGCAGTTGCGTCAGCACGCGGTTGCGCAGTTCGACGGGCAAGGCTTCGCCGCCGGAAAACACCCGGCGCAGGCTGGTGCATTCGGCGGTCAGCGGTTCGTCGATGAACAGCGAAAGCAGCGGCGGCACAAAGTGCAGCGTGGTCACGCCGTATTGCTGAACCAGTTGTGCGATGCGGTGTGGATCGCGGTGTTCGCCGGGACCGGCGATCAGCAAGCGGCACCCGGTAATCAACGGCCAGAAACACTCCCACACCGACACGTCAAAACTGATCGGGGCTTTTTGCATCAGCACGTCGGTATCGTTCAGGCGATAAGTGTTCTGCATCCATTGCAGACGTTCAGCGAGCGCTGCGTGAGTGTTGCCAACGCCCTTGGGCTGGCCGGTGGAACCAGAGGTATAAATCACGTAGGCCAGGTTGTCGCCGTGCAGGTGCAGACCCGGTGCATGGCTTGGCCAGTTCTCCAGGTGCAGGGCATCCATGGCAATCACGCAGACGCCATCAGTGGCCGGCAAGCGGTCGAGCAATTCGGTTTGGGTCAGCAACAACTCGACGCCACTGTCGCTGAGCATGTAGGCCAGGCGCTCAGCCGGGTAATCCGGGTCCAGCGGCACATAAGCGCCGCCGGCCTTGATGATCGCCAGCAAACCGATCAGCAACTGCGGCGAACGTTCGGCGGCGATCGCCACGCACACGTCCGGGCCGACGCCTTTGTCGCGCAGGTAATGCGCCAGGCGGTTGGCCTGAGTATGCAGTTCGGCGAAGTCCAGGCTGCCGCCGTCCCACAGCAACGCGGTGCGCTCCGGGGTCTGGCGTACTTGTTCGTTGAGCAGTTCCGGCAACCACTGCTGTGCCGGGTTGCAGGGGGCAACGCTCCAGTCATTTTGCTGAGTGTGTTCGGCGGTAGTCAGTAGTTGCAGGTCACCGATCGCTTGTTGCGGGCGTTCACAGATGGCTCGCAGCAGGTTGCTGAAGTGCTCGGCCAGACGCTCGATGGTCGCCGCGTCGAACAGTTCACTGGCGTAGTCGAACGACAGGCTCAAGCGTCCGTTGCGGTCTTCTTCGCTGTGCAGTTGCAGGTCGAACTTGGCTTCGCGGCTGTGCCACGGCAGCTCTTCGGCGAGCAGCCCCGGCAGACGACGCAGAGCGCCGAGATCCCGTTGTTGATGGTTGAACATGACCTGGAACAGACCTTGTTCGCGGGCCTGCGGGAAAGCTTCGAGCAGTTGTTCGAACGGCAGGTCCTGATGCGCTTGCGCCCCCAATGAGGCTTGCCGGGTTTGCGCCAGCAACTCCACGAATGGCAGTCGCGAGTCCACTTCGGCACGCAACACTTGGGTGTTGATGAAGAAGCCGATCAGCCCTTGGGTTTCCAGGCGTGGACGGTTGGCATTCGGCACGCCGATGCGGATGTCACGCTGACCACTGTAGCGATGCAACAGGCTCTGGAACGCTGCGAGCAACAGCATGAACGGTGTCGATTCATGGGCCTGGGCGGTCTGGCGAATGGCGTTGCTCAGGCTCGCGTCCAATCGCAGCGTGTGGCGGGCGGCGCTGTGGGTGTGTTGTGCCGAACGTGGGTGGTCGGTGGCCAGGCTCAGGGTCGGATGCTCATCACCCAACTGCTCTTTCCAGTAAGCGAGTTGCCGTTCGCCCTCCCCTTGCGCCAGCCACTGGCGCTGCCAACTGCCGTAGTCGGCGTATTGGGTCGGCAAGGCCGGGAGGCTGGCGGCCTGGCCTTGAGAGGCCGCCGCATACAGGCGCGAGAATTCGTCGATCAGCACGTTCAGCGACCAGCCGTCGGCGATGATGTGGTGCATCGTCACCAGCAGTTGATGATCCTCATCATCGAGGCGCACCAGGGTCACCCACAGCAGCGGGCCGTTCTCCAGGTCGAACCGGGTGCGGGCTTCGTCCTCGCGGATTTGTTGCGCGCGGACTTCACGCTCGGCGGCCGGCACATCGTTGATGTCGATCACTCGAAGATTGAACTCACCGGCAGCATCGACCCGTTGCAGGGCCACACCGTCGCGCTCGAAAAACCGCGTGCGCAGGGATTCGTGACGTTCGATCAGTTGCTGGAAACTGGCGCGCAAGGCGTCTTCGTCCAGTTCGCCGCGCAGGCGCAAGGCGCCGGGAATGTTGTAGGCGCTGCTCTGCGGGTCGAGTTGCCAGGTGATCCACAAACGGTTTTGCGCCAGGGATTGCGGCATGGCTTCGTTGCGCGACAGCTGAGTGATCGCGCCTTGGGCGAGGCCGCCATCCTGTAGTTGCCGGGCGACGGCGGCGGCGAACGCGCCGAGGGTTGGCGCTTCGAACAGCAGACGCAGATTCAGCTCCAGAGCCAACGCTTCACGCAGGCGAGCAACCACTTGAGTGGCGGCGATGGAGTTGCCGCCGAGCAGGAAGAAGTGATCGTCGGCGTTGACTTGCTTGACCTGCAATTGCTCGCACCAGATCTGGCCGATCAGGGTTTGCAGTTCGGAACCCGACTCGCTGCTGCCTTCACTTTCGTTCGCTGCCGACGGGAAAACCGCATAGCTGTCGAGGCTGCCATCGGCCAGGCGATTGCGGCAGGCCGAACGTTGCAACTTGCCGCTGGAAGTCTTAGGCAGTGCCCCCGGATTGAGCAGCACCACCACGCTCGGCGCCTCCTGATACGCCTCGGCCACCGCTTGGCGAATGGCTTTGATCAGCGCCTCGGACGACAGGATTTTCTGCACGCTGCGGCTGATTTCCGCGGCAATGCCGATGCCTTCCTGACCCTCGAGATTGACCGCGAACGCGGCCACACGCCCCTTGCGCACCACCTCCACTTCGCGCTCGATGGTCTGCTCGATGTCCTGCGGATAGAGGTTGTGACCACGAACGATCAGCATGTCTTTCAGGCGCCCGGTGATGAACAGTTCACCGTCACGCAAAAAGCCCAGGTCGCCGGTGCGCAGCCAGGTGCGGCCCGCGTGCTGGACGAAGGTCTTGGCCGTGGCTTCAGGGTTGCGCCAGTAGCCATGGGCGATGCTCGGCCCGGCGGCCCAGACTTCACCGACCGCGTTGTCGGCGAGTTCTTCGAACGATACCGAATCGACAATCAGCACCGCATGATCCGGCTGGCTGATGCCGCAACTCATGACCGGACTGCCGTCGCCCGGTTCGGCGCGGTTTTGCGCCAAGGCCTGATCGTCCACGCGCAACGCCGGAATGCCCTGACCGCGCGGAGTGCCGGCAACGAACAGCGTGGCTTCCGCGAGACCGTAAGAGGCCATGAAGCTGTCCGACGTAAAACCACAGGCCGAGAACTTCTCGGCGAAGCGTTCCAGGGTGTCGAGGCGAATCGGTTCGGAACCGGAATACGCCACGCGCCAGCCGCTCAAATCAATGCGCTCCAGAGCCGATTCGCTGACGCGCTCGCTGCACAGTCGATAGGCGAAGTCCGGCCCGCCGCTGATGGTGCCGCCGTACTCGCTGATCGCTTCCAGCCAGCGCAACGGGCGACCGAGGAAGTACGCCGGCGACATCAACACGCACGGCACACCACTGAAAATCGGCTGCAGCAGACCACCGATCAGGCCCATGTCGTGGTACAGCGGTAGCCAGCTGACGATCACGTCATCAGGATTGAGGTCGATGCCAAAGCCGTGACGAATCAATCGTTCGTTGGCCACCAGGTTGCCGTGGCTGACTTGCACACCTTTAGGCAAAGCGGTGGAGCCGGAGGTGTATTGCAGGAAAGCGATGTGCTCGCCTTGCAGGTCCGGCGCAACCCAGCATTCAGCCAGGGCGTTGTCGAGGGTGTCGACACATAGCAGCGGCGGCGCCCCGTTGATTTGCAGCAAGGCGTCGCGCAGGTCGGCGCTGGTCAACAGCAGACGCGGCTCGGCATCGCTGATGATCGACAGCAGGCGTTCCTGATGATGACGACGGGTCGATTCCGGCGGATAGGCCGGCACCGCGATCACCCCGGCGTACAGGCAACCAAAGAACGCCGCGACGTAATCCGGGCCACTGGGAAACAACAGCACCGCGCGATCGCCGAACGACGCCTGGGCCTGCAACGCGCCGGCAATGGTTCGCGCCCGTTGGTCCAGCTCACGATAACTGAGCACCACAGCCTGATCCTGGGTTTCGGCGAGAAAACGCAAGGCCACCCGGTCCGGCGTCAGGGCCGCGCGGCGCTGGAGGGCTTGGACCAGTGTGCTGGGGAGTTCGAACGCGTCGGTCATGAGGTTTCCTGCCTGAATTCGGCTTGCAAGTGGAATCGGTTTTCGTACGTCACGCCCGTTCATGGGCATGCAGGACGCGGTCTTCGCCGACCGCGCAAGGCTTGGGAATGCTGTTTTGGCCGGGGTTTGCGCCCGCAGCCATTCACCAATGAGAACGGATGAGGTCTTGGAATAATTAGTCGCCGGGCTTGAGCGCCGGCAGGCTTGTGGCCGGTGGGTGAGTCAGCGTGTCGCCGTTCTCACTGCGCACCTTCATGGAGCATTAATTCTCTTTCTCAATTGACAATCATTATCATTCAACATAATTTGTCGCTCGATATGTAGGACGGCTCCGACCCCCTTGTCGTCCCACAACCCTATTTGCAGCAAGGTGATTTCCAATGACGGAACAAGTATCCACAAGCAGGTGCGATTCACCGCTACTTCAGGCCTTCGTCGACAACCGAATGATTCTGGTCAAGATTGCCGCCCGTATTACCGGCTGCCGATCCCGCGCCGAAGACGTGGTGCAGGATGCGTTCTTCCGGTTGCAATCGGCACCGCAGATCACCTCGTCCATCAAGGCACAGCTCAGTTACCTGTTCCAGATCGTGCGCAACCTGGCGATCGATCACTACCGCAAGCAGGCGCTGGAGCAGAAGTATTCGGGCCCGGAAGAAGAAGGCCTGAACGTGGTGATCCAGGGCGCTTCGCCGGAAACCTCGCATATGAATTTCTCGACCCTGGAAAACATTGCCGATGCACTGACGGAGCTGCCCAGCCGCACCCGTTACGCCTTCGAGATGTACCGCCTGCACGGCGTGCCGCAAAAAGACATCGCCAAGGAACTGGGCGTCTCGCCGACCCTGGTGAACTTCATGATTCGTGATGCGCTGGTGCATTGCCGCAAAGTGTCGGGCAATCGTGCCGATACCTTCGCACGTCGCTAAAAGCTTCGCGGGCAAGCCTCGCTCCACAGGGAATATTGCCTGTCACTGTAGGAGCGAGCGGTGCGGCGATCCGACTTGCCCGCGAAGACTGACTCAAGCCAACGAACACCGATCAAAAAACCGCTCACGCCCCAGCATCATCAGCGCCGCGCGCTTGTGCGGGAAGTCGAACTCTTTCTCGCAGTGAAAACACTGATTATGCAGATGCCCGATCATCTTCGCGTTGTCGGCGCGAGGTTCGGCGACCACCCTTTGAGTGCGCGGATCATCGAGAAACAGGTAGTGCACCAGCGCCGATAACCAACTCGCCACTTTGTGCGGGCCACGGTGATTTTCCTCACCCACCAGCATATGAATGCCACGGTCGTAATCGGCGACATCATAGAACGGCGCAATGCGATCTTCCTTGGCCCAGTAGGCTTCAAAGTAGGCAAACGGCTGATCATCGAAGCAACCGATCAGGGTCAAGGTGTGCGGGTCGGCTTCGAGCTTGCTCAGGTATTCCCGATGCTTCTCGAGGCTGCCCTCCTCCTGCCAGAAACTCGCGACCCGCGGGCTGTTCTGCCAGCGGTTGAAACGCACCAGATCCTGCTCGATTTCTAGTGTACGCAGGGAAACCCATGCACCGAGCCGCGCATCAAAGCGTCGATAAACCTCACCACGGGGTTTCACCGCACGCTGGGGGTGGCGCTTGCCGTCACTGATGACCATCTGCTGTGGATAGCTACCGGTCAACGACTCACCCAGCCAAGGCTGAGGCAATTGCCAGAACAGTGTGCGTTCACAGCGATATTGACCGTTGACGTCGGTCGCGATCAGCAATCCGCTGAGCAAGGCTTCGGTGGGCACTTGATCGAGGTGCCAGGTCAGACGCTGACACTGCGCATCACGGGCAAACAGCCAATAACAGGCCGCCCAGAATGCTTGACCGTCAGGACGGCCAAAGCGCTCCTCCAGCCGCAAATGCAACTCGGGCTCGCGGGTCAGCCGCAGTTCGATCAGCGGCTGCCCTTCCAGGCTGAGGCTCAGGCGACTTGTGGTTTCATCGGCTACAAGACGGTTGCCTGACGGCAAGGCCAGGGCGGTCAGGTCATTCAGATTGGACATGGATCGGGCTCACGGTAATCGTCGACAGTTAACTGAGGTGACGTGAGCCAGGCAGGGAAATTTAACGAAAAGCACCGCGAACCTTAATCAGCGTTCGCGGTGGCATGCACAGCCTGGATCAGTTCCAGGCCATTGACGTTACGCAGGTGCTAGATCGACCTGACCCAGATTTCGCGGAAGGCATAGTCGTTGCCGTTTCCGGTGGCGACATGGTTAACGATCTGCAACTCCATCTGTGATGCACTCGCGGTAAACGTACCTTTGAGCGGCGCCCAGGCCATTGATGAAATTTCCGTCGCGGGGGCAATGACTTGCGCTCCGCTGTTGAGTGACAGCACCGGAACCGAATAGCTGTTGTTCCACCTGCGCACGGTCAGCCCGAACTCATAGGATCGACCCATCTCCAGCCCCTGAAAGGTCTTTTTCAACACTGTCCCGGCAGAGTTGTTGGTGTAGGTGTTGTCGAATAATACGTAGATATCTCCATCTTTGGTGATGGTGAGATCCCGTGGATCAGTCGCAGCGTCGCCCCTCATCCAACCATTCCAGTTATTGGTACCGTCTGTTGCCGAGAAGGTCGTTGTATCGTCAAAAGGCGCCTGAACCTCAAGACACAATGTCGGGAACAGCACCGGGCCAGCACAACTGCCTCCATCCAGCGCCGCCTGAAAAACAAACGCGAGATGGCTCCCGTCTTTCAGATTCTGCAAAGACGCCCAGGCAATATTGCGACGCCAGCCCTCCTGGAACTCTTGTTGCGTGACGGGCTCGGCGTCCGCCACTCGCAGCATCACTGGCGAGCCGTCGGCTTGTTGACCGCAGACATGCAGCGTTGTCTTTTGATTAACCACCATGAATGGCCAACGCGCCACCTCGACCGTGACACCGGCCGAATCATCAGGTTTTTTCAGAATGAGTACATCGTTGACGGCTTGTGGCACCACAGGAGCGGGCACACAGGAGAGAGAAACCAACGAGGGGGTTGTCATGACAGAAATCCTTTCTGAATGAGCGCCAACCCCTCCATGGGGTCGGACACAGGAAAGGAGCTAAGACCACGTTAGGCGAAGCGTCTACTGTCAATTCGACCATTCGAACAGCAGAACATAAATACCAGATGAATGGTCGTCCGCCCCCCCTGCCCCTGGAAACTCTATCTGTCAGTGCTTGCCCACCGGCACCAGGGCAATTTTGTAGGGATCGAAAATCTTCAGCATCTGGCCGTTGTTTCTCAGGCCTTGCAGCAACTTGCCGAATGCTTCCCCCGTAATCGGCGCCTCTGGACGAATCAGCGCGTAATGGTGATAGACCTGATCGATGCGTTGCGACACCAGCAACTGCTCACCGACTTTTTCGTTGCGCAGCAGGTAATCGCTCAGATAAGAGCGTGTCACCAGGGCTATGTCCGCTCGCCCGCGCAGCACCATCAGCAGGTTGCTGTCGTGGGAATAGGTCAGCGTGGCGTTGTAGGTGTCGGCCAGGTACTTGGGATCGGCGTTGAAATTGGCAAACTCGTAGTGATAGCCGCTGTACAGCGCCAGGCGCTTGCTCGCCAGATCCTTGAAGTAGTTCTCATCGCGACCGGGTTGCTTCTGCGCGACAAAGATTTCTGCGTCTTCCAGGCCCATGTCGACGTCGGTATGCGGAATGTCCTTCCAGCCCCACTCCGGGTTCTCGAAAATGGCCATATCGACCCGGCCTTCCTTGAAGTCATTGAAACGCCTGGGAATCGAGGTGGGCACCAGCACAAACTGATAATCGGTTTGCAGCTGATTCAGCGCTTCCACCAGTTGCGGCAGCAGACCGGTGTCGGCACCGGACTCCGGGCGCACGGTATAGGGTGGAAAATGGGCGGCCCCGACCCGCACCTGTTGTGCGGCCTGAGATGGCAACACCCAGCACACCGCAAGCGCCGCCAGCAAAAGCCGCGACGCCATTCGAATTGATGAAGACATCAAAACAGCACACTCCCCAAAAAAATACTCACCAATGCATACAAACTAGGCGGTTTCGTCAACTTAGCCAGTTTCTTGCCGAGATAGACGGCTCTTACCGTTCTTCAAGCACCAGAATCAGCGCTTCATCGGCCAATTGATCGAGGTTCATACTGCCACCGGCGCGAAACCAGGTGGTGGTCCAGGAGAGCGCGCCCGTCAGGAAACGGCGGGTGATGAACACATCGCCACGGATAAAACCGGCGTCCTTGGCTTCTCCCAGCACCTGCAGCCAGATGGCTTCATAAATATCGCGCAGCGCCAGAACCTGCGCCTGGCCTTCCTCAGACAGCGAACGCCACTCATATACCAGCACCGCCATGGCCTCGCCACTGCCGCCCATGATCGACTGCAATTCACAGCGAATCAGCGCCAGCACCCGCTCGCGCACATTGCCGGCCTCGGCCAGCGCTGCACGCATCAACGCGGTGTTGTAGCGAATGGTCTCCTCCATCACTGCCCGCAGGATCTCGTCCTTGCTTTTGAAGTGATGAAAAATGCTGCCTGACTGAATGCCCACCGCACTGGCCAGGTCACGCACGGTGGTGCGTTCATAACCTTTGTTGCGAAACAGGTGAGCGGCCACTTGCAGCAGTTTGCCGCGGGCGCTGTCGGGGTCGGTCAATTGGCCGCTGTCGACCAACTCGCGCATCACCCTCAGGGCTTTTTGCTCGTCCACCCGTTCTCTCCTACAGTCGATCAATCAAATGCGCCGCTGCCCGTTAAAACAGCAGGGTTGCGCGGGCAATTTAAGCTGGCGGGGGCGACCAAGCAAGCGCTCGGGAAGAAGATAATCAAGGCGTTTACAAACCAAGCGCTTGCTTGGTAGTCTCGAAGCACTTCTGTCGCAGGTGGCTATGGAGTTGACTGTGCCTAAAACAATTCGCATCGGTTGTGCCAGTGCATTCTGGGGCGACACCTCGACCGCCGCCGCACAGTTGGTGGAGGGCGGGCGACTGGACTATCTGGTGTTCGATTATCTGGCCGAAATAACAATGTCGATCATGGCCGGGGCGCGGATGAAAGATCCCGCCACCGGCTACGCCAGCGACTTCATCGAAGTCCTCAGCCCCCTCCTCGAGCAGCTCGCGAAACAACAGATCCGGGTGATCAGCAACGCCGGCGGGGTTAATCCACAGGCCTGCGCTGCTGCACTGCAAGCGGCCTGCGACAAGGCCGGGGTGGCGCTGAAAATCGCCGTGCTGTCGGGTGACGACCTGCAACCGCAGTTCAAACGCCTGAGCAGTCTGGGCATCCATGAGATGTTCAGTGGCGCGCCCCTGCCGCCGATGTGCGTATCGACCAACGCCTACCTCGGCGCACCGGGCATCGTCGAAGCCCTGCGCCTGGGCGCCGACATTGTGATCACCGGGCGCGTGGTCGACAGCGCCGTGGTCAGCGCCGCGCTGGTGCATGAGTTCGGCTGGTCGTGGCACGACTACGACAAACTCGCCCAGGCCGCATTGGCCGGGCATCTGATCGAATGCGGCGCCCAGTGCACCGGCGGCAATTTCACCGATTGGCATGACGTGCCCGATTACGAACACATCGGTTTTCCGATCGTCGAAGTCGGTGCCGACAGCCAGTTCATCGTCAGCAAACCCGACGGCTCCGGCGGTCTGGTCACACCGCTGACAGTTGGCGAGCAGATGCTCTATGAGATCGGCGACCCACAGGCCTATTTGCTGCCCGATGTAGTGTGCGATTTCAGCCAGGTCAAACTCGTGCAACAAGGCAAAAACGCGGTTCAGGTGCATGGCGCGAAAGGCTTGCCGCCGACCGCTCAGTACAAGGTCAGCGCAACGTACCCGGACGGTTTCCGCTGCACCGCCAGTTGCCTGATCGCCGGGATCGATGCCGTGGCCAAGGCCCGACGGGTCAGCCAGGCGATCATCAACAAGACCTCGCAAATGTTTAGCCAGCGCGGCTGGGCGCCCTACAGCGAGGTGAACATCGAACTGCTGGGCAGCGAGGCCACTTACGGCCCCCACGGCCAGCGCCAGGACAGCCGCGAAGTGGTGATCAAACTCGCCGTGCGCCATCCGAGCAAACAGGCCTTGATTCTGTTCTCCCGGGAAATAGCTCAGGCTGCCACCGGTATGGCGCCTGGGCTGACGGGAATCGTCGGCGGGCGGCCGACGGTGTATCCGTTGATCCGGCTGTTTTCGTTCCTGATCGACAAAACCGCCTGCGCCTTGGAAATCGACCTTGCCGGTGAGCGCCATCCGTGTGCCCTGCCCGCCCTCGATGCGCTCGATCCGGCTGACTTGCCGCTGCCGTTCGACCCACCCAAAACCACAGAGCGCGCCGACGCCAGCGTGGCCTTGATCAAACTTGCCGTGGCGCGCTCCGGCGACAAGGGTAACCACAGCAACATCGGCGTCATGGCCCGCCACCCCGACTACCTGCCGTGGATCGCCGAAGCATTGACACCCGAGGTGATGGTCGACTGGATGAGCCATGTCCTCGACCCGATCCACGGACGCGTCGAACGCTGGTATTTACCCGGCACTCAGAGCTTTAATTTTCTTCTGGAAAACGCACTCGGCGGCGGTGGCGTGGCCAGCCTGCGGATCGATCCGCAAGGCAAGGCGTTCGCCCAACAACTGTTGGAAATCCAGATTCCGGTGCCCCAGCGCATCGCCGATCAGTTCAATTAGAGGACTGTCGCCATGGCCTATGACTCGATTTTCAAACCCGACCTGTTCGCCGGCCAAACCATCATCGTCACCGGTGGCGGCAGCGGCATCGGTCGTTGCACCGCCCATGAGCTCGCAGCCCTCGGCGCACAGGTGCTGCTGGTAGGGCGCAATGCCGAGAAATTGAAAAAGGTCAGCGCCGAAATCACCGAAGACGGCGGTAAAGCCAGTTGGCAGGTCTGCGATATCCGCAACGAAGACGCCGTCACGCAACTGGTCAGCGAACTGATCCGCGAACGCGGGCCGATTCATGGGCTGGTCAACAATGCCGGCGGGCAGTACCCGTCGCCACTGGCGTCGATCAATCAGAAAGGTTTCGAAACCATCCTGCGCACCAACCTGGTGGGCGGTTTTCTGATGGCTCGCGAGGTGTTCAATCAGTCCATGAGCAAGCACGGCGGCGCCATCGTCAATATGCTCGCCGACATGTGGGGCGGCATGCCCGGCATGGGCCATTCGGGCGCGGCGCGCTCGGGCATGGACAACTTCACCAAGACCGCCGCATTCGAATGGGGTTACGCCGGCGTGCGGGTCAATGCCGTCGCGCCGGGCTGGGTCGCGTCCAGCGGCATGGACACCTACGAAGGCGCGTTCCGGGCGGTGATTCCGACGCTGTGCGAACACGTGCCGCTCAAGCGCATCGGCACCGAATCGGAAATCAGCGCGGCGATTGTGTTCCTGCTCAGCCCGGCAGCGGCGTTTGTCAGCGGCAGCACGTTGCGCATCGACGGTGCCGCCAGCCTCGGCGGGCGGGCCTGGCCAATGCACAAGGCGCAGAACAGTCACTCGTACAACGGCTTTCACCGCGCCTATTTACCTGAAGTACTCAGGCCGGACGCCTCCAAACCAGACGAACCGAAGGACAAGGAATAACCATGCCGGTCATCCAGTCCCAGATAGACCCGTTCAGCGAACCATTCGCCCGCAACCGTGCGGCCATGCTGGCCGGCATCGAGCAGGTCCGCCAGCTCGAACAGAACCTGTTGAATAAAGCCGCTGAAGCCAAACCGAGGTTCGACAAGCGCGGGCAACTGCTGCCCCGGGAGCGGCTGAACCTGCTGCTTGATCCCGGCGCGCCGTTCCTCGAACTGGCGAGCCTGGCCGGCTACAAGCTGCATGACGACAAGGACGGCAGCGCGGCCGGCGGCGGTTTGATCGCCGGGATCGGTTACGTGTCCGGCGTGCGGGTGCTGGTGGTGGCGAACAACAGCGCAATCAAGGGCGGGACCATTTCCCCCAGCGGCCTGAAAAAGTCCCTGCGCCTGCAACAGATCGCCATGGAAAACAAACTGCCGGTGATCACCCTCGCCGAGAGCGGTGGCGCCAACCTCAATTATGCGGCGGAGATTTTCGTCGAAGGCGCGCGCAGCTTTGCCAATCAGGCGCGGATGTCGGCGATGGGCTTGCCGCAGATCACCGTGGTCCACGGCTCGGCCACGGCAGGCGGCGCTTATCAGCCGGGGTTGTCGGATTACGTGGTGGTGGTGCGCGGCAAGGCCAAGCTGTTTCTCGCCGGCCCCCCACTGCTCAAGGCCGCCACCGGTGAAGTCGCCACCGACGAAGAACTGGGCGGTGCCGAGATGCATGCGCAAACCGCCGGCACCGCCGAATACCTGGCCGAGAACGATGCCGATGGCGTGCGCCAGGTGCGCGAGATTGTCAGTCTGTTGCCGTGGAACGATCAGTTGCCGTGGTTACCGGAACGTCGGTGGGAAGAGCCGCGCTACCCCATCGACGAACTGCTGGGGCTGATCCCGGATGACCCGAAAAAACCTTACGACGTGCGTGAAATCATCGCGCGGGTTGCCGACGCTTCGAACTTCCTCGAATTCAAAAGCGAGTTCGATCAGCAGACGGTGTGCGGGCATTTGCAGATCCAGGGTCGAGCCTGCGGTTTCATCGGCAACAACGGCCCGATCACCCCCAAAGGCGCGAGCAAGGCCGCGCAGTTCATTCAACTCTGCGACCAGAGCCAGACGCCGCTGCTGTTTTTCCATAACACCACCGGCTTCATGGTCGGCACCGAGTCGGAACAGCAAGGCGTGATCAAGCACGGCGCGAAAATGATTCAAGCGGTGGCCAATGCCCGGGTGCCTAAACTGACAATCGTCGTCGGCGGTTCCTACGGTGCCGGCAATTACGCGATGTGCGGCCGCGGTCTCGACCCGCGCTTCATCTTCGCCTGGCCCAACAGCCGTACCGCGGTGATGGGCGGTGCCCAGGCCGGCAAAGTGCTGCGGATCGTCACCGAAGCCAAACAACTCAAGGACGGATTGGTGCCCGACCCGAAAATGCTCGACATGCTGGAACACGTCACCGCGCAGAAACTCGACAGCCAGTCCACCGCGCTGTATGGCAGCGCCAACCTGTGGGATGACGGGCTGATCGATCCACGGGATACCCGCACGTTGCTTGGATACTTGCTGGACATCTGCCATGAGGCCGAGGTTCGGACGCTGCAACCCAACAGCTTTGGTGTCGCACGTTTTTGATTGATCGTTCCCACGCTCTGCGTGGGAATGCAGCCCGGGACGCTCCGCGTCCCAAAAGCGGACGCGGAGCGTCCATAGAGGCGTTCCTTTGCTGCGCATGGGAACGATCGGGTTCGACAGGAGAACAATAAAAATGATCTTCACCCAGGAACACGAAGCACTGCGCCGCACCGTCCGCCAATTCGTCGATCACGAGATCAATCCTCATGTCGAGGAATGGGAAAAGGCCGGGCGCTTTCCGATCCATGAGATCTTCCGCAAGGCCGGTGAGCTCGGTCTGCTGGGAATTTCCAAACCGGAAAAATTCGGCGGCATGGGCCTCGATTACAGCTATTCGATTGTGGCGGCCGAAGAGTTCGGCACCATTCATTGCGGCGGCATTCCGATGTCCATCGGCGTGCAGACCGACATGTGCACTCCGGCCCTGGCGCGTTTCGGCTCCGATGAACTGCGCGAAGAGTTCCTCAGGCCAGCGATCACCGGCGAGCAGGTCGGCTGCATCGGTGTTTCCGAGGTCGGCGCCGGTTCCGACGTCGCCGGGCTGAAAACCACCGCCCGCAAGGACGGCGACGACTACGTGATCAATGGCAGCAAGATGTGGATCACCAACTCACCGAGCGCCGACTTCATTTGCCTGCTGGCCAACACCTCGGACGACAAACCGCACATCAACAAGTCGCTGATCATGGTGCCGATGAACAGCCCCGGCATCAGCCTCAGCTCGCACCTGGACAAGCTCGGCATGCGCAGCTCGGAAACTGCCCAGGTGTTTTTCGATAACGTGCGCGTGCCGCAACGCAACCGCATCGGCCACGAAGGCGCGGGGTTCATGATGCAGATGCTGCAGTTCCAGGAAGAACGGCTGTTCGGCGCGGCGAACATGATCAAAGGCCTGGAATACTGCGTCGACAGCACCATCGAGTACTGCAAGGAGCGCAAAACCTTCGGCAACGCGCTGATCGACAACCAGGTCATCCACTTTCGCCTGGCCGAACTGCAAACCGAAATCGAATGCCTGCGGGCGCTGGTCTATCAGGCCACCGAGCAATACATCAAAGGCCAGGATGTCACCCGTCTGGCATCCATGGCCAAACTCAAGGCCGGGCGACTCGGTCGGGAAGTCAGCGACAGTTGCCTGCAATACTGGGGCGGCATGGGCTTCATGTGGGACAACCCAGTGGCCCGGGCTTACCGCGATGTGCGGCTGGTATCGATTGGCGGCGGTGCCGACGAAATCATGCTGGGGATCATCTGCAAACTCATGGGCATCCTGCCGGGGAAAAACAAATGAGCACCCTCCCCACCTGTCAAACCCTGCTGCTCGACCTGCATGACAGCGTGCTGCACATCACCCTCAATCGTCCCGAAAGCCGTAATGCCATGAGCTTGCAGATGGTCGCCGAACTGCGTGCGGTGCTGGCGGCGGTTCGCGATGATCGGCAGATTCGTGCGCTGGTGATCGGCGGTGCCGGCGGGCATTTTTGTGCCGGTGCCGACATCAAGGACATGGCCAACGCCCGCGCTCAAGGCCAGCCCGCCTACCGCGATCTGAACCGTGCGTTCGGTGCGCTACTGCAAGAGGTGCAACACGCGCCGCAAGTGGTGATGACGGTGCTGCAAGGTGCGGTGCTTGGCGGCGGCTTCGGCCTGGCCTGCGTCAGCGACATCGCGATGGCCGATCATCAGGCGCAGTTCGGCCTGCCGGAAACCAGCCTCGGCCTGTTGCCGGCGCAGATCGCACCGTACGTGGTGCAACGCATCGGCCTGACCCAGGCCCGCCGACTGGCCCTGACCGCCGCACGCTTCGATGGCACCCAGGCGCGGCGCATGGGGCTGGTGCATTTTGTCGAACATGACCCACAAGCCTTGGCCGAACGCCTCGATGAGGTGCTGGCCCATGTGTTGTGTTGCGCACCGGGGGCGAATGCAGCAACCAAAAAGCTGTTGCTGGCGAGTGCCGGACAACCCTCGGATGACCTGCTGGATCAGGCAGCCGAGTGGTTCAGCGAAGCAGTGACCGGGGCTGAAGGGATCGAGGGGACGCTGGCTTTTGTGCAGAAGCGTAAACCGGGGTGGGCCGTTTAAAGAGCTTCGCGAGCAAGCCCGCGATGATGCCCTTACATTCACCGCAAAAACCAAGGGAATACCCCATGCCGGCCCTCAAGAAAATCCTGATCGCCAACCGCGGTGAAATCGCCTGCCGCGTCCAACGCACCGCGCAAAACCTGGGCTACCGCACCGTCGCCGTATTCAGCGACGCCGACGCCAATGCGCTGCATGTGCAGATGGCCGACGAAGCCGTGAACATCGGCCCGGCACCGGTGCAGCAGTCTTATCTGAACATCCCGGCCATCATCGATGCCGCACGGCGCACCGGTGCCGATGCAATCCATCCCGGTTACGGCTTCCTCTCGGAAAACTCAGGCTTCGCCCTCGCCTGCCAGCAGGCCGGTATCATCTTCATCGGCCCCAGCCCCGAAGCCATCGAGCTGATGGGCAGTAAACGGCTGTCGAAACTCGCCATGATCAAAGCCGGCGTGCCTTGCATCAAAGGCTATCAGGGCAGCGAACAGGACGACGCTACCCTGCGCCGCGAAGCCGAACGCATCGGCTACCCGCTGATGATCAAGGCCAGTGCCGGTGGTGGCGGTCGCGGCATGCGCCTGGTGCATAGCGCCGCCGAATTGCTGGAACAGCTCCGCAGCGCACGCTCCGAAGCACTGCACGGGTTTGGCAGCGACGAACTGATCCTCGAACAAGCCTTGATCGATCCGCGTCACGTTGAAGTTCAGGTGTTCGGCGACCAGCACGGCAACCTGATTTATCTCGGCGAACGCGACTGTTCGATCCAGCGTCGCCACCAGAAAATCATCGAAGAAGCGCCCTGCCCGACGATGACCACCGAGTTGCGCCAGGCCATGGGCGAGGCGGCACTCAAGGTGGGTCGCGCGGTGAATTACGTAGGGGCGGGTACCGTGGAATTCCTGCTGGATGCTCACGGCCGGTTTTACTTTCTGGAGATGAACACCCGGTTGCAAGTGGAACACCCGGTGACTGAACTGATCACCGGCCTCGATCTGGTGGCCTGGCAGTTGCACATTGCCGAAGGGCAACCGCTGCCGCTACGACAGGAACAGGTGCGGCTCAACGGGCATGCCATGGAAGTGCGCCTCTATGCCGAAGATCCGGCCCAGGGATTTCTGCCGCAAACCGGGCGAGTCGTGGCTTGGGAGCCAGCGATCCAGGGCAGCGTACGGATCGACCATAGCCTGATCGAAGGCCAGTCTGTCAGCCCCTTCTATGACCCGCTGCTGGGCAAGCTCATCGCCCACGGTGCCACCCGTGAAGAAGCCCGGCGCAAGTTGCTGCGGGCGGTACAGGACAGTGTGCTGCTGGGCGTGCAGAGCAATCAGCGCTTACTCGCCAATCTGCTGGAACACCCACAGTTCATCAGTGGCGAATTCAGCACCGGGTTCATCCCCACGAACTTCGCCGACCATCCCTGCCTGCACCCTCATGCGCCGAGCGCCGACGAGTTGGCCATCGCCGCGGTGCTTTATTATCAAGCATCTGCGCAGGCTCACCCCGCCCCGCTGGCCGGTTGGCGCAACAATGCCAGCGTGCCTCTGCACTATCGGATCGGCCTGGAGGATCAGGAATGGCCGGTCGAACTGCACGCTGAACCTGGCGAACCCTACCGTGTTCAGATCGGTGCCCGGACCCTCGAACTGAAGGTCATCCAGTGCGACGGACGCTGGGCCACCCTGCAAATCGACGGCATCCGCCAACGCCATGCCTACCGCCTCGAAGCCGGGCAACTCTGGTTGTTCACGCGCCCCGGCAGCCTGCGGCTGGTCGATCGGACCCGGGCGCTGGTCAGCGGCCAGGCCAGTGTCAGCTCCGGCACGCTCAAGGCACCGATGGACGGGGCGATCGTCGACGTATTGGTCAGTGAGGGCAGCCCGGTCAGCAAAGGGCAGCTGCTGGTGGTGCTTGAAGCGATGAAAATGGAGCATCCACTCAAATCGGGTATCGACGGCGTGCTCAAGCGCTTGCAGGTCAGGGTTGGCGACCAGGTAAAAAATCGTCAGATTTTGTTGGAGGTCGAATAAGCCGCTAGGCGGATCCGCCGGGTTTGGCTACGCTCAAGCCCTATCAGGATGCGGATACCAGGAAACCTGCAATGCCTCACTGGCTGGTCATTGATCTGGAAGCCACCACCGATGAGGGCGGCTGGCCAGTAACAGAAATGGAAATCATCGAAATCGGCGCCACCCTCGTGGACCGCAAAGGCCGGGAACTGGATCACTTCCAGTGCTTCGTGCGCCCGTTGCGTCGGCCCCTGTTGACCCCGTTTTGCCGCGAATTGACCCACATCACCCAGGCCAATGTCGATGCTGCCCAGCCCCTGAGCGACGTCTGGGTTTCGTTCGAACACTGGCTCGACCAACATCTCTCGAATCTGGAAGGCTGGGCCAGTTGGGGTGACTACGACCGCAAACAGCTGCTTCAGGAATGGCAGCGGCTGCAACTCGACAGCGCCCTGAACCGGGTGCCGCACATGAATCTCAAGCAACGTTTCGCCAAGGCCTGTCGACTGGAGCGCCCGCTGGGGCTTAATGGCGCCCTGCAACTGGCGGGCCTGCAGTTCAACGGTCAGCAGCATCGGGCGCTGGAGGATGCGCGCAATACCGCGCGCCTGTTACCGCTGATTTTCCCCGCCAATCCTTGAGTGCAGGAGGTGACGCCTATCGACACCTTGTGCATACTGGCCGGCCCTTTTTAGCCCTTTTCGAGGAATCGCCCATGTTTAAAGTCAACGAGTACTTCGACGGCACCGTCAAGTCGATCGCCTTTGGCACCGCTGAAGGTCCGGCGACCATCGGCGTCATGGCACCGGGCGAATACGAATTCGGCACCAGCCAGCGTGAAATCATGCACGTGGTGTCCGGCGCCCTGACCGTCAAACTGCCTGACAGCAGCGACTGGCAAACCTTCGCCGCCGGCAGCCAGTTCAACGTGCCCGCCAACAGCAAGTTCCAGCTGAAAGTGGCCGTCGACACCGCTTACCTGTGCGAATACCGCGGCTAAACCCCTAGGGTTTCACAGCGAAAAAAAAATGCCCGTGTCCAAGAACACGGGCATTTTTTATCAGGGCTGCTATTCGAGGATCGTCACCGGCATGCCGACTTCGAGCCGACCGTTACCGTCATTGACCAGGTTCTGCCCGAACATCGCGCCGTCCTCTTGAGCCCGATATTGCTGCAAGGTCGCCAGAGGTTCGCGGTCGTCACTACGTTCGCCGGTCTGCGGGTCGATGGTGGTCAGAATGCAACGTGAGCAGGACTTGACCACGCGGAACTCGACATCGCCAATGCGGATGCGCTTCCAGCCATCTTCGGCGAACGCCTCGCTGCCCTCGATCACCAGATTGGGCCGAAAGCGCAGCATCTCCAGCGGTCGCCCGACCCGTTGCGACAAGTCTTCCAGCGACGCCTGGCCAATCAGTAACAACGGAAAACCGTCGGCAAAAGCCACCTGATCGTCGTCCTTGCCGTAGCCGGCCTGGGTGGTCCGCGCACGATCGAGCGGCACATGCACCAGACGCGTCGGCTTGCCGATGAACTCACTGACCCAGGCAGCCGCAGCAATACCGGCATCGGGCACGCGCAAGGTGTCGCGCCAGATGGTCACGCCACGCAGCTCTGCATCGCTGACGGGCAAGGCAATATCGATCGGTGAATGGCCTTGGGCACTGAGGGTCAAGCCACCGCTTGCGTTCCACAACGCAGACAGCTGACTCATTTTCGCCTCCGCGCGCTGGGTCAGAAAACGCCCGCTGGCCTCGTCGACCAGCATCCAGCGTCGATCGCCGTCCAGCCCCAGTTTGTCCAGGCTGACCTGATTCAAGGTCTCGCCCTTGCCGGATTTCAACGGAAAACGATAAAGCGCGCTCAGATGCATGGCCACAGCTCCCTGGTGGGCAAAAACGCCACCCTATACGAGCTTGATCGCCGAATCAAAACCCCTGTGGCGAGGGGGCTTGCCCCCGTTGGGCTGCGCAGCAGCCCCAAACCCTGCCGCCGCGCTTTTCCAGATCGTTATCAGGCCGGCACTTCGTCGAGCATCAGGCGCTGACGCACCACGTCGACGAGTTTGTCGGGCTGGAATTTGGAGAGGAAGTTGTCGCAGCCGACCTTCTTGACCATCGAGTCATTGAAGCTACCCGACAACGAGGTGTGCAGGACCACATAAAGGCCGCGCAAACGGGGGTCGTTGCGGATCTCGGTGGTCAGGCGATAGCCGTCCATCTCCGGCATTTCCGCATCGGTAAAGATCATCAACAGTTTGTCGGTCATGTTCACACCGGTATCAGCCCAGGCCTTGAGCATGTTCAGCGCCTTCAAGCCATCACTGGCGATGTGCATTTTCACGCCCAACTGACCCAAGGTGTCGCGCAATTGCGACAGAGCCACGTTCGAGTCATCCACCAGCAGCACTTCACGGCCACGGGCGCGCTCCAGAACCGGATCGTCGAGTTTGTCGCGAGAGACCTTGGCGTTGTACGGCACGATTTCGGCCAGGACTTTTTCGACGTCGATGATTTCCACCAGTTGATCGTCGACCTTGCTGATGGCGGTCAGGTAATGCTGGCGACCGGCGCTGGTCGGCGGCGGCAGAATGGCTTCCCAGTTCATATTGACGATGCGGTCCACGCCACCGACCAGAAATGCCTGCACCGAGCGGTTGTACTCGGTGACGATGATCGTACTGGTGGGGCTTGGCACCAGCGGACGCATGCCGATGGCCTGGGACAGGTCGATCACCGGCAGCGTCTGGCCACGCAGGTTGACCACGCCACAAACAAAGGGGTGGCGCTGCGGCATCAGGGTCAGTTTCGGCAGCTGCAGCACTTCCTGGACCTTGAAGACGTTGATCGCGAACAATTGCCGTCCGGCCAGCCGGAACATGAGAATTTCCAGGCGATTCTCACCCACCAGTTGCGTGCGTTGGTCTACCGTGTCGAGAATGCCGGCCATTAATGACTCCTGGGCTTGTTCTGATGAATTCACTAAAGAGAGTTATCGGCAGTTTTTGCCGAATCTTGACCCCCGGACAAAATGCCATGTCCAAGCATTGATGTCACATTAACATCATGCTTTACTGACCCCGTGATTCCATCTGCTTCATCCCTTGCGGCGCGACCTCGGTTTGCACGTTAGGTTCCCCTGTGTAAGGGATTCCCCTAGGCACAATCAGGCCCAACCTGATGTTCGCAATATCCAATAGCCATTAATGTGACGCCATTCTCATTGCATGAACGGAGTCAGGCTTTTGTGTGCGATCGCAGGTCAGTGGCCATCCACCCTCTCGAGTTCCCCAGTCGGTGCCCAAGCCTGCCAGAGCGCGATCTCACCAAGGCATGGCAGCGCCGGGACACGTAAGGTTCTCGTCGACACACACGACATTCCCTCATCTGACATGACGTTGTGGAGATAAGCATGGCGAACAACCCTAAAGAGTGGGCCCAGCGAATTCCGGAGTTTCTCGTCGAGGCTGAAACACTCCTGGCCAAGTCCGAGGAGTGCCTGAGTCATTTGCAGTTGATCAGCAATGACAAGGACGCCATCGATTGCATGCTCAGCACCCTTCTCAAGCTGGCGAGCAAGGCCGATGCCCTGGCACTGGCAACGGTTTCGGAATTCTCGCTGCACATTCATGGATTGCTGAGCCACGCCCAGAATCACATGGACCTGCACGATCAGGCCCTGGATGCACTCAAGGATTGCTTCACGTTAATGGCCTGGCAACTCGAACTCATCGACCAGACCACCGGCCAACTCGGCCTCGATGACAGTGAACAGACGTCCCTGATCGAAGCGTTTGCATTTCAAGTGGGACAAAGTCAGTTTCAGCCGCCCAGCCACTCCAAGCAGTTCAGGCTCGTTTCGTTCTCTGAACGACAGGCTTGAATTCATCAACCCTGTGTTGCACATTTTTTATTGTAATGATGTCGCCCTGTAACTTGAGTGTGCGCATACCGCATTTGAATATTTCATACCCGTCGACGGCAGCTCGTAACAAATAGATACCCCGGCCCCGACTTCAGATAGTGCCTGCCAATAAAATCTAAACGCCTGGCACACTCGATATCTTTCGAAGATAAAAATCAAAAAGTTTTTCCATTATGGAACTATCGTCCAAAAACGTTATTTCCTGAAGATGCCTACCTATATGCCGAACGCGACCAACGGTATCTTAAGTGGTATTATGCCGCCCATTCGTTGACGTCAATTAATGACAGAGTGACCCTTGGCGCGAACAAGCTCATAACATTGAAGGCTTTATTTCGAGCATTGCACTGCCGTCATTAAAGGCGACTCATACAACCTATTTTCAAACAGAGACCCGTCAGCCCTTATGACCGGTCTGCCCGCAGCGAACATCCATTGGCTCCATCCGCTATGTACGCCAGCCTCAAGTCAATCGCCCTGTGGCCACCCTCCCGAAAAAGCGCGCGCCGGTTCACGCTTTTCGTGTGCACCTGCTCGGCGCTTGGCAGCCTGTTGGTCTACAGCTTGTCGATGCCTCTGCCGGTGAGTCTGCTGGTGCTCAATACTGCGGCGCTGGCCTGCGTCTGGGTGGGGCATCGCCTCTCGCTCAAATCGATAAAGTTTCAACCTCAAGAATTGGCCGACCGTCTGCTGGAAGTTCAGGAAAATGAACGTCACCGGCTCAGTCGGGAACTGCATGATGATATTGGCCAATTGCTGACCGCCGCAAAACTTCAGAGTGAATGGCTCAAACGTCGATTGCCTGAAGAACTGCAGGGTCAATGTTCGGTCCTCTGCGATACGCTGGACGAAACCCTGACCAAAGTTCGTGATGTATCAGCCATCCTGAACCCACGACAGTTGACCAGTCTCGGGCTGGAAGCCAGTCTGCGTGCGCATTTACTCAGAACCCTGGCCAATACGTCTGTGAACTGGAGCCTGGAATGCCATCAACGTTTGACTGGCATACCGGAAGAAATGGCGGTGGCGGCCTTTCGCATCACTCAAGAAGCGGTTACCAATATGCTGCGCCATGCCGAAGCCAGGAATCTGTTGGTCCGCCTGCAACGTCTGCCCCAAGGCCTGACGTTGTTAATCAGTGACGACGGCCTGGGGTTCGAGCCAGCGGCAGACCCTGCTCGCGAGGGGCAACGCGGAATGGCTGGAATGTCGGAACGGATCGATCAGTTGGGCGGCACGCTGACCGTGACCAGCGAGCCAGGCAAAGGCACTCAAATCGAAGCACTCTTCCCCTGGGCGCCCCGTGCGCTGGAACGGGCCAGCACGAATAAGGTTATGCGTTGACTTGTAACTTACTTCTGGTGGACGACCACTCGCTTATCAGGGCTGGCGTGCGCGCTCTGGTGCTGGATATTCCTGGCTATGCGGTCATTGGGGAGGCCAGTGACGGCTCGCAGTTACTCGAGATGGTCGAGCAACTGTCGCCGGACATCATCCTGCTGGATATCTCCATGAGGAAAACCGGTGGCCTTGAAGCCTTGCAGCGACTCAAACGAGTACGTCCGCAGTGCAAAGTGCTCATCCTGTCGATGCACACCGACCCGGCGCTCATCATGCAAGCACTCGAATCCGGGGCTCATGGCTACCTGCTCAAAGACACCACGGCCACCGAGCTCGAACATGCCCTGGATGCCTTGCGCAATAACGAACGCTACCTGAGCCCGGCCATTGCCCACACCGTCATCAACCAGGCGCTGACCCGAACCCAGAAAAATCAGGCGCCAACCCAGGACTCGCACAACCTGACGGCACGCCAGCTGGAAATCCTGCGATTGATTGTTCGCGGAAAATCCACCCGGGAAATTGCCAATGGCTTGGGCCTGAGCATCAAGACTGTCGAAACCCACCGCTCGCAGATCATGAAACGCTTGCAGATCTACGATGTGGCCGGCCTGGTGTTGTTCGCCGTACGCGAGCAAATCATCAGTCTGGACGATTAGCCGGATTCGAGCCGCTCAGCAGCGGCGAGCCCTCGGGCAAATGCACCCGCAATGCCGCCGGCCGTGCCGAAAAACGCAGGCTATCGCCCTCCAGAGGCTCACCATCAAGGTTGATATAAAGGCCCTCCGATACTTTGATCTCGACCCACGGCAAGCGGGCTCGCACAAACATGCTGTCGATTCCGAAACCATCGGTCAGCAGGTCTTTCAAGGTACCGACCACTTCCTGGGGCGCGGGCAAAATGCTGATATCCAGCAGACCATCGTCAGCCAGCGCCTGCGGGCACAACATATGACCACCACCAGCCTGTCGGCCATTGCCGATGCCTAATGCCAACAACTCACCGGCCCAGTGAAAATCCGGCCCCTGCAACTCGCCATAGGCCGCATGCAACTCACTGAAGCGCGATAAACCGGTGAAGAGATAAGCCGCGCCGCCAAGAATTTTTTTCAGATCCTCGGAAGTATTGGCCGTGACCTGACTGCCAAAGCCGCCCGTGGCCATGTTCAGAAAAACCTGCCCGCCGACCTCCCCCAGATCAATGGCATGCGGGGCGGCCTCCAAAAGTTCCAGCGCTTGAGCGGGCTCCAGGGGCGCACCCGCGGCGCGTGCAAAATCGTTGGCGGTGCCCAAGGGCAAAAGCACCAGGCTGGCCTGCGTCGAATGCGCCGCCATGGCTTCGGCGATATCACGCAAGGTGCCATCGCCGCCGCCGGCAATCAGCTGCGTATAGCCCGCCGCCAATGCTTCCCCCACCAGCCGCTGCGCATCACCGGCCTCCCAGGTCAATCGAACAGCCAGTTCCCAGCCTTGTTGGCGCTTGCCTTCGACAGCTGAACGGACCTGCTCATTGAGTGCCTGCTTGCCATGCAGAATCAACAGCGCCTTGCGCTCGCTCATTGTGATCACCCCCCTTTCCGAATCCGTATGGGAGATGTTGACCTCGCAGCCCCTCATAAAAGTCGCAAGGATTTCAATTATTTCCAGGGGAAGGACAGTTGAGTCCTACAGAGCGGTATTTTTTCTTACAAAACCTGAGGAATCGGCTCAATTGACCCATCAGGGCAATTGGTACACCGTTGTGTCAGCGGTTATCAGTCATCACCAGTAAATTACACAGGGACGTGCAAACAATGAATGGAACCCCTTTAAGGTCCTCAAAAATCGTAAGTAATAACAGTATCGGCCACCTGAATGGTTTTAACGCAAGGAGCCAATTATTCCATGCAAAGCCATGACCTCAGGCAATCGGTAACTCCGATTACGCCGTTCTCAGACAATCACGCCAATCAGCAGGCTGAATTCAAAAGCAGCGCAAAACCCACCGGAGAAGTTGATATGGAACCTCGCGTCACGGAACTGGAGACACATCTCAAGTACATCCGCAGGGACCTGGATGAAGTCCGCGGCGACGTAAAATCCATCAAGCACAGGCTTGCCTATTCAGCTGGCGGAACAGCTGTGGTCCTAGGGCTTTTGAGCTGGATCTCCAACAGTCGCTTCGACCAGGTCGTGACCCTTCTGGCAAATTAAGGAACGGTCATGCACGCAAGCCCCAACGCTTTCGACCGGGCTTGCGTGGCAGAACCAGGACCTGCATCAGCCCAGGACTTCACTCAACGGGATGAAGCTCACACTATCACCCTCGATCAGCGTACGGTCCTCCAGCACTTCAACCAGACCATCCGCCCAGGCGGCACTGCGCAGTACGCCAGAGCTCTGATTCTTGTAGATGATTGCCCGGCCATTCTCCAGGCGTCCGCGCAAGTACTCACGTCGGTTACCAGCCTTTGGCCAGACAAACCCTGCCGGTACCTGAAACTTCAGGGGTTCGATCTCTTTTACGCCTTGGCGGCGCAAGAGGTAGGGCCTCGCCAACAGAGCAAAAGTCACCAGGCTTGACGCCGGATTGCCGGGCAAACCAATGACAGGCACACCGCGAAAATGCCCGAACGTCAGCGGCTTGCCTGGCTTGATGGCAAGCTTCCACAGGGTCAACTCGCCCTCTTCCCGCAAGGCAATGCCCAGAAAGTCGGCTTCTCCCACCGATACGCCACCGGTGGAGAGAATCAGGTCGACATCCTTCAACTCGCCGAGACGGGCACGAGTGGTCGCTAAATCATCGGGAAGAATGCCAGCATCGATCACCTCACAGCCCAAGCGCTGCAACCAGCTGCAAAGCAACACTCGATTGCTGTTGTAGATCTGTCCCGGTCCAAGGGCCTGGCCCGGCTCAATCAGCTCATCCCCGGTAGACAAAACCGCAACACGAACCTTGCGAACCACATCCAGTTCAGCGCACCCCAACGATGCCGCCAGCCCCTGTTCGATGGGACCCAGGCGTGTACCGGCGGGCAAGATCAACTCACCGGCGGTGGTTTCCTGGCCTTGTGGACGGATGTTCTGCCCCGGGGTCATGGTCTCGGTGAAACGTACCCGCTCATCCGCCTGAACCTCGGCGTTCTCCTGCATCTCGACACAGTCGGCACCCGCGGGCACAGGCGCGCCGGTGAAGATCCGCGCACAGGTCCCAGGCTTCAAGGGCTCCGGAGCCTGACCCGCAAAAATCTTCTGGCTGACCGGCAACGGTTCTCCCGTCCAGTCGGCGACGCGCAAGGCATACCCATCCATGGCACTGTTGGGCCAAGGCGGCAGATCAAGTGTCGAGACCAGATCAGCAGCCAGTACACGCCCCTGAACCTGCGCCAACGGCAAGCGTTGGTGCTCATGAATTCTCGAGGCGTCGGCCATTTCCAGTAGCCGCGCGAGCGCCACCTCGACAGCCATCAGGCTGCCAGTCTTGCCTGGCTTACCCGCGGGATTCACAGGGTGCCGCCTGTTTCAGATGGGTCACGAAATTGCACGGACGGTGCCGGGAATCCAGTTGTTCGGCGAGAATGCCGTCCCAACCGGTGCGCACCGCATTGGTCGAACCCGGCAAGCAGCAAACCAGCGTGCCATTGGCCAGACCGGCCAAGGCCCGGGACTGAACCGTGGAAGTACCGATATCCGCCACCGATATCTGCCGGAATAGTTCACCAAAACCATCGACCTGCTTATCCAACAAGCAACTCACCGCTTCGGGCGTGCTGTCACGACCGGTAAACCCGGTACCGCCAGTGATCAGCACCACTTGCACGACTTCATCGGCAATCCAGTTGGCCACTTGCGCACGAATTTTGTAGAGATCATCTTTGAGCAATACACGGGCTGCCAGGTTATGACCGGCAGCGCTCAAGCGGTCAACGAAGACCTGGCCTGAGGTATCGGTTTCCAGGGTGCGGGTATCGCTGACAGTCAGCACCGCGATGTTGAGCGGTGCGAAAGGTACATCAGCCTTGGCTTTCATAGGCTCGTCCAGTTGTAGGAGAAACAGCCCGGTGTTATATCACAGCGCCTCATTTTTTCGCCGCCCCCATGGAGAAGTGCAATGACCTCGGATACACCTTTGGCGCCATGCTCCATTTTGCTCCTGGCGGGCGGGCGTGGCCAACGCATGGGCGGTCAGGACAAAGGTTTGCTGGAATGGCACGGCGAGCCACTGATCGCGCATCTGCACCGCAAGACCCGTCTGCTGAGTGATGATCTGATCATCTCCTGCAACAGAAACCTGGAGAAATATGCGCCTTATGCGGATCAACTGGTCCATGACGATGAAGGCGACTTTCCGGGGCCATTGGCGGGTATTCGCGCAGGCCTGAAGGCCGCCCGCCACACGCACCTGCTGGTATTGCCCTGCGATGTGCCACGCATCGATGCGGCACTGCTCCAGAACATGCGTGAGACTGCCGCGCAGCATCCGGACAAACCGTTGATGCTGCGCCATGGAGAACACTGGGAACCTTTGCTGTGCATGATTCCCGTCGTTCTTTCAGGGGCTTTCGAGACGGCCTGGAACGAAGGCGAGCGCAGCCCGGGCCGACTGATGCGCACATTGGGCGCCATGGCCCTGCAGTGCCCCGACAACGACCCTCGCCTGGCCAACCTCAATACGCCGGAACTGTTAAGCACGCATCACACTGTGTCAGACTGACACTCGAAGGAACTTGCGCGCGCTGCATACGTCTCAAGCTCAGTATTCAAAAGATTTTCCATTCGGAGACACACCCATGACCCAACGGACCCTCGCCACTTTCATGCTCGCACTGGGCCTTGCGACCCTCGCCGGTTGTGCATCGCCTTCAGTGATCACCTTGAATGACGGTCGAGAAATCCAGGCCGTCGACGCGCCTAAGTACGATCAAGAATCGGGCTTTTACGAGTTCGAACAACTGGATGGCAAACACATCCGTATCAACAAGGATCAGGTTCGTACCGTTAAAGAGTTGTAATCTTTGCGGCGACCATCGGATACAGAAAAGCCCGCTTTTAAAGCGGGCTTTTTCGTGGCTGAAGAAAAGCAGGTTTGCCTGTAATCACCACTCCAGGGCGATTGTGCTTTCGAACTCTCTTTCCTGCCCCGTGACCGGATCGACAAATCGCAATCCCTGGGCCAGCAGCTTCAAGGGGTTGGCATAGTCGTCTTCTACGTCCTTGAGCACCTGCGGATAGAACGGGTCATTGCAGATGCCAGCCCCCAGGGCCGCCATGTGCACTCGCAACTGATGTTTCTTGCCCGTTACCGGGTAAAGCGCATAGCGCCAGAATTCACCGTTTTTTTCCCTGACCTCGACAGCCGTCTCCGTATTGCTAACGCCCGGACCTTCCTGCATGCGAAAAAACGGCTCGCCATCGATGAGTCGACTTTTATGAACCATCGGGAAGGTCAGTTCAGGCAATGCCCGGGCGATTGCTTCGTAGCGTTTTTCGATCTGACGTGTAGGAAACAACGACTGATACGCCGACCGACTCTGAGGATTGGCTGAGAACAGCACCAGCCCTGCTGTATGCCGGTCAATACGATGCAAAGGCACCAGATGCGGGTTATCCAGTCGCCGGATCAGTCGTCGCAGCAATGTCTGCTCCACATACTCCCCAGCCGGCGTCACCGGCAGGAAGTGCGGTTTGTCCGCCACCACCAGATGCTCGTCGGCATAGAGGATCGACTCCACCACCGGGATCGGTTTTTCGTCCGGTACTTCACGAAAATAATGAATCCGCAAACCTTCCTTGTAAGGCAGGTCCAGGGCGATCGGCATGCCTTGCCCATCGAGGACACGACCGCGAGCAATTCTGTCCAGCCATTGCTCACGACCGATGGCGCTGAAGTGTTCGCACAGGCAATCGAATACGGTCTGCCACGGACCAGGCGGCAGATAGAGCGTGCTGGCCTGGTTGTGCGCAGCAGAAAACGATGAAGTGGACATACGAAAAACTCTAACCCTCAATGCAGGGCAGCATTATCCAACAGTGGCCGGAACGAACCTAGAAGAGAATCCTCAGGCCGGTATTGACTGCGTTCGAGCGGCCGCTTCGGTGAACTCCTTGAGCCAGCGCAGCACATCGACCGCTTCCCAGCGACCCGGATCATAAAGCGCATACAACAACCCCTGATAGCCCACGACATCGAGCTGCCGGTGATAACCCGCACGCTGGAACAAGGCTTCGATTTCGGCGAAACAGGTATTGAAATGCAGTTTGTTGAAAGGCGTTTTTCCTTCCGTGACCAGACCATCCAGACGCAATTCGAGAACCGCCTCGCGCACCACGTCCGCCGACATCCGGTTCACGCTGTTCTTCAATTGTTCGACATTGACCACATTTCATCCCTCTGACGTCCGGGATCATCTGCCCAAACCCGAACAGGGAGAAGCATGGCAGGCAATCCGAATAACTGTATACACATACAGTAACCGAATAACCAACCTTTCGCCAACGAATGAAACGAGGATCGCGACAGGTGGGGCATCGCCAGCAGTGTCAGGATTCGCGCAGGAACGCCACCACCTGCTCGGCACTAAACGGCCAGCCCAGTTCAGCGCCGGTATCGACCCGACGCAACACCGGAATACGCAGGCTGTAGGCTTCGAACCAGGTTTCATCGTCAGCGATATCCACCAGCTCCACCAACAGACCACGCTCGACAAACTCCATCAGCATGGCTTCGGCGACTTCACAAAGATGGCAACCAACGGTGCCGAACAGCTGACATTCAGGAGGCATGACGACAAGACCAAACGAAGTAAGCGCTCATTCTAGGCCCGCCATCAAACGCAGTCGAGCCGACGTCCGAGCAACGGTGATTTCAAGAGATTTCGGCAAAACTCTGACGCAAATCATTTGCGTCAGCGGTCATTTGCGCGATGCTCTCGTCTTTTTTGCCTCTACGCTTGAGTAGCCAGAACCCTCACCGGAGTTTTTTGTGTTTGCCAACTTGTTGATCATCCTCGCCTCCTCCCTGGTGGTGATTGCACTGTTCCAGCGCCTGCGTTTGCCACCGGTGCTGGGCTACTTGTGCGTAGGGCTGATGATCGGGCCGACAGCGTTCAACTGGGTGAACGAAAACGAAGATTTGCCCGATCTGGCTGAATTGGGCGTGGTGTTCCTGCTGTTCTCCCTGGGGCTTGAGTTTTCCCTGTCGAAGATGCTCGCACTGCGCCAGGTGGTGTTTGGCCTGGGCAGCCTGCAAGTGCTGGGGTCCGGGATCTTGCTGGGAGCTTTGCTGATGCTGTTCGGCATGCCGATCACACCGGCCCTGTTACTCGGCGCCGGTCTGGCGCTGTCGTCTACCGCCATTGTCAGCAAGGAGTTGAGCAGCCTCGGCGAAATATTCAGCCGTCACGGCCAGAATGCCATCGCCGTGCTGTTGTTCCAGGACGTGATTGCGGTGTTGCTGCTGACGCTTGTGCCGGTATTCGCCGGCAGCAGCGACCAGGCCTGGTATTGGGCGCTGCCGTTGACGCTGGCCAAGACCCTGGTGCTGTTCGTCGGTTTGCTGCTGGTCAGTCGCTGGTTTCTGCCACGGCTGTTCCATGAAGTCGCCGCGGCCCGGTCCGCGGAGCTGTTCGTGCTGTTGGCACTGGTGATTGTTCTGCTGACGGCCTGGCTGACTCACCTGCTCGGCCTCTCTCCTGCCCTGGGCGCCTTTCTTGCCGGCATGCTGCTGGGGGAAAGCCATTACCGACATCAGATCGAGGCCGACATCCGTCCGTTCCGCGATATTCTGCTCGGAGTGTTCTTCGTCAGTATCGGCATGCTGATCGACTTGCGCCTGTTTGCCAGCCACGGCCTGCTGATTCTCGGTCTGACGCTTGGGTTGCTGCTGATCAAAGGCACCGTGGTCGCCCTGCTGGTCAAATGGCGCGGCAGCGATGGTGAAACCGCCTGGCGTAGCGGCCTGGCATTGGCCCAGGGCGGCGAATTCTGCTTTGCCCTGATGGCGCAGATGCAACAAAACAAACTGATGCCCGCCGACCTCGGCGGCCTGCTGCTGGCCGCCACGTTCTGCTCGATGCTGGTAACGCCTGTACTCCTGCGCGCCGCTCCCCGCATCGCCATGCGTCTGCACCGCAAACCCAACAAAGCAGCCGAACTCGAAGAAATCAGCGCGCTCAACGCCGGCCTGCACAATCACGTGGTGATCTGTGGCTACGGCCGCGTCGGTCAATCCATCGGGCGTTTCCTGCGTCATGTTCAGCAACCGTACATCGCGCTGGACACCGATCCGGTTCGGGTCCAGGAAGCCGTGGTCAATGAAAGCAGTGTGCACTACGGCGACTCACGCCGCGGCGAGCTGCTGATCGCGATAGGGCTGGAGCGTGCAAGATTGTTGGTGGTTGCCGTGGACAAGACGGACATCGCCCTGCTGATTCTCAAGGAAGCACGGCGGTTCAACCCGACCGTGCCGATCCTGGTGCGCACCCGGGATGACAGCCAGTTGGCCGAGTTGAAGGCGGCCGGTGCCAGCGAAGTCGTACCCGAGTTGCTGGAGTCCAGCCTGATGCTCGCCTCCCACGCGCTGATCATGCTGGGCATACCCGGTCAGCAGGTGCAGGATCGGGTCGACCAGGTACGACATGACCGCTATCGCCTGCTGCACGATTTTTATCCCGGCGCCAACGATGAAGAACGCTGATTCAATCCTGGCTCACGGCGCCGATCTTGTGCACCGACAAATCCGCGCCGTAATACTCTTCTTCCTGGCTCAGGCGCAAGCCATGGACCGCCTTGATCGCGCCATACACGGCAAAACCACCGGCCAGCGCCACGACCACCCCCAAAGAGGTGCCGATCAACTGGCTGATCAGGCTCACCCCCCCCAAACCACCCAAAGCGGTTTGCCCGAAGATGCCGCAAGCGATCCCGCCCCAGACACCACACAGCCCATGCAAAGGCCAGACACCCAGCACATCGTCAATACGCCACTTGCCTTGAGCTGCGGTAAAGCACCAGACAAACAGGCCCCCGGCGATGGCGCCGGTCACCAATGCGCCCACCGGGTGCATCAGATCCGAACCGGCGCAGATCGCCACCAATCCGGCCAACGGGCCGTTATGCAGGAAGCCCGGGTCATTGCGCCCGACGATCAACGCCGCCACCGTGCCGCCGACCATCGCCATCAACGAATTCACCGCCACCAGCCCGCTGACCCCTTGCAGGGTCTGGGCGCTCATCACGTTGAAACCGAACCAGCCGACGATCAGGATCCACGACCCCAACGCCAGAAAGGGAATGCTCGACGGCGCGAATGCCACCAGTCGCCCGTCGCGATAACGACCTTGCCTCGGCCCCAGCAGCAACACCGCCGCGAGTGCCAGCCAGCCGCCCATGGCGTGAACCACCACAGAGCCGGCAAAGTCATGGAAACTGGCGCCAAAATGTTCCAGCAACCAGGCTTGCAGACCGAAGTTGCCGTTCCAGACCACGCCTTCGAAGAAGGGGTAGATAAACGCCACGATCAGCGCCGTCGCGCACAACTGCGGGACGAACCGGGCGCGCTCGGCGATGCCTCCGGAAATGATCGCAGGTATCGCCGCGGCAAAGGTCAGCAGAAAGAAAAACTTCACCAGCCCATAGCCATGATCGGCGGTGATCACCGCCGCCGGTTGCATAAAACTGACCCCATAGGAAATCCAATAGCCTATAAAGAAGTAGGCCAGGGTCGAAATGGCGAAGTCGCTGAGGATCTTCGACAAGGCGTTGACCTGATTCTTTTGGCGAACCGTACCGACCTCAAGAAAGGCGAAACCGGCGTGCATGGCAAGAACCATGACCGCACCGATAAGGATGAACAACGTGTTGGAGCTATGGACCAGACTGTCCACAGCACTTTGCAGATTTTCCATGGATTGGCAGACCTGAAGGCTGAAAAAAAGCACCAAAGCAGTTCGCGAAGATGGCTGACGCACCAAGTTGCAGCTCATCCAGCCCGTTGCGCTGATCCGGATGAACCGCTTTGGCGCACAAGACCGCCGCCTCTGCGCGAGTTTTAATTGTTTGAGTCAGGGGTTTCCTGAAATCATGCCCGGCAACAGCGCAATAGCGCCGGCTGACGCACCACGACGTAGCAAAAGTTGTACCAGTCATTTGTACTGAACCTTCGCGCAAGGCTCATACTCGAACGCTTCAGAAGCCACTTACGGAGATCACCAATGGCACGCATCAAGGCAAAGACTGCTCAAGAAATTCTGATGGAAGATTTTCAGACACTGGTCAGCGACACCGAACGGTTGCTGGAACACACCGCCTCCCTGGCCGGTGATCAGGCCGACGAGCTGCGCGAACAGATCCGCGACAGCCTGCTGCGTGCCCGGGAAACCCTGAAGCTGACCGAAGACGCCCTGCAAGAGCGCGGCAAAGCGGCCGTCGCCGCCACGGAAGATTACGTTCAGGCCAACCCATGGCAATCGGTCGGGATTGCAGCCGGCGTGGGTTTCCTGATTGGTCTGCTGGCCACTCGGCGCTGATATGGCGATCGATGAATCCGGCTCGTCCGCGACGGGCACCCGCTCTTCATCGCGGCGCCTGGGTGCCGCGTTTCTTGGATTGCTGCATAGCCATGTCGAACTGTTCGGCATCGAACTGCAGGAGCAAAAAGCACGTACCGTAAGCCTGTTGCTGTTTGCAGGCCTGACGCTGGTCTTTGCCTTGTTGCTGCTGGTGGGGTTGTCGACGCTGGTGTTAATCCTGTTCTGGGACACCTATCGCCTGGCGGCGATCATCGGGCTCTGTGTGTTCTACACCCTCGCTACGTTGTTCTGCGCGATGCGCTTGAGGGCAGCGATTTTCGATGAATCCTCACCCTTCCATGGCACCCTCGAAGAGCTGGCCAATGATCGGGAGCGTCTGTTGCCATGAGCATGCCTGAACTTCCCCGCAATAGTTCGCGAACTGAAATGCGCAAGGCACTGATCCGCCTGCGCATGGAAATGCATCGCCAGGAAATTCGCCACGAATCCCAACAACTGCTGCAGCCCCTGCAACGGGTGCGCGGCATGACACAAAGCCTACAAGACGGCTTCGGCATCAAACACGCCCCGCTCTGGGGCATCGCCGCCGTGCTCGGGTTGGGTTTTCTGACCGGCAAGGGTGCCAAGGGCGGCGGTCTCGGCAGCCTGACCAAGCTGGTTAGCCTGGGCGCCGCACTAGGGCCGCTGATCAAGCTGGTCATGCAGAGCGCTTCGCGCAAACACTAATCAGTCTTGTCTGGCTGCATTCTTGCAGTACCACCGGGATCAACCTCTTTATCGAGAGGTTGATCCCGCGTGCCTACCTGGCGATCAGGTATTTATCCAGAACAACACCTTAATAAGGAGGCCTCGTGATCGACGGGCAACCGCTCGCCTGTTTTCAGCCATTCATCGATACCGCCACAGGCCGTATCGCGGGTGTCGAAGCGCTGGGCCGACTGCGCCAGGCCGATGGTCAACTGATCTCGGTAGGTGCGCTGTTCGCCGATCCGCGAACCCCGGCCATCGCCCTGCGACGTCTCGATCGCCAGATTCGCGACAACGCCCTGAGCCGTCTGCATGAAGCGCCCGCGGACTGGTTTCTCAGCCTGAACATCTCACCCCGCTGGATCAGCCGCTTGCGCCGGGACCAGGCACTGCCGAGCCTCAAGCAACTGAGCAGGCATGGTGTCGATGCACAGCGAATCGTCTTCGAGATCACCGAATTGGGCGGCGACAGCCAGCGTCTGGCTGAAGTCGTGGCCCGCTACCGGCAAGCTGGGGCGCGGATCGCCATCGATGATTTCGGTGCCGGTTACTCTCAACTCGATCGCGTGCTGGCCCTGCAACCGGACATTCTCAAACTCGACATGCGACTGTTCCAGGCCGCCGCGTTGGGCGGTCCCAGCAGCGATGTGGTCAAGGCACTGGCGCAAATGGCGGAAAAAACCGGTTGCTGGATCATCGCCGAAGGTGTGGAAACCGAAGCTCAACTGAATTTTGCCCTGGAGTGTGGCTCACGCTACGTACAGGGTTTTCTGTTCGCCCGAGCGCAAGCGGATTTCTTCGCCACCGACGCCTTTGTCGAGCGCTTCGCGCAACTGCGCCAGCGTTACGTTCAGCAAAAGCTGACTGAACGCGCTCGCCTGATGATCATGCGCCAGCAACTCAGCGAACTGATGACCATCCTGCAAGCCTGGGCTCAAGCCAGCGCCCCCCTCAGCGCCTTGCCGCAACTGCAGGCGTTTCCATGGCTGCTGCGTTTTTATCAGTGCGACCGCCACGGCACGCAACTGACCCCCAACCTGGAATGGCGCAACAACGGCTGGGAAGCCGATAACCGCTACCTGGGCCATAACTGGTCATGGCGCCCCTATTTCTATCACCTGCTGGCCGAGGGTTGGGATGAGCGCCGTCTGACGCTTTCCAACACTTACCGCGACGCCACCAGCAATCAGTACTGCCTCACTGCCGGGCAGTTTTTCGATAACGGCGAACGGCTACTGCTCATCGATATCGACGCTGCGGGGTTGTAGTTCTCCTTGCAGGTACCAGCGCGAAACGGGAAGCTAGGGGTTCAGTCACCTGACGGAGAAACCAGCCTTGGATTGGCACACCCTGCTTACCCGCGAACGCCTCGGAAAACCTGTGCACAGCCCGGAAGAACTCGGCCGCAGTCCTTTCCATAAAGACCACGACCGGATCATTTTCTCAGGCGCGTTTCGCCGTCTCGGGCGCAAGACCCAGGTCCATCCGGTCTCCAGCAACGATCACATTCATACACGCCTGACCCACTCGCTGGAAGTCAGCTGCGTCGGCCGTTCGCTGGGGATGCGCGTCGGTGAAACCATCCGCAGCGCGCTGCCCGACTGGTGCGAACCGAGCGACCTGGGGATGGTGGTGCAATCGGCCTGCCTGGCCCATGACATCGGCAACCCACCCTTCGGCCACTCTGGCGAAGACGCGATCCGCCACTGGTTCCAGCAGGCCGCCGGCCGTGGCTGGCTGGATGCCATGAGCGAAGCCGAACGCAACGACTTCCTCAACTTCGAAGGCAATGCCCAAGGTTTCCGGGTGCTCACCCAGCTTGAATACCATCAGTTCGAAGGAGGCACCCGGCTGACCTATGCCACCCTGGGCACCTACCTGAAATACCCGTGGACGGCCCGGCACGCCGACTCACTGGGCTACAAGAAACACAAGTTCGGCTGCTACCAGAGCGAACTGCCGCTGCTGGAACAGATCGCGCATAAACTCGGCCTGCCCCAACTGGAAGAGCAGCGCTGGGCGCGCCATCCGCTGGTGTATCTGATGGAGGCCGCCGACGACATCTGCTACGCGCTGATCGATCTGGAAGATGGCCTGGAAATGGAGCTGCTGGAGTACGCCGAAGTCGAGTCCCTGCTGCTGGACCTGGTGGGCGACGATCTCCCGGAAACCTATCGCCAGCTCGGTCCACAGGATTCGCGGCGGCGCAAACTGGCGATTCTGCGGGGAAAAGCCATCGAACACCTGACCAACGCAGCAGCCCGAGCCTTTGTCGAGCAACAGGACGCGTTGCTGTCCGGCACGCTACCGGGGGACCTTGTCGAACACATGCATGGCCCGGCCAAACGCTGTGTCTTGAATGCCAAGGACATGGCACGCAAAAAAATCTTCCAGGACAAGCGCAAGACGCTCCACGAAATCGGCGCCTACACCACCCTGGAAATCCTGCTCAATGCTTTTTGCGGCGCAGCACTGGAGCAGCACAACGGTCGTACGCCCTCCTTCAAGAACCGGCGCATACTCGACCTGTTGGGCAACAATGCACCCGATCCCCATGGCCCGTTGCACACCTCTTTTTTGCGCATGATTGATTTCATCGCCGGCATGACCGACAGCTATGCCGGTGAAATGGCGCTGGAAATGACCGGTCGTTCAAGCCACGGATAACAGCGCATCGATCAGCCGTGTCAGCGATGCCTGAACGGCTGATCGAATGCCTCGACATTCATCTGTATTTCAACATCGACAGAATCGCCCTACACCTTGTGCAGAGCTGACTGATCGATTGTTCGGCCATCTCGCGAAACAATTGCACACCCACTGCTCGACAGATGACGCATGAAAACTCCTACGTTCAAACACGATTGGCACATATTGCTGGTGGAAGATCATCCGTTTCAGCTGAGAGCGACTCAATACCTGCTCGAGAGTTACGGCTTCACCCAGCTGACCACCACTGACAGTGCCGAAGGCGCCTTGCAACAAATGCTCAAAGCTGCGCAACCGTTCGATATTCTTCTGTGCGACCAATGCCTGCCCGACCTTCCCGGTCTTGATTTGATCGAGTTCGCCAGTCACCGGGGAATGATCAGACAGGCAATACTGCTGAGCAGCCTGACATCCGCCGAACTGGAAAAACTTAAAACAGTAGCCTACGAACACGGACTTCCCTTGCTGGGTTATTTGATCAAACCATTGAAACAATCAGACTTTAGAAACTTGTTGACCTTAGCCTCACAATAAAACACCACACACTAAAACCACACCAAAAACACAGATTAAAACTTATAACCGAACGTTTTCACCCTCTTGACTACACCATCAAAACTTTACCCCTTCCTCATTCACAACCTAGTTGGTACGTAGTCCATTTCTTTTTCAATTGTAGGACTTTTCCTATATTGATGCTATCGGCTTGTCAGTTCATGCGTCCCCTCAACTACTGAGCTAAGGTGCGCGCTTTATTTGTGCACGTATGGGATTTGATTATGAACTCCGTTTTTATTGTCGACGATCACCCTGTCATCCGCCTTGCCGTTCGAATGCTGCTGGAACATGAAGGTTACAAAGTCGTCGGTGAAACTGACAATGGCGTCGATGCCATGCAAATGGTGCGCGAATGCATGCCCGACCTGATCATCCTCGACATCAGTATTCCCAAACTGGATGGGCTGGAAGTGCTCTCACGTTTCAACGCAATGAGCACGCCATTAAAAACACTGGTGCTAACTGCACAATGCCCAAAACTTTTTGGTATTCGCTGCATGCAGTCAGGTGCATCAGGGTATGTATGCAAACAGGAAGAGCTCAGTGAACTGGTGAGCGCGATCAAAGCAGTATTATCAGGTTACAACTACTTCCCCAGCGAGGCCTTGAACCCAGTTCGTTGTGACGACGCACAGTGGGCAGACCTGGACTTATTCAAATCCGTAAATGATCGAGAGTTGATGGTATTACAACTTTTCGCCCAAGGTCGCACCAACAAGGAAATTGCCAAGGGCATGTTCCTCAGCAACAAAACTGTCAGCACCTATAAAAAACGACTTATGCAGAAACTCAAAGCCAAATCTCTGGTTGAACTCATCGATATGGCAAAACGTAACGCGCTAGTGTGAGGAACAGGATGCCCAGTCGTTTGAAGGATTATCTAAGACTCATGGTCGCGGCTTTATGCCTGAGTACCCCGGTGCTCGCGGCGCAGACGGCCAGCGAAAACTACACCCTGCTCAGTCGCTCAACGACCGGGCACATGGAAGTCCAACTGGGTACCTCACAACGACAATGGGTCAAAGACAAACGTGAATTGATCCTGGGCACGTCAGGCCCGGATTATCCACCTTTCGACCTGACCCTCAGCGGCCACGACTACGAAGGTCTCACCGCCGACTACGCCGGCATCCTCGGCAAGGTTACGGGGTTGCCCGTCAAGGTTCAGCGCTTCGCGTCCCGAGGGGCTGCGATCGAGGCACTGGAAAAGGGTCAGGTCGACATGCTTGGCACCGCCAACGGGTTCGAGGCCGACAATGCCGACATTGCGCTGTCCATCCCTTACGCAGTGGATCAACCCGTGCTGGTCACACGGGAAGGAGAAACCCGATCACTGTCAGATGGACTCGCCGGCCTGCGACTTAGCATGGTCTATCACTATCTGCCTCTGGATGAAGTCAGGGTGCTATACCCCAAGGCAATCATCACCTCCTACCCGTCCTACCAGAATGCAATCAATGCGGTTGCCTTCGACCAGGCCGACGTTTTTCTCGGTGACACCATTTCAACTCATTACATGATCAACAAGGGGTATCTGAACAACATCCGCATGGCCAACTTCGGTAAACACGAAGCCCATGGTTTCAGCTTTGCCGTACAGAAGGACAACCCGGACCTGCTCGGGATCATCAACTCGGTACTCAAGGCCATCCCCACCAGCGAACGGGAAAACATCGCCAAACGCTGGAGTGCCGGCAGCGACATTCTTCTCACCGATCAAAAACTGCAACTCACCCACCACGAAGAGCGCTGGCTGGCGCAACATCCGGTTGTGCGGGTGGTGGTTAATGAAGCATTTGCGCCGCTGACGTTTTTTGACAGCGACGGCAACTTTCGGGGTGTCACGGCTGACCTGCTCGAACTGATCAGATTGCGTACCGGTTTGCGCTTCGAGATCCAGCGCAGCCGAAGCGATGACGAGATGGTCGAGCAGATCGCCAACCAGCAGGCCGACCTGATCGCCGCCCTGCTCCCCAGCGCACAGCGTGAAACGATATTGAACTTCAGCCGCCCTTATCTGGAAAACTCCTTTGTCCTGCTGACACGCAAAGCGGCCGACAGCCCGACTAACCTCAACCAGCTGCAGGACAAACGCCTGGCCATTGCCCAGGGCAATCCACTAGTGGATTACCTGCGCAGCGAGTTTCCGCGGATCAACCTGGTTGAAACACCAGACACCTTCAGCGCCGTGGAGTTGCTCGCCGAGGGCAAGGCAGAAGGTGCGGTGAACTCATTGGTGATCGCCAATTACTTCATCTCATCGCGGATCTTCGAGCGGACACTTCAGATCACCACCACCATCGGCACCCAACAGGCGGCATTTTCCCTGGCGACCGGGCGCGACGCCAAAGAACTGAATGCCATCCTCGACAAGGCGCTGTTGAGCATCGCACCGGAAGAGCTGGGTATCATCAATAACCGCTGGCGTGGCTATTCGGCGGCCTCGCAAAGTACCTGGCGCAACTATCACAGAGTGTTCTATCAGATCGTTACCGGTGCTGGCGTACTGCTGCTGATCTCCGTTGCCTGGAACGCCTATATGAGACGCCAGATAAAACAGCGGCAGGCGGCGAAAGAACGTGCCGATGAAGCCAACCGGGCTAAAAGCACCTTTCTGGCAACCATGAGCCATGAGATCCGCACGCCGATGAACGCGATCATCGGCATGCTGGAGCTAACACTCAAACGTATTGACCCTGGCCATCCGGATCGACCGGCCATCGACGTCGCGTATCACTCGGCAAAAGACCTGTTGGAACTGATCGGGGACATTCTCGACATTGCGCGCATCGAATCCGGACGTCTGAGCCTGAGCCCGGAACGCGTCAATCTGGCTGAAGCCGTGGCCTCGGTGGTGAGGATCTTCGACGGGCTGGCCCGGCAAAAGAATCTTGGACTGCACCTGGCATTCAACCCTGCAAAACCTGCGACCGATGTCCTGTTGGACCCGATGCGTTTCAAACAGGTGCTGTCCAACCTGGTCAGCAATGCAATCAAGTTTACGCAACAGGGTCAGGTCAGGATCAGCCTCGAGTTGCAACCGACCGACGAGCCCGACCGCATGCAGCTGCAGTTGCTGGTTGAGGACAGTGGCGCCGGGATCAGCGAGCAGGATCAGCAGCGACTGTTCGAGCCTTTCGTCCAGGCCAATAACTCCGACCAGTTAGCCAGGGGCGGTGCGGGGCTGGGCCTGGTGATCAGCCGCAATCTGTGCGAAATGATGGGCGGCAACCTGCAATTGAGCAGCCAGCCAGGGGTCGGCACTCAGGTTCGGGTTTCGCTGAATCTGGCAACCCTGCCGCCTGTACAGATGCCGGAAATTGCCGAGCCACAGATTCACCAGAGCGCTGCCCCCTTGAACGTTCTGGTGGTCGACGATCACCCGGCCAATCGCTTGCTCATGTGCCAGCAACTGGAGTTTCTGGGGCATCGGTTCAAGGTCGCAACAGATGGCGAGGAGGGATTGGAGGCGTGGAAAGATCAGCCATTCGACCTGGTGATTGCCGATTGCAATATGCCGATCATGAATGGATATGAGATGGCTCGTGCCATTCGCCAACATGAACAGCTAATGCAGCGCCCTGCCTGTACCGTTCTGGGTTTCACCGCTAATGCGCAACCGGAGGAAAGACAACGCTGCAAACAAGCCGGGATGGACGATTGCCTGTTCAAACCTCTCAGCCTGACAGCCTTGAGCCAATGGATCGAAGGCATTGCACCGACGGTCCGCGACCCGGCGTTCAGTCTGGAGGGGCTGCATCTGTTAACCGGTGGCAACCCGGCACTGAACCGGCGATTGTTGACCGAGCTGCTGAATAGCAACTACCTGGATCGGCAAACGCTGCTGACGTTGTCCCGGTCAAACGACCGGCAGTCACTCCTCGACATTGCCCACAAAATCAAGGGAGCGGCGCGAATCGTCCAGGCCTCCCGACTGATCGACAGTTGCGAGGCGCTCGAAAAGGCCTGCCATAATAGGCTACACCACGATCAAGTGGCCAATTGCAGCAAGTCCATGGAGCGCGCCATGCTCGAACTCGATCACGCATTGCAACAACAGCTCGCGCGCCACGACAAACAGCAGAATGACGGAGCGTTAACTATGCTGGAAGGCTGAGCAGTGTGTTCATCGTCATGGAGAAAGCTGCAATGCCCAGACCACTGCACCCGGACCAGCGCCGACTTCCCCTGCACATCCATATCAGCGTGATGTTCACGTTCCTGTTGTTGCTGACCGGGGTGGTGCTGGGCATTTTCAACTATCGGCAAACCACCCGGATCATTCTTTCCAGCAGTGAAAAGCTCTTCAATCGCATCGAGCAGGATGTCCGTCTGGACCTGCATCGCACCTATGAGCCGATTCGTCATCTGCTGAGCCTGCTGGCGGACAATCCGGCAACCCAGGCGCCCGACCTTGAGCAACGCCTGGCGTTGCTCAAGCCCTTCAGTCAATCACTCACGGACAACCCCGATCTGGCCTCGCTGTACCTGGGCTACAGCAATGGTGACTTCTTCATGGTCCGCCCCCTGCGCAGCGTCGCCCTGAAAACGCAGCTCAAGGCACCGGACACCGCGGCGTATCAGGTATGGAGCATCGAGCATCCTGGCGGCAGTCAGGTCCGCTCCCAATCCTTGTTTTTCGATCAGAACCTGGCCCTCGTCAGCCGTCTGGACAACCCCGACGAAATCTACGATCCGCGCACCCGCGCCTGGTTCTCCAGCGCCCGCAGCGACCGTGATCAGATCACCACCGAGCCCTACCTGTTTTTCTCCACCCGCAATGTCGGTACAACCCTGGCGCGGCGCAGTGGTGAGCAAGCGGTGATGGGCGCCGACCTTACGCTGGCGGAACTGTCGGCAACCCTGGCCAAACATGTGGTGACGCCCGGCACCGAAATTGTGCTGCTCGATGCCGAGGGTAATGCCGTCGCCTACCCTGACAGCAGCAAACTGATCATCGACGACCAGACGGCCCGGCTGATCAAAGCCGCCGACCTGAGCCCCAGTCTCGCGGCCCTGCTCACCAGTCCCCCTGAGATCAATCGCCTGAACGCCGCAGGTCGTCAATGGATCGCGGCGCGCAGCAGCATGCAGGAGGGTGGCCCACAGGGGCTGCAACTGGCGCTGCTGGTGCCGGAAGACGAATTGCTCGTCGATGCCTACCGCATGCGCTGGCAAGGTGCGCTGATTACCCTGGCAACGCTGCTGTTGTGCCTGCCCATGGGTTGGCTGACCTCGAGGGTCCTGGTCACCCCCCTGCGCGCCCTGGTGCGGGAAGCCGATGCGATTCGTAGTTTCGATTTCAATTTTCCGGCCAGCCGTCGCTCGCCGGTGCTGGAAGTCGACCAACTGAGCGTGTCGATGGCGCGCATGAAAGACACCCTGGCGAGTTTTTTCCGGATCACCGACAGCCTGAGCGCCGAAACCCGTTTCGCCCCCTTGCTGCAACGGGTGTTGTTTGAAACCGTGCAGATCGGACAGGCCCAGGCCGGTCTGATCTACCTGCGCGAAGGTGATGAAACTCGCGTGGAACCTCATGCGCTGGTCATCAACGGCAGTTCACAGGCCTTGCCGTCATTCGACATTCAAGGACACGTACCCCAGGATTCTCAGAGCCCTCAGTGGATGCAAACACTGTCGACCGCCGACAATGTCGTCACCTCTCTGGGCTTCGAACAGGCGGGGGATCTGCAGAAAGTCTTGCTCGCGATGGAATGCCCGCGGGTTCATCTGGTCGGTATTCGGCTACACAATCGTCATAACGAAACCGTGGGCCTGCTGGTCCTGCTGCTGGCCGACAGCGGCACACAAGACGACCTGGAAAAGCTGCGCCCGGATCGCATCGCGTTTCTCCAGGCGGTGTCTGGCGCGGCCGCCGTGAGTATCGAAAGTCAGCGCCTGCAAGCCAGGCAAAAACAGCTGCTGGACTCATTCATTCAGCTGCTGGCCGGCGCAATCGATGCCAAGAGTCCCTACACCGGCGGGCACTGCCAGCGAGTACCGGTACTGACGCTGATGCTGGCACAGGCGGCCGCGGCCAGTCAGGACCCGGCCTTCCGTAGCTATCAGCCCAGCGAAGATGAATGGGAGGCGTTGCACATCGCCGCCTGGCTGCATGATTGCGGCAAGGTCACCACCCCTGAATACGTGGTCGACAAAGCCACGAAACTTGAGACCCTGTACGACCGCATCCACGAAATCCGCACCCGTTTCGAAGTCCTCAAGCGTGATGCCTGGATCAATTATTGGCAGGCCATCGCTCTGGGGGGTGACGAGTCGCCTCTGGCGCAATTGCGCAATGCGAGCCTGGCGGCGCTGGATGATGATTTCGCGTTCGTGGCGCGCTGCAACCTGGGCAGCGAGGTCATGGTCGAGGCCGATCTGCAGCGGCTGAACACCATCGCCCAACGTACCTGGACCCGAACCCTGGATGATCGGCTTGGCGTCTCGTGGGAAGAGAACCGGCGCCAGGCCCGGACCCCGACGCCGACCCTGCCGGTCAGCGAGACACTGTTGGCGGATAAACCCGAGCATCTGCTCGAGCGCGCCGACAGCGAACTGATCCCGGACGACAATCCCTGGGGATTCAAGCTCGACGTGCCGCACTACAAGTACAACCGGGGCGAACTTTACAACCTGAGCATCGTCCGAGGCACCCTGACCCGCGAGGAGCGTTACATCATCAATCACCACATGGTGCAGACGATCCTGATGCTCAGTCACCTGCCCTTCCCCGGCCACCTCAATAACGTCGCGGAAATCGCCGGCGGCCACCACGAAAAAATGGACGGCACCGGTTATCCCAAACGCTTGAAGCGCGAAGACATGAGCCTGCCGGCGCGGATGATGGCGATTGCCGATATTTTCGAAGCGCTGACCGCCGCCGATCGCCCCTACAAGAAAGCCAAGTCCTTGAGCGAAGCGCTGGGCATCATGGCCACCATGTGCCGTGACGCCCACATTGACGCTGAATTGTTCGGGCTGTTCATCAACGACGAAATCTACTTGCAGTACGCCAGCCAATTCCTGGAGCCACAACAGATCGATGCCGTCGACCCGACAAGCCTGCTGATCAAGGCCGGCTTGAAGGCCTGATCAGCAGTCGGTCAGACGCAGGAAAATCGCCGCCAGTTGCTCGATTCCGGCCTGATCGTCAGCGGTAAAACGCGCCAGCTTCGGGCTGTCGAGGTCCAGCACGCCGATCAGTCGACCGTCCTTGACCAATGGCACGACGAGTTCACTGTTCGATGCGCTGTCACAGGCGATGTGGCCGGGGAATTCATGTACGTCTTCGACCCGCTGGGTCTGCAAGGTGGCAGCGGCAGCCCCGCAGACGCCGCGACCGAATGGAATCCGTACACAGGCGATCTGCCCCTGAAACGGGCCAAGCACCAGTTCATCGTTGCGATTAAGGTAGAAACCGGCCCAGTTCAGGTCATCGAGCTGGTTGAACAGAAACGCGGAAAATTGCGCGGCGTTGGCGATAAAATCACGCTCGTCCGCCAGCAACGATTCCAGCTGTGCCCATAGCATGCCGTAGCCCTCAAGGCCCTGGCCGCTCTTTTGTAAATCGATCATGCCTTTTGCTCCAACAGCTTCAGCCCGACCCAATAGCGGGCAAATTGATACGCGCAACGTCCGTTGCGATTACCCCGGCCCGTGGCCCAGCGCACCGCGAGGATGTCCAACTCTTCGTCACGCTGCCACTTGAGACCGGCCTTGTCGGCCAATTGGCCGATCCAGTGCTCGACGACGTTGAGGAAATGTTCCTGAGTAAACGGATAGAACGACAGCCACAGGCCAAAACGGTCCGACAGTGCGATCTTGTCTTCCACCGCCTCATTGGGATGGAGCTCGCCATCGACCCTTTTCCAGTTTTCGTTATCGCTTTCCTTTTCCGGCACCAGATGGCGACGGTTGGAGGTGGCGTACAGCAGAACGTTATCTGGCGCCTGCTCGAGAGAGCCATCGAGTACGCTCTTGAGCACGCGATAATCGCCCTCGCCCGACTCGAACGACAGGTCATCGCAGAACAGCACAAACCGTTGAGGCAGCTTGGCAATCTGCTCGACCACTCGCGGCAAGTCCGCCAGGTGATCGCGCTCGATCTCGATCAGCCGCAGGCCGTTCTTGGCGTGTTCGGCCAGCAAGGCGCGCACCAGCGACGATTTACCGGTGCCCCGCGAGCCCCAGAGCAAGGCGTGATTGGCAGGCATGCCGTCGAGGAACTGTTGAGTATTGCGGCCCAATTGCTCAAGTTGCCGGTCAACGCCGATCAGGTCGGACAGGCGCATGTCGAGGCTGACTTGCAGCGGCAACAGAAAACCGTTGCGACCCTCGCGTTGCCAGCGTGCGGCCAGGCAGTGTGTCCAGTCGACAGTTTGCCGAGGCGCCGGCAGCAGCGGTTCGATACGGGCCAGAACGGCATCGGCGCGTTCAAGAAAAGCATTCAATCGGGAATCCACGTCTTCTCCTCGGGCACGTTCACAGTGATGATGGCGGTACAGCGACGAAACACAGCATCCGATGCCCGGCCAACACCCCGTACAGGTGTTTTGCGAGAACATCGGTATCCATTGATGATCGACTATGCTTGAGCAGCGAAGGGAAACGGAAGTGGTTCAACATCCCATGGATATCAAGTTCAGCCAGCGGCTGTCGTACAAGCAAGCCAAGCTTACGGTGCTGGTCGGCTTCATTCTGGGCACGCTGCTCAGCCTTGTGCAAATAGGCATCGATTATGCCAGCGAAGACGCCTCCATCAACCGCGAAATCCTGTCTTTGCTGGAAATCAGCCATAACCCCGCGTCTCGCATCGCCTACAACATCGATGCCGAACTCGCCCAGGAACTGATCCTGGGTCTGCTGCGCTCCCCGGCGATCATCGGCGCGAAATTGACCGACAACAACAATACCGTACTGGCCAGCGTCAAACGCCCGGGCCTGGAAAACAATTACCGGATGCTCAGCGACTTCCTGTTCGGCGCCAACCGACAGTTTGAAGACCGTCTTTACCTCGACCACTTGCCGGACGAGTCCCTCGGGACCTTGCGCCTGGAAGTCGATACCTACACTTTCGGCAGTCGTTTCCTGCGCCGGGCCGAAGTGACCCTGCTCAACGGCTTCGCGCGCAGCCTGATCCTCACGGGCATTCTGTTGGCGCTGTTTTACGTGATGCTGACCAAACCGCTGGTGCGGGTCATCCGCGAACTCAGTGGTCGTGATCCACGCAGCGCGGAGCCGACCTGGCTGGAGTACCCGGCGGGGCATGAAAACGATGAAATCGGCGTCTTGGTCAAGGTCGCCAATCAACAGTTCGATAACATTGCCACCGAGATCCAGCAGCGGCGCAATGCCGAAAACCGTCTGACCGACTACCTCTCGCAACTGGAAAATATCGTCTCGGCCCGTACGGCGGAACTCAAGGCCATCAACTCCCGGCTCAGCCAGTCCAACGAGGAACTGGAAGTCGCCCGCCGCACCGCCCTGGACATGGCCGAGGCACGCTCGGTGTTCCTGGCCAACATGAGCCATGAAATCCGCACGCCTCTCAACGGTCTGCTGGGGATGATCGCGCTCTCGCTGGACGGCCCGCTCAATGCCGAGCAGCAGCAACAGCTGTCCATCGCCCATGACTCGGGCAAAGTGCTGGTGGAACTGCTCAACGATATTCTCGACCTGTCGAAATTCGATGCCGGCCAGCTGGAACTCGAACACATTCCATTCGACCTTGGCTCGCTGATCGAAGACACCGCCAACCTGCTGTCCCAGAACGCCGCGCCGAGCGTCGAGCTGACGTGCCTGATCGACCCGCAATTTCCCGCGCTGGTACTCGGTGATCCGACCCGGGTCCGGCAGATCGTCAGCAACCTGCTGTCCAATGCCCTCAAGTTCACCCGCTTCGGGCGGGTCGATGTGCGTCTTTCAACGTTCGAAGACGGCGTGCGAATCGAGGTCTGCGACACTGGCATTGGTATCGCCCAGGACGCGCAGGTCAAAATCTTCCAGCCCTTTACCCAGGCCGGTGCCGGTATTACCCGGCAATTCGGCGGTACCGGGCTGGGCCTGGCGCTGACTTATAACCTCTGCGAAGCCATGCAGGGGCGTCTGACGATCAGCTCCGAAGCAGGCTTCGGCAGTCAGTTCTGCGCCGACCTGCCGCTGCCCTGCCACACTCGCGCCATCCCGCCAGCAACTCTGCAAGGCAACATCGTCGCGATCACGGCCGCCAGCAGCGGTCTGGCAGAACTGCTACAGAATCTATTGCCCGAATGGGGGCTCGGCTATCAACAACGTTCCATCGATGACCGATTGATCGGCCTGAAACCGGATGTGTTGATCACCGACTGCCCCGAATGCCTGTTTGGCCTGCGCCCTACTTTAACCGCGCCGATTCTGCTGGTGACCGCGTACGGCAGTTTCCTGCCCAGCGAGCAAGCCAGCGCCCTGGCACCTTTACAGCAACAGGCGCGACCGTTGGCGCGCAACGCGCTTTACCAGACATTGCGACGGATCCTGCAGCCGGAACTCAACACGATCAACGGTGCCCGGGTCGAAGTCCTCTCGCCCCAGCGACGCGGGCGCATCCTGCTGGTGGAGGACAACCCGGTCAATCAGCTGGTGGCCAAGGGCATGCTCGGCAAACTCGGCTGCGAGGTGAGCGTCGCGGCCCATGGCGCCGAAGCCCTGGATCAGCTCGAACACAGCGAATTCGACCTGGTGCTGATGGACTGCAACATGCCGGTGATGGACGGTTATGAAGCCAGCCGGCAGATCCGTCGCAGCGGGCGCTGGCCACAACTGCCCATCGTCGCCCTGACCGCCAACGCCATGTCCGAAGAACGCGAGCGTTGCCGTGCGGCAGGCATGAGCGACTACCTGGCCAAACCCTTCCGCCGGGAAGAACTGGCGGCCCTGCTCGACTTGTGGATACCCACTACGACAGCGATTTGATTTGCCCCAACAGGTGATCGAGCCCATCGCGCAGCTCATTCAGGCGATCCAGATCGACACCGCTATCGCACAACAGGCGGGCCTTGAGTGGCCCGACCTGATCGCGCAAGGCCTTGCCGGTGGGCGACAGGCTCAAGTGCACCTCGCGCTCATCGCGCGCCGAACGCTGACGCTGCACCAGTTGCAGTTGCTCAAGACGCTTGAGCAGCGGCGTCAGGGTCCCGGAATCCAGCGCCAGGCGCTCACCCAGCGCCTTGACCGTCGGCTGCTCCGGCGCCGCTTCCTGCCATTCCCACAGCACCAGCATCGCCAGGTATTGCGGGTAGGTCAGGCCCAGTTGATCGAGCATCGGCTTGTAGGCACGGATCACCGCCCGAGAAGCGGCATACAGCTTGAAGCAGAGCTGACTGTCGAGTTTCAGCGAATCGACTGACAACGTGTTCATTTGAGCAGGGCTTCGATCTCGCGGCGCAGCGCTTGCGGCTTGGTGGCCGGAGCAAAGCGCTTGACCAGCTGACCGTCCTTGCCGATCAGGAACTTGGTGAAGTTCCATTTGATGCCCTGGGAACCCAACACACCTGGCGCGCGTTTTTTCAGCTGAACGAACAGCGGATGAGCGCCGGCACCGTTGACTTCGATTTTCTTGAACAGCGGGAAACTCACCCCGTAATTCAGCTCGCAGAACTCGGAAATCGCCCCTTCGTTGCCCGGCTCCTGCTGGCCGAACTGATTGCAGGGAAACCCGAGCACCACCAAACCTTGATCCTTGTAGCTCTGCCAGAGCTCTTCGAGGCCCTTGTACTGTGGGGTGAAACCACATTTGCTGGCAGTGTTGACCACCAGCACCGCTTTACCGGCGAAATCGGCCAGGGTCTTTTGCTCCCCCTTGATGGTGGTGCAAGGGATGCTCAGCAGGTTGTCGCTCATGGCACGAACTCCGAATGAAGGAATATCAAACATAGCGAGCAATTGAATTGTGTGCAATTTAATAAATCAATAGATACCCGACACGCGAACATCATTGCAGGAGCTGCCGGAGGCTGCTCCCGCGTACACAAGTCAAACGCGCGACATCAGCAGATTATTCGCGGGGAACGAGGTCCAGGCACACCGAGTTGATGCAATAACGCAAACCGGTTGGCGGCGGACCGTCCGGGAACACATGCCCAAGGTGCGCATCGCATTTGGCGCAGACCACTTCGGTACGGATCATGCCGTGGCTGATATCACGGATCTCGACCATCGCGCTGTCGCCGATCGGCGCATAGAAGCTCGGCCAGCCGCAGCCGGAATCGAACTTGGTTTTGGAGTCGAACAGCGGTGCGGTGCAGCAGATGCAGTGATAAACGCCGTCGGTTTTGGTGGCGTTGTATTTACCGGAGAACGGTCGCTCGGTGCCCTTGAGGCGGCAAACGTTGTACTGCTCCGGATCAAGCATGGCCCGCCATTCTTCCAGGGTTTTTTCCAACTTTTCCATTGATACACCTCAGCAGCTGAAAAAGCCCGATCTGTACCTTTTCCACGGATCGGGCGGCACGTATGATTGCGCCTCGTCAAACGCCAGTCTGGCAGCCAGACCACGCGCATTCAAACGGATTTATGAGTGCCGCCACTCAAGGCGTCAGGCCTGTGTGAATACGCAGGATTCCCAGCACGGCCGTTCATACGCCGCCTGGATCGTTCATTTTCGGGAACACATCGCCATGCAGGTCAGCAAATCGAACAAGCTCGCCAACGTCTGCTACGACATTCGCGGCCCAGTGCTCAAGCACGCCAAACGCCTGGAAGAGGAAGGCCATCGCATCCTCAAGCTGAACATCGGCAACCCGGCGCCCTTTGGTTTCGAAGCGCCGGACGAAATCCTTCAGGACGTGATCCGCAACCTGCCGACCGCCCAAGGCTACAGCGACTCCAAAGGCCTGTTCAGCGCCCGTAAAGCCGTGATGCAGTACTACCAGCAAAAGCAGGTGGAAGGCGTCGGCATTGAAGACATTTACCTGGGCAACGGCGTTTCCGAGCTGATCGTGATGTCGATGCAGGCCTTGCTCAACAACGGCGACGAAGTGCTGGTGCCGGCCCCCGACTATCCGCTGTGGACCGCCGCAGTGAGCCTGGCGGGCGGCAACCCGGTGCATTACCTGTGCGACGAGCAGGCCAACTGGTGGCCGGACCTGGCCGACATCAAGGCCAAGATCACCCCGAACACCAAGGCCCTGGTAATCATCAACCCGAACAACCCGACTGGCGCGGTGTATTCGAAAGAAGTCCTGCTGGGCATGCTGGAGCTGGCGCGCCAGCACAATCTGGTGGTGTTCTCCGACGAGATCTACGACAAGATCCTGTACGACGACGCCGTGCACATCTGCACCGCCTCGCTGGCACCGGACCTGCTGTGCCTGACCTTCAACGGCCTGTCCAAGTCCTATCGCGTGGCCGGCTTCCGCTCCGGCTGGATCGCCATTTCCGGCCCGAAACACCACGCCCAGAGCTACATCGAAGGCATCGACATGCTGGCTAATATGCGCCTGTGTGCCAACGTGCCGAGCCAGCACGCGATCCAGACCGCACTCGGTGGTTATCAGAGCATCAATGACCTGGTATTGCCCCAAGGGCGTCTGCTGGAACAGCGTAATCGTACCTGGGAACTGCTCAACGACATTCCGGGCGTAAGCTGCGTCAAGCCGATGGGTGCGCTGTATGCGTTCCCGCGGATCGATCCGAAAGTCTGCCCGATCCACAACGACGAGAAATTCGTGCTCGACCTGCTGCTCTCGGAAAAGCTGCTGGTGGTACAAGGCACGGCCTTCAACTGGCCATGGCCAGACCATTTCCGCGTGGTCACCCTGCCACGGGTCGACGACCTGGATCAGGCCATTGGCCGGATCGGCAACTTCCTCAAGTCCTATCGCCAGTAAATGGCCTGTCACCGTGCGACGCGGATAAAAGTCGCACGGTGATTAATTCAGCAACACTTCTGTGCGCCCTGCCCTGCCTCGTTGTTTCAAGCGCTGACTGACGACACGCTTCATGCCCACGCCCAACAACGGCGGGGGCCTGTGACGCTAATTGGCTGACAACCGTTTCCCATGCCGACGTCGGAAATGCCCTTCAAGCAGCTAGACTGTTGCCGTAGGACACAGTTTGAAATAGTCACCCGGTTGAATAGCCCGGTGCAGCACCTTATATACCCCGCAGTACGCTACATCTTTAGCACGAGGAGATTTCTACAACCATGATGCGCATTTTGCTGTTTTTGGCCACTAACCTGGCGGTCGTGCTGATTGCCAGCATCACCCTGAGCCTTTTCGGCTTCAACGGGTTCATGGCGGCCAACGGGGTTGATCTCAACCTCAATCAGCTGCTGATTTTCTGTGCGGTCTTTGGTTTCGCCGGTTCCCTGTTCTCGCTGTTCATCTCCAAGTGGATGGCGAAAATGAGCACCAGCACCCAGATCATCAGCCAGCCGCGCACCCGGCATGAGCAATGGCTGCTGCAAACCGTCGAGCAACTGTCCCGCGAAGCCGGGATCAAGATGCCCGAAGTCGGGATTTTCCCGGCCTATGAAGCCAACGCCTTCGCCACCGGCTGGAACAAGAACGACGCACTGGTCGCGGTCAGCCAGGGCTTGCTCGAGCGTTTCTCGCCGGATGAAGTGAAAGCCGTTCTGGCCCACGAAATCGGTCACGTGGCCAATGGCGACATGGTCACGCTGGCGCTGATCCAGGGTGTGGTGAACACCTTCGTGATGTTCTTCGCCCGGATCATTGGCAACTTTGTCGACAAGGTGATCTTCAAGAACGAAGAAGGCCAAGGCATCGCCTACTACATAGCGACCATCTTCGCCGAACTGGTCCTGGGCATTCTGGCCAGTGCCATCGTCATGTGGTTCTCGCGCAAGCGCGAGTTCCGTGCCGACGACGCCGGCGCACGCCTGGCGGGTACCAGCGCAATGATCGGCGCCCTGCAGCGCCTGCGTGCCGAACAAGGGCTGCCGGTGCACATGCCGGATACCCTGAATGCCTTCGGCATCAACGGCGGTCTCAAGCAAGGGTTCGCCCGCATGTTCATGAGCCACCCGCCGCTGGAAGAACGCATCGACGCACTGCGTCGCCGGGGCTGACAGCTTCCGCAGCACTAAAAGAAAAGGCCCGCAGTGAATGCGGGCCTTTTTTTGTCTGTTTGATTAATGCGGTGCTCTTCAGGCCCTCTTCGCGGGCAAGTCGGATCGCCGCACCACTCGCTCCTACAGGCTTTGTGTAATTCGCCGATTATGTGAACGACACAAGACCTGTAGGAGCGAGGCTTGCCCGCGAAGAGGCCAGCAAGCTCAACACACCTTAATGGCTGGAAACCCGATACACACGCTCCTCAAGCCGCGTGACACCGGCCTCGAGAAACTTCCAGCTCTCACCCAGGACATCCTGGTCTTCCAGGATCTTCAGCTCCCACGAGCCCCCCAGCAGCCGTTGCACTTCGTCATCAAGAACAGCAAATGGCGGCCCGGACATTTGCGTCTGGTCATAATCCAGCGTAATCAAAATCCCTAAAGAATCCTTCGGCAGAATCCGAATCAGATGAGCCGCGTATTGCTCACGCATCGCTGGCGGCAGCGCGATCAGCGCCGCGCGGTCGTACAGTGCGCTGCAATCGGCAACATCGCCTGCCGTCAACTCGAAGAAATCGCCGCACCACAGCTCGATCGACCCGGCCCGATAGACATTGAAAGGCCCCTGCTCGCTGATTGCCGGGTCCAGTTGATGCTCATTGAAAAAGTCCTCGATGGCCTTTTCCGACAACTCGATGCCCAGCACCTCATGACCGCAGTGCGCCAGCCACAACAGGTCCAGGCTCTTGCCACACAACGGCACCAGTACGCGAGAACCTTCATCAAGGCCCAGTTGCGGCCAGAACCGTTGCAGATAGGGATTTACTTCCGGCAGATGGAAGCCGATCTGATTCGACGCCCATCGTTTGTGCCAAAACTCCGGCTGCATAGTTAACCCCGAAAAATTCGATCAAAAGACTCTAAAACTTATATTAGATTTAGATCAATGATCTGACTGAAGATGCTGCCATCTTACTCCCAGGAGCTCAATTATGTTCCCCAGCCTGTATATCTCTCATGGCTCCCCCATGCTGGCCCTGGAACCTGGCGCCAGTGGGCCGGCCCTCGCGGATCTGGCGGCGACAATGCCCAAGCCCAAGGCCATCGTGATCGTTTCCGCGCACTGGGAAAGCAGCGAATTGCTGGTCAGCGGCAACCCCCAACCCGAAACCTGGCACGACTTCGGCGGTTTTCCGCGGGCCTTGTTCGAGGTGCAGTACCCGGCACCCGGCAGCCCGCAACTGGCGACAGAGGTTGTCGAGCTGCTGAAAACCGATGGCCTGCCTGCGCGCATCGATACCAAGCGCCCCTTCGACCACGGCGTTTGGGTACCCTTGTCGTTGATGTACCCGCAGGCCGATGTCCCGGTGGTGCAGGTCTCGCTGCCCACCCGTGGCGGCCCGGCGCTGCAAACCCGCGTCGGCCATGCCCTGGCCAGCCTGCGCGAGCACGGCGTGCTGTTGATCGGCTCTGGCAGCATCACCCACAACCTGCGCGAACTGGACTGGCACGCCGGCCCGGAAAGCGTCGAACCCTGGGCCAAGGCGTTCCGTGACTGGATGATCGAGAAGCTCGAAGCGAACGATGAAGCTGCGCTGCACGACTATCGTCAGCAGGCGCCGAACGCGGTGCGCAACCATCCGAGTGACGAACATCTGTTGCCTCTGTACTTCGCCCGCGCGGCCGGGGGCGAGTTCAGCGTTGTGCACCAGGGGTTCACCATGGGGGCGCTAGGAATGGATATCTATCGTTTCAGCTGACAGGTAAACCAAGTCGCCCATCGCGCGCCACAAAACAGCAGGCAAAAAAAATCCCCGAACCAGTCGGGGATTTTTTATGTGCGATCAATCAGCCCGGGGGCGGATCAATCTTCGCGGTAGCGGCGCAGCTTCAACTGCTTACCGGCAACGCGAGTGTCCTTCAGCTTGGTCAGCAAACGCTCCAGACCATCTTCCGGCAGCTCGACGAGGCTGAAGCTGTCACGCACCTGAATGCGACCGATGGCTTCACGCGCCAGACCACCTTCGTTGAGGATGGCGCCCAGCAGGTTCTTGGCAGCGATACCGTCACGCGCACCCAGCGCGGTACGGCAACGAGCACGGCCTTCAGCCAGCGGGATCGGAGCACGACGCTCGCGGTCACCACGGTCCGGACGATCACCGGAACGCTCTGGACGATCGCCACGCGGTGCATTGTTCGGCACCAGTGGACGTTCTTTCTCAATGGCGGCCAAGGTCAGCGCTTGACCGTTGGTAGCCTTGCGCAGCAGGGCTGCGGCCAGGGCACGCGGGCTGCAACCGATGTCGGCAGTCAGACGATCCAGCAGATCACCGTGAGTCGACTCGGCATCACCTACCAGCGGCGACAGGCTGTTGGTCAATTTCTTGATGCGGGCATCGAGAACAGCTTGAGCGTCCGGCAGGCGAACTTCGGCAACTTTCTGACCGGTAACACGCTCGATCACTTGCAGCATGCGGCGCTCACGAGGAGTGACCAGCAGCAGCGCGCGACCTTCGCGACCGGCACGGCCGGTACGGCCGATACGGTGAACGTAGGATTCCGGGTCGTACGGCATATCAACGTTGAACACGTGAGTGATACGCGGAACGTCCAGGCCACGAGCGGCAACGTCGGTCGCCACAACGATGTCCAGACGGCCATCCTTGAGGGATTCGATGACGCGCTCACGCTGGTTCTGAGCAATGTCACCGTTCAGCGCAGCGGCTTTGTAGCCTTTGGCTTCCAGGGCACTGGCCAGGTCCAGGGTCGCTTGCTTGGTGCGCACGAACATGATCAGGGCGTCGAAATCTTCCACTTCCAGCAAGCTGAGAACGGCAGAAGTCTTCTGGTCAGCGTGAACCAACAGGTGAGCCTGTTCGATCGCGGTAACGGTCTGAGTCTTGCTCTGGATCTTCACGTGCTTCGGATCGCGCAGGTGGCGTTCGGCGATGGCACGGATCGATTGCGGCAGGGTGGCCGAGAACAATACGGTCTGACGGGTTTCCGGCATGGCCTTGAAGATAACTTCCAGGTCGTCCATGAAGCCCAGTTTGAGCATTTCGTCCGCTTCGTCGAGAACCAGGTGGTTCACGGTAGTCAGGACTTTTTCGTCGCGACGCAGGTGGTCGCACAGACGACCCGGAGTGGCGACAACAATCTGTGCGCCATTACGGATTGCTTTCAATTGTGGGCCCATCGGCGCGCCGCCGTAGACAGCCACAACAGTTACGCCCGGCATTTGCTTGGCGTAGGTTTCGAAAGCGGTTGCAACTTGTAGCGCCAACTCACGAGTTGGGGCCAGGATCAGAGCTTGCGGCTCGCGCTTGGACGGATCAATGCGGTGCAGGATCGGCAGGGCAAAGGCAGCGGTTTTACCGGTACCGGTTTGCGCCTGGCCAATCATATCGTGACCGGCGAGAATGATCGGGATCGACTGCTGCTGAATGGCCGAAGGCTCTTCATAGCCGGTAGCGACTACTGCAGCGACAATATTAGGGTGAAGTTCAAGAGCGGCGAAGCCGCCGATTTCCTGGGTCATGGGTCTGCCTCTAAGTGCATCCGCAAAGACCCATGCTCCAAAGCTGCGCATGCCGTGTTGAGACTCAAGAGTCGCCCTGGCAGCTTTGTCGGCGGGGATTTGCGAAAACGAATGAATGAAAAGAATCGTCAAGGAAGAGTCCGCGGGGCGGACGTGCAGCCGAAGCTGGCTTCGGGGAATTGCGCTACCTAAACGCGGCCCGGTTAAAGGCCGGCGCGCACTATACCGGAATTCGGCAAAAAAGGGAGCTTTTTTTATCGGAAAAAACCGGCATACGCCGTTGTGTCACGGGCTTTGCGGATAATCGTACAACCGTCTATTTTGCAAAGGCCCGGCCCTGCTGACGATGGCGCTAAAACGGTTCACCCTTGCGACGCAGACCTTTGGTCTGACGCCCCCTTCCCGCCCGAGGAAATGCTCCATGAATCAGCCCAGCCCCAGTCGTGTAACCCGTGAACGACACGGTCATGTCCTGATGATCGGCCTGGATCGGGTGGCCAAGCGCAATGCCTTCGACCTCGACCTGCTCAATGCGCTCAGCCTGGCCTATGGCGAATTCGAAGCCGACAGTGAGGCGCGGGTCGCGGTGGTGTTCGGCCATGGCGAGCATTTCACTGCCGGGCTCGACCTGGTCAGCGCCGGCGCAGCCCTGGCCGAAGGCTGGCAGGCACCGCCCGGCGGCTGCGATCCCTGGGGCGTGTTCGGCGGCCCCCGGGTCAACAAACCGGTGATTGTCGCGGCGCAAGGCTACTGCCTGACCGCGGGCATCGAATTGATGCTGGCCGCCGACATCAACCTGTGCGCCAGCAATACCCGTTTTGCCCAAAAGGAAGTGCAGCGCGGACTCCTCCCGTTCGGCGGCGCCACCTTGCGCCTGCATCAGGTCGCCGGTTGGGGCAACGCCATGCGCTGGCTGCTCACCGGCGATGAATTCGATGCACATGATGCCCTGCGTCTGGGCCTGGTGCAGGAAGTCATGGCCAGCGAGGACTTGCTGCCACGGGCGATCGAGTTGGCTGAGAGGATTGCGAGGCAGGCACCGCTGGGGGTTCAGGCGACGTTGATGTCTGCGCGACAGGCGCGCTACGAGGGTGAAATTGCTGCGGCCCAGGCATTGCCGGCGCTGGCGAAGAAACTGCTCAACAGCGAGGACGCCAAGGAGGGTGTGCGGTCAATGATCGAGAAGCGGCCGGGGGTCTTCAAAGGTTGCTGACAGATCGGCTTTTGTGGCGAGGGGGCAAGCTCCCTCGCCACAGATGACCTCATCGCATTAAGTCGCCGGTCGAATATCCTTGATCAACGATTGCAACGAATACCCCAACCGCGGCGCCAGGCCTTCCGCACGGGCGATCAGCCCTTCCATGTCCAGCTCCTGATCCAGCTCCGATGGCACGATCAGAATCACGTTGCCCTCCTTCACCGGCAGTTCCCAGTAATGCCGGTGATAGAGACCGCGCAACAACGCTGCGCCCAACGGCTTGCCGTCGTCGGTGGCCCACTGGTTGATCACCAGCCAGCCACCCGGATTCAAGCGTTTCTGACAGTTTTCCAGAAAGCTCCAGGCCAGGTGCCCGACACCCGGCCCGACATCGGTATACAGGTCGACGAAAATCAGATCGGCCGGTTCAGCCGTATCGAGCAACTCCAGTGCATCGCCGACGCGGATGTACAGCCGCGGATCGTCATCCAGGCCCAGGTATTCGATGGCCAGGCGCGGTACGTCAGGGCGCAGCTCGATGGCTTCGACATCTTCCAGTGGCAGGAACTTCAAGCAAGCCTGGGTCAGTGTCCCCGCGCCAAGGCCGAGGAACAGCGCGCTTTCCGGCTGCTCGTGGCACAGCGCGCCAATCAGCATCGCGCGGGTGTAATCGTACTCGAGCCAGCTAGGGTCGGCGGTGAACACGCAGCTCTGTTCGATGGCGTCACCGAACTCCAGAAAACGGTAGTCGGCCACTTCCAGCACGCGAATCACGCCGAACTCATCCTGTACCTCGGCGAGCAGATGCTCGACGCGCTCCTCAGTCATTTCGTCTCCTGATCGTTACCGGCCCCGGCAACGCGATAAACCGCAACATAAAGCGGCAAAGGCGCGATTGTCCGCGAAGCGACGGGAGCAGGTCACGCACTAATTGCTGATAACATAACCGTCCGAGCGTAAAACACTAGAGACTGCGATGAGCCAACCCTGGAGCCCTGACAGCTGGCGCGCCCTGCCGATCCAGCAACAACCTCAATACCCCGACGCGGCGCATTTGCTGCACGTCGAGCAAACCCTGGCGAGCTATCCGCCACTGGTGTTTGCCGGTGAAGCGCGGGAGTTGCGCCGTCAGTTTGCCGAAGTCACCCAGGGCCGGGCGTTTCTGTTGCAGGGCGGCGACTGCGCCGAAAGCTTCGCCGAATTCTCCGCCGCGAAAATTCGCGACACCTTTAAAGTGTTGCTGCAAATGGCGATCGTCATGACTTTCGCCGCCGGTTGCCCGGTAGTCAAAGTCGGACGCATGGCCGGTCAGTTCGCCAAACCCCGTTCGGCCAACGATGAAACCATCAACGGCGTGACGCTACCGGCCTACCGTGGCGACATCGTCAACGGCATCGGTTTCGACGAAAAAAGCCGCGTGCCGGACCCGGATCGCCTGCTGCAGTCCTACCACCAGTCCACCGCAACCCTGAACCTGCTGCGCGCCTTTGCCCAGGGCGGCTTTGCCGATCTGCATCAGGTACACAAATGGAACCTGGACTTCATCGCCAACTCGGCACTGGCCGAGAAATACAGCCACCTGGCCGATCGCATCGATGAAACCCTGGCCTTCATGCGTGCCTGCGGCATGGACAGCTCGCCGCAACTGCGCGAAACCAGTTTCTTCACCGCCCACGAAGCGCTGCTGCTGAACTACGAAGAAGCCTTCGTGCGTCGCGACAGCCTGACCAACGACTACTACGACTGCTCGGCCCACATGCTGTGGATCGGTGACCGTACCCGTCAACTGGACGGTGCTCACGTCGAATTCCTGCGCGGGGTGCATAACCCGATCGGGGTCAAGGTCGGCCCGAGCATGAACCCTGAAGACCTGATTCGCCTGATCGATGTGCTCAACCCGGACAACGACCCGGGTCGCCTGAACCTGATTGCGCGGATGGGCGCGAACAAGGTCGGCGATCACCTGCCGCAGCTGATTCGCGCGGTGCAGCGCGAAGGCAAGCAAGTGCTTTGGAGCTCCGACCCGATGCACGGCAACACCATCAAGGCCAGCAGCGGCTACAAGACCCGCGACTTCGCGCAGATCCTTGGCGAGGTGAAGCAGTTCTTCCAGGTTCACGAAGCGGAAGGCAGTTATGCCGGCGGCATACACATCGAAATGACCGGGCAGAACGTCACCGAATGCATCGGCGGCGCGCGGCCGATTACCGAAGATGGGTTGTCGGATCGTTATCACACCCATTGCGACCCGCGGATGAATGCCGATCAGTCGCTGGAACTGGCGTTTTTGATTGCCGAGACCCTGAAGCAAGTCCGCCGTTAAATCGCGTTAAGCCCTTCGCGGGCAAGCCTCGTTCCTACAGGTTTTGGGTCGTTCACATTTCCGGTTCGGCCAACATACAAGGAGCGAGGCTTGCCCGCGAAGGCGTCAATTCAAACAACACTGAATTGAGCCAACGCCCCCCGCAACCGCGCCGCACTCGCCCGCGGGCAATTCAGCTGAACCCGCTCAAGCCCCAACCAATCGGCCATCCGCCGCAGATTGACTGCCAACGCCAGCATCCCTTCATCATCCAGCCCCGGCTCTTCCTCATGCACGGCATGCACCGCCAACCGGCCCGACGCTCGTTCGGCCCGCAAGTCGACCCGCGCAGCAATCCGCTCATTGTGCAAAAACGGCAAGACGTAATAGCCGTAGACGCGTTTGTGCTGCGGCGTATAAATCTCCAGCCGATAACGGAAATCGAACAATCGCTCGGTACGGCTGCGCTCCCAAATCAGCGAATCGAACGGTGAAAGCAGCGCACTGGCCTCGACCTTGCGCGGCACTTTCGGCTCAGCCAGGCAATAGGCCGGTTGCCGCCAGCCTTCAACCTCACAGACCAGCAGCTCACCGCCCTCGACCAGTTCCGCCAGACGCGGCCGGCTGTCTGCGGGGTTCAAGCGAAAATAGTCCCGCAGGTCCTTTTCCGTGCCGACGCCCAACGCCGTGGCCGCATGCAGCAATAACCCGCGCTGGGCTTCGGCTTCACTGAGCAAGGGCTGCTGCAGAAGCGCCGAAGGAATCACCCGTTCCGGCAAATCATAAAGCCGTTCGAACCCGCGCCGGCTGGCCACGGTCACTTCACCGGCGGCGAACAACCATTCAAGCGCATGCTTTTCAGCGCTCCAGTCCCACCACGGCCCTGCCCGTTCCTGACGGGTCGACAGACTGCCCGCCCCCAGTGCACCGAGCTCCTGGACCGACGCTAAAACACGGCGAATCGTGTCCTGCTGCTCACGACCGAAACGCGCCAGTTGCTGGTAGATATCTTCGCCACGGGCTGCGCGCTGCATGCGCCAGCGCATCAAGGGGTACATCGACAACGGTAATAACGAAGCTTCGTGGCCCCAATACTCGAACAACGTGCGCCGACGGCCCTGACTCCAGGCAGCCTGATCGAGCAAGTCGGTTGAATAATTGCCAAGACGGGAAAACACGGGAAGGTAGTGCGAACGCACCAATGCATTGACCGAATCGATCTGCAGAATGCCGAGCCGTTCGATCAGCCGGTTGAGCTGAACCGGCTTGGTCGCCGCCGGCGGCTGGCGCCCGTTGAACCCTTGGGCAGCCAGCGCCAGACGCCGAGCCTGTTTGAGGGAAAAGGACAGTGTGGCGGGCATGAGCATCTCCTTGTCTGCTCGCAACCTACCTCACCCGAAAGCGGTTTGTGTAGCGATGGCATCATCATTTGTGCATCGGATCATCCCAGAACGGTCTTACTGCCTCATGTTCCACATCTGCGCGGCTCACGCCGATATCCTTCAGTGCTTCATCGCTCAAGCTCGCCAGTAATTCACGCTCACGGTGAAGTTCGTACCAGCGACTAAACTTGTGCAGCAGATCGGACACCGCGTGGATTGAGAATTTTTGTTCCGTTACATGCTCGTTGTGACCTTTCATCGTGTAGCCCTCCTTTAGGGATGGATCCAGTCTCGCCGCAGCGCTAAGATCAATCCAACGAATGTTTCTGATGGCATACATCTCGGAGATTGATGAATGTCCGCCTACCCCAGTATCGACACCGATGTACTGCGCACCTTCGTCGCGATCGCTGATCAGGGCGGCTTTACCCGCGCCGGGGAAATGGTCAACCGCACCCAGTCGGCGGTGAGCATGCAGATGAAACGTCTGGAAGAAGACGTGTTGCAGCGCCAGCTGTTCGAACGCGACGGGCGCCAGGTCAAACTGACCGCCGAAGGCCAGGTGTTGCTCGGCTATGCGCGGCGCATCCTCAAACTCCACAGCGAAGTCTTCAATACCCTGCGCGAGCCGCACATGGTCGGCACGGTGCGCATCGGCACACCCGACGATTACGTGATGCGCTTTCTGCCGGGCATCCTGTCGCGCTTCGCGCAGTTCTACCCGCTGATCCAGATCGAGGTTCATTGCGAATCAACCCGGCAACTGTTGCAGCGCCAGGATCTGGATCTGTCCATCGTCACCCGCGAGCCGGGTAACGAGATCGGCCAGTTGTTGCGCAAGGAGCGCTTTGTCTGGGCCGAAGCCCAATGCTTCAACGCCCACGAGCAGACGCCGCTGCCGCTGGCGATGTTCAACAGTGATTGTTTCTGCCGCGTCTGGGCGTGTAATGCGCTGGACGCCATGGGCCGCGATTACCGCATTGCCTACAACAGCTCCAGCCTGTCGGCATTGATGGCGGTGGTCAGCGCAGGGCTAGCGATCACCGCGCAACTGGAAAGCCTGATCACGCCGGACATGCGCATCCTTGGCGCCGACGAAGACCTGCCGCTGCTGCCGGAAGCCAGCATCATGCTGATCCGCAACCTGAACAACCCTTCGCCGATCACCGAATGCCTGGCCGAACACATCATCGAAGGCTTCAAACTTTAAAGGCGAGCATCACCGCACAGAACACCAGAAAACCACAAAACAGCCCGCGCAACAGCCGCTCCGGCAGTGCGTGGGCGATTCTCACGCCCCAACTGATGCTCATCAATCCACCGACCGCCAACGGTATACCGATCGCCCAGTGCACCTGATGGTGCACCGCATAAGTTGCCAACGTGACGCCCGTGCTCGGCAATGCCAGCGCCAGCGACAAGCCCTGGGCAACCACTTGGCTGGTACCGAACAGACTGGTCAACACCGGCGTGGCCACCACCGCCCCGCCCACGCCAAACAACCCGCCCATGGTCCCGGAAGCCGCGCCGAGCACACCCAGCCACGGCCATGAATAATGCATCTGTGAAGACGCCGGCGCGGTGGCGGTGAACATTCGCATCAGGTTGTAGGCCGACAGCGCGACCAGGAACGCGACAAACCCCACGCGCATGGTTTGCGCATCAACGCCCACCGCCCAGATCGAACCGATCCAGGCGAAGCAGAATCCCATCGAAGCCAATGGCAGCGCATGGCGCAATTCGATGCGATTGCGTTGGTGATAGCGCCATAGCGCCAGCATCACGTTCGGCACCACCATCACCAGCGCCGTGCCTTGGGCAACCTGCTGATCGAGACCGCACCACACGCCCAGCAGCGGAATCGCCACCAGCCCGCCACCAATGCCGAAGAGCCCGCCGAGGGTGCCCAGGGCAGCGCCAAAAACCAGGTACATCACGAACTCAATCACAGGCGGTTTTCCTCTTGTCAGGCTGTTCATCCTACGCAGTCGGCTCTGGCGGGGAAACGCACAGCAACGCACAATGGCTGTGCCAAATTCGCACAAGCGTTGATGAAGCCATGAACCCCAATCAATTGACCGAACAACTCGGGCTGTTTCTGGATGTGCTGGAAACCGGCAGTTTTTCCGCTGCATCCCGCCGTCATCCCCTGACGCCATCGGCGGTGGCGCGACGTATCGATAGCCTGGAAAGCGCCGTCGGCAGTCAGCTGTTCATTCGCAGCACCCACGCGGTGCGGGCTACCCCGGCAGGTTTGGCCTTTGCCGAGCGCGCGCGGCGGATCGTCGCGGAGCTGCGGCTGGCGCGGGCGGAAGCGGTGTCCCTGAGCAATGCGCCGGAAGGCTTGATTCGGGTCGATGCGCCGGCAGCGTTCGGACGACGCCATCTGGCACCGGTGATTGCCGACTTCCTGACCCTTTACCCCGGCCTCGACGTGCAATTGCACCTGATCGACAGCTTTGTCGACATGCAGGGTTCGAACCTGGGCAAGGTCGATCTGGTGCTGCGTGCCGGGCAAATGGCCGATACCCGGCTGGTGGCCACGCCGCTGGCGAGCATGGTGCGCATCGCCTGCGCCAGCCCCGATTACCTGCAACGCCGTGGCGTGCCGACCGAGCCGGCGCAATTGGTCGACCACGACGGCCTGGATTGGGACGGCCTGGCTCCGCCGTTCGCCTGGCGCTTCGAGCGGGATGGGCAGATGCACTTGCACCGGCCTGCGCGAATCCGCATGAGCGCCAACAACGCCGAGGCGCTGGTCTGCGGCGCACTGGCCGGGTTGGGTGTCGCGCATTTGCCGACCTGGCTGGCCAGTGAATATTTATTGCGCGGCGAACTGCTGCCGCTGTTCTGCGAAAAAGGTCTGCCACAACCGGAAAGCACCGGTATTTATGCGTTACGCCTGGAGCAACAGCCCAGTTCGCGTAGCCGCCTGCTGCTGGAATACCTGAAGACCCGTTTCAGCCCCATCCCACCGTGGGATCTGGCGCTGCAAACCAACCTGGACCGCCACTAGTCCATAATTATCTGGCGCATTAAAGATTCGCCCGCTAGATTCATGACGATCACTGATCAAGGCTTTGAAATGAACACCGAGCGCGACACCCCGGACAACTGCGATAACCTGCTGCTGGATAATCAGGTCTGCTTCGCCCTGCATTCCACTTCGTTGCTGATGACCAAGGTCTACAAGCCGCTGCTGCAAGCGCTGGGCCTGACGTATCCGCAGTACCTGGCAATGATGGTGTTGTGGGAAAAGGACGGGTTGACGGTCGGCGAAATTAGCAGCCGACTGCTGACCGATCCCGGCTCCCTCACCCCGCTGCTCAAACGCCTGGAAGCCGAAGGCCTGCTGAGCCGCACCCGCAGCCGCGAAGACGAACGGGTAGTGATTGTCGAACTCACCGAGCAAGGCCATGCGCTGCGAGACAAAGCACGCGATATTCCGCAGTGCATCCTCGGCGCCAGCGGGCAGACGCTGGAACAGTTGAAGAAGCTGCAAGCGGATCTCCAGGAGCTGCGCAGCCACCTGCAATACAGCCTTTAGACCGCGTTATCGTTCTTCGCGGGCAAGTCGGATCGCCCGCGAAGGCGTCCTCCCCGTCGCAAAAAAATTCACTTCGCATAAATCCCGCACGAACGCCTCTATCTCAAGCATCTCCCGCCTGATCGAATCTCCAGGTGATGGGCAGGGTCAGTTTTTTCAAAAATTTATCTTGCGCGCTAAATATTAGCGAGCTACATTCACTTCGCACTTACTTAGCGCGCAAACATTTAGCGCGAAACACCCAATTCAAAACGAGGCTCACACCATGCAAACTCTCTACACCGCAATCGCAACCTCCACCGGCGGCCGTGACGGTCGTTCGATCTCCAGCGACAACGTCCTCGACGTCAAACTCGCTACCCCGAAAGAACTCGGTGGCGCCGGCGGTGCGGCAACCAACCCTGAACAACTGTTCGCCGCCGGCTATTCCGCCTGCTTCATCGGCGCGCTGAAATTCGTCGCCAGCCAGACCAAACGCAAAATCCCCGACGACGCCTCGATCACCGCCCATGTCGGCATCGGCCAGATCCCTGGCGGTTTCGGTCTGGACATCGACCTGCACATCAGCCTGCCGGGTCTTGAACAAGCCGATGCACAAAGCCTGGTCGACGCCGCCCACCAGGTCTGCCCTTACTCCAACGCCACCCGTGGCAACGTCGATGTGCGCCTGCACGTTGCCGTTTAATCACTGATCTTGATCATTCGCCCACAAAAAAGCCCGACTCAATGGTCGGGCTTTTTCATTCCTCAAGCGGTGCTTATTTAGCACGGCCTTTGTAGGAACCGCCTTCGCGGGTATCGATCTCGATCATGTCGCCGATTTCGATGAAGTCAGCAACCGACAGCTCGGTACCGTTCTTCAGTTTGGCAGGCTTCATCACCTTGCCGGAAGTATCACCGCGAGCGGAGCCTTCGGTGTAGTCAACCTGACGCACGATAGTGGTCGGCAGTTCTACGGAAACCAGACGCTCTTCGAAGAAGATCGCTTCGCAAACATCGGTCATGCCTTCTTCAACGAAAGGCAGAACGGCTTCGATGTCTTCAGCGTTCAGCTCGTACATGGTGTAGTCAGTGGTGTCCATGAACGTGTAGGAGTCGCCGCTGATGAAGGACAGGGTCGCTTCTTTGCGGTCGAGGATCACGTCGTCCAGTTTGTCGTCGGCGCTGTAAACGGTCTCGGTCTTGTAACCGGTCAACAGGTTTTTCAGCTTGGTCTTCATGATCGCGCTGTTACGACCCGACTTGGTGAATTCAGCTTTCTGAACCAGCCAAGGATCGTTGTCGATACGGATCACCATACCGGGTTTCAGTTCTTTACCAGTTTTCATTGCGAATATCCGAATTTGGATGGGATTTACAAAAATCTAGGCCGCGTATCATATCCAATTTAGGTAAAACTGTACCAGCGCTGCGGCAAGATCTGCCTGCAAGGCTTGTTCCAGACACCACGCCTCGGCATGTTTTTCCAGTTCCGGCCAATGTTTGCGGGTTGATTTCCAGTGCTCGACCATTGTCTCACCTGCATTCCATGCCCGCCATAGACCGCTGATCGCCTCGCCAGCAGGTTTGGACAGGCCTTGGGTGTACAGGGTCAGGAAGGCGTCGAGCTTGTCCAGGTGGATATCTTCGTCCTGCCGATAGATGTGCCAGAGCAGTGGCCGGCCTGCCCATTGCGCGCGAACAAAGGAATCTTCGCCGCGCACGGCGTTGAAATCGCAGCTCCACAGCAGCAGGTCATATTGATCCTGCCGGACGAACGGCAGCACTTGCACAGTCAGGGCATCGCGCACATGCACCGCGCCGGCCGTCAGCCCGTCCACTACGAGCCAGCGTTCGACGTCGCCGAGAATCCGGCCCTCGGGCACCAACAGATGAGTGGGCGTCGAGTCGGCAGCCATGGCGTCGAGCCAACTGGCCAGCCCGTTATTCTCGTAGGCGAACAGCGAGATCAGCTGTGCGTTCGGGGCGCGTTCAACCCCCAGGCCTTGCAGGAACTCTCGCTGAGCCTCGGGACTTTGCTGAAACTGCCGACGCCGCTCGAGCAATCCCCTCTCACGCAGCAAGCCACCGGTGCCCTTGCGAAAACCCGGGAAGAAAAAGAACTTCTGCACGTTCTTGTACTTCACCGACGGCAAGCCGTGACAACCGACGACCCAGTCTTCGGCGCTCAGATAATCGAGGTTCATCCACAGCGGCGGCTTTTCCCGCTCGGCCATGGCCTCCATATAAGCACTCGGCAACTGGCAGGCGAACGCGGCGATAACGACATCCGCGGCTTCGGTGGGTTGCCAGTGCGCTGACCATTGCCGCACCTCGACACCCTGCTGCCACTGCTGCGTGGCGTGGATGTCGATTTCTGGACACAACCGCTCGAAGGCCCGCAGGTCATCGACCCACAAGCGCACCGTCACTGAATGTTCGGCCACCAGTTGGCGGGCCAGACGCCAGGTCACACCGATGTCGCCGAAATTGTCGACCACGGTGCAAAAAATATCCCAGCGGGTTTTCATTTCAGGCATTCCAGGTTCCCGTTGGCAAAAGCGCCGATTGTCCGCATAAATTACCCCGTGCAGAAGAGCCGACGACGATTAATCTTCGTGCGACAATCGCCACTCGCCCGCGACCACCCGCCAGGAGGCAGTCATGCCCTACCGTCCCCACCCGCGCCGCTCCATGCCGATCCAGCTCAATGCGCTGCAACTGACCGGCAGCATCGCCCTCGGTTTGTGGCTGGGATTTATCGCGATCGCACTGACTTGCTGGCTCGCCTGGCGCCTGTTGTTCAACGAGCAATTGGCACCCTTGGCCCAGGCGGTGGAGCAACTGGCCAAGCCGCCGGTGATTGAACAACCCGCTGCGCAAAACCCGATGTTCGAACAGTACGAGGAACACCTGCGCAGGAACGATCAGCAGCAAATGGTGGAACAGGCCAGAAGCAGCAAACACAATCTGGCCAATCCAAAATGTCAGTTCTGGCTGCAACAGGACCAGACCGCGCCGAGCGAAAAAAGCCGCGCCAACGTCCTGCAATTCTGCGATTGATCATGAAGCTCTCTATGCACAAGCCGACCGTCCACCAACTGATTATCGACAAGCTGCGGATCGATCTCGACATCGCCGAGCGTGCCGCGCAAACCGCTTACGAAACCGCGACCCACGAAGAAAACATAGCCAAAAACAAGTACGACACCCTGGGGCTGGAGGCGTCTTATCTGGCGGCCGGGCAGGCCAGGCGAGTGGAGGAAATCAGACTGTCATTGACCCTTTGCCAGAACCTGACACTGCGGCCTTATGACGAGCGGCGCGGCATCGAGGTCGGCGCCCTGCTCGGCCTGGAAGACGAAAAAGGTCGCGAACAATGGCTGTTCCTGGCCCCCGACGCAGCCGGATTGAAGATTGATCTGGTGGGGCAACTGATTACCGTCATCACCCCTCGTTCGCCGCTGGGTAAAAGCCTGCTGGGCAAGTTCGAAGGGGATGAAGTGGAGATTCTGGTGGCGGGCACTCGGCAACAGTTTGCTGTCACCGAGGTGGTCTAGCGTCTGTTGACGCTTAATGGACCGGCAGTTCGACGCCGTCGAACAGCTCTTCCAGTTCCTGTTTGTTGTGGCATTGAATGGCCTTGGCCATCACTTCGCGGGTCAGGTGCGGAGCGAACTTCTCGATGAAGTCGCACATGAAGCCACGCAGGAAAGTGCCGCGACGGAAACCGATTTTGGTAATACTGGATTCGAACAACTCGCTGGCATCGAGCACCACCAGGTCGCTATCGAGCTTGGTATCGACCGCCATTTTCGCCACGATGCCCACGCCCAGCCCCAGGCGAACGTACGTCTTGATCACGTCGGCGTCAGCGGCGGTGAACACCACTTTCGGTGTCAGGCCACGGTGGCTGAAGGCTTCGTCGAGTTTCGAACGGCCGGTGAAACCGAATACGTACGTCACGATCGGGTATTCGGCCAGGGCTTCGAGGGTCAGCTTCGACAGCTTGGTCAGCGGGTGACCCTGAGGCACGACCACGCAGCGATTCCAGCGATAGCACGGCATCATCACCAGATCACCGAACAGCTCCAGGGCTTCGGTGGCGATGGCGAAATCGACGGTGCCGTCCGCAGCCATCTCGGCGATCTGCATCGGCGAACCCTGGTGCATGTGCAGGGCAACGTCCGGGTATTGCTTGATGAAATTGCTGATCACCGGCGGCAATGCATAACGCGCCTGGGTGTGGGTGGTGGCGATCGACAGGGTGCCTTTTTTCTCGTTGGAGAATTCCTGGGCGATCTGTTTGATGCTTTCAACTTTGCGCAGAATCTCACCGGCGGTGGTGATGATGCGCTCGCCGGCCGGGGTAACGCGGGTCAGATGCTTGCCGCTGCGGGCGAAAACCTCGACCCCCAATTCGTCTTCCAGCAGACGAATCTGTTTGCTGATGCCCGGTTGCGAGGTGTAGAGGCTTTGGGCTGTAGCAGAAACGTTGAGGTCGTGGTGCGCCACTTCCCAGATGTAGCGCAGTTGTTGAAGCTTCATATGAATCCCTCAAAGCAGGTAGACGCCACGGGCATCAGCGACGGTATATAACTATATTAATGGTTAGACCAATAAATCTAGAACTTTTTTGTCAAAATGCCATTATTCGTGTTCTAGCGATCCTCTTTGCGGCGACGCTCTACCAGCGGCACCAGATAGACCGGCACCCTGGCCAGTTGCAACACGCGCGCAGCGGTTCGACCCAACGGCGTTTCCGCGCCAGCACCATGACTGTGACTCCCTACGATCAGCAAATCGACAGAGAGTTTCTGCGCCTGGTCGAGAATCACCTGCGACGGATCGCCCTGCAGCACCCGCACAGCCTGAATTCGCTGCAAATCCTGCTCTCCTTCATCCCCCAGTTCTTCGCGAAAGTTGTCGAGCACCCGTTGCTGAATATTGGCGATCACATTGTTCAGACCCTGACTGTGAAATTCGTTCAAGGCCTTCTCGTCGAGATAGCTCTGCAACACGGATTCGGCAAACAGCCCCATGGGCTCTACCGCATGCACCACATACAAGTCGGCATTGAATGTTCGAGCCAGTTCCAAGGCATGCTGCATCACCAATGGTGCGTACAGACCCAAGTCAGTGGCATACAGCATCGAACGAATCATATGACCTCCTCAAATGCCAACATGGCGGAGATTGATTCAGCTTAGCAGTGCCGTGGCGAGTGCGGCGCCCGGCGCAACGCATTGAACCGCCGGGCTTTAAACCGACGGCTCGTTACTGATGCCATGGGGCACGTGCCCGGTGGCGACCACTTCACGGGCCAGCTCGCAATGGCCTGCCTGATCGTCGAAAAATACGTCGGCGGCAAAGGCTTCAAGAAAAGCCGATTTGGTCAGGCCGCCAAGAAACAGCGATTCATCCAGACGAATGTCCCATTCGCGCAAGGTGCGGATCACCCGTTCATGGGCCGGCGCCGATCGCGCGGTCACCAGCGCGGTGCGGATCGGACAGGCATCATCGGGGAACTCACGCTGCAACAGATTGAGCGCCGCGAGGAAGCCTTTGAACGGCCCGCCACGCAAAGGCTCGCGGGCCGCCTCACGCTCGCTGGCCTGAAACGCCGCCAGGCCTCCCGACTGATAGACCCGCTCCGACTCGTCGGAAAACAGCACCGCGTCACCGTCGAAAGCAATGCGCAATTCATCGCTGGCGGCGCGACTGGCACCGCCCGATAGAATAGTCGCTGCGGCGAATCCGGCCTCCAGCGCATTGCGCACATCTTCGGCATGGGTCGAGAGAAACAGGTCGCATCCAAAAGCCTTGAGGTACGGATAAGGGCTGCGCCCGCCGACGAACGCCGCACGCGAGATCGACAGGCCATAGTGATGAATCGAGTTGAAAACCCGCAGGCCGGTGTCGGCGCTGTTGCGCGACACCAGGATCACCTCGACCCGGGCACGGCCGAGACGGGTATTCAGGTTCAGGAGTTTTTCCACCAACGGGAATGCATCGCCGGGCTCGAGAATTTCGTCTTCGTGTTCGATCTGGTACTGCCGATAAGCCTCGACGCCGCTCGACAGATAGACCTTGTGGCTCTCGCTCAAATCGAACAGCGCTCGCGAAGAAATCGCCAGCACCAGTTTGTCGTCTATGACATTTGCCATGCCCTTCCCCCTTCTTGACCGACTCAGTGGTTACGTCGGTCGATAAAACTCAAGCTGCGATACAAGGCCTCGATTCGCGGCAACTCACATCCCGCCGCCTTCGCCGCTGCCAGTGGCCGAGTGTAGATGGCGTCCAGTTCCAGCGGCCGCTTGTGCAGAAAATCGTGATGCATGCTCGGCCAGTAGTCGGGCATTTTCTCGGTCATCATGAACAGATAATCGGCGTAACCCGGCGGCATGTCATGACCGCAGGCCTTGGCCCCCTGAACCACTTCGGCCATCAAGGCCTGAATCAGCGCGCGGCTGTCGGCATCCGCCATCAACGGTGTGGTGCTGGCCCCGAGCAGCACCGACAGACCGTTGTAGGGAATATTCCAGACCAGTTTCTGCCAGCGCGCCTGCTGCAGATTCGGCATGGCCTGGGCGTCGATACCGGCAGTGCGGAACAATCCGGCGCCCTCCTCGACGATGTTCATGCGTGCCTGTGCATCGGCGGCGGGGCCACTGTGGTAGCCGACATTCACCGCGCCCAGCGCTTGATGGGTGATGACCCCGGGGCCGGCGCGATGGACGCAGATCAGACAAAGCCCGCCCAGCAGGTGCAGCGAATCGGGGAGCAACTCGCGCAGATGGTCTTCGACGTCCAGGCCATTTTGCAGCAACAGCACTTTGGCATCAGGTGCGGCGGCTTGAATAATGGCCGGTGCCAGGTCCGCGTTGCTGGTGGTCTTGGCGCCCACCAGCAGCCAGTCACAGGGCGGCATGTCGGCAGCCGACGAATAGGCCTGGACCGGGTTCAGGGTCAGCGGGCCCAACGACGCATGGTCAAGATGCAAGCCGCGTTCGGCCACCGCTGTAAACTCGCTGCGCAACAGAAAATGCACATCGAAGCCGGCACGCGCCAGCATCAGCCCGTAGAAACCACCGATCGCGCCGGTCCCGATAATGCCGATTGTCGGCTTGGCCACTGTGCCTGTCATGGCAGCTCCTCTGCTGGTCGACTCAACGCCTGGTCCACAGCCTCGTTGAGCGCTGTGCGGGTCAGGCGCGACTGTAGCGCCCCGAAATACTCACCGTCGCGCACCACGAACAGTGCCGGCAAATGAAAGACCCGATAACGCTCGACCACCCCGCCATTGCTTCCGGCATCGATCCAGCACAGCCGATCGACCGCCAGTTCGAGCCTGGGCAACTGCTCGCGGGCAAAACGGCAACTGGCACAGCCGACGCTGGTAAATATCACCAGTGAAATGCCGCTCATTGCCAGCAACCGTTGGTCGGCGTCGAAATCGGTCAGTTCCGATTCGACCACTATACTGGGAGAAACAGTGTCAAGTGGCCGACACAGGGAGTCCGTGTTCATGAGACGTTATCTTCCTCATCCTGACGATGTGCCCGTCGAATTAACGTTGCTCAAACATGAGTGTATTTCGCGGCAAGAGCTGCACACTATCAGCCTCGGCGGCATGGCTTGCAATTACCACCGCGCGTGGCGCCACGGTACGGCGCTGGAAATACGCATGCCGACCCTGAACCCGGACTTGCGTTTCCTGGGTTATGTGGCGTGGTGTTTGCGACGAAAACGCGGCTATCTGGTGGGGATCGCCTTCGTCGACGAACAGACGCTGTTTTGCGCGCGGATGGGTGAGCAGATCTGCCAGATCGAACGTTACTGCCGTCAGCATGAACCCCAAAGTCAACAGCAGAACAATGAGACCCTGGCCCTCGAGTGGGTCCAGCAGCATGCCGACGAGTTCTCCCACGATACAGTCAGCAAGGCATTTGCGCAGCCAATGGCCGGTTAGGGTGCATTCCCCATCAGTTTCCCCGCCACGGTGGGGGAAACTGATGGGGAATGCCCATTAAACCGGTGTCTGCCCATTGTCGAGCCACGGTGTAACGCGCTAAGGTTCTGCTCCCCGACGCGCTTAATTTGCTGTGCTCCGCCGCGCGGGTTCGCTGGCGGCCGGCACCCGTGACCTGACGAGTAAACGATGGCTGATTTACCGATCAACGACCTAAACGTCGCCTCCAACGAGACCCTGATCACTCCCGATCAGCTCAAGCGTGATATCCCTCTGAGCGACGCTGCCCTGCGCACCGTCACCAAGGGCCGCGAAGTCATTCGCAACATTCTTGATGGCACCGACCACCGCCTGTTCGTCGTGATCGGGCCGTGCTCGATCCATGACATCAAGGCCGCCCACGAATACGCCGAGCGCCTGAAAGCGCTCGCGGCCGAAGTGTCCGATACCCTGTATCTGGTCATGCGCGTGTATTTCGAGAAGCCACGCACCACCGTTGGCTGGAAAGGCTTGATCAACGATCCGTACCTGGACGACTCGTTCAAGATTCAGGATGGCCTGCACATCGGTCGTCAGTTGCTGCTGGACCTGGCCGAGATGGGCCTGCCGACCGCAACCGAAGCCCTCGACCCGATCTCCCCGCAATACTTGCAGGACCTGATCAGCTGGTCGGCGATCGGCGCACGCACCACCGAATCCCAGACGCACCGTGAAATGGCTTCCGGCCTGTCTTCGGCCGTCGGCTTCAAGAACGGCACCGATGGCGGCCTGACGGTGGCCATCAACGCCCTGCAATCGGTTTCCAGCCCGCACCGTTTCCTGGGCATCAACCAGGAAGGTGGCGTGTCGATCGTCACCACCAAGGGCAACGCCTACGGTCACGTGGTACTGCGCGGCGGCAACGGCAAGCCGAACTACGATTCGGTCAGCGTCGCGCTCTGCGAGCAAGCGCTGAAAAAGGCCAACATCAAGCCGAACATCATGGTCGATTGCAGCCACGCCAACTCCAACAAGGACCCGGCCCTGCAACCGCTGGTGATGGAGAACGTCGCCAACCAGATCCTCGAAGGCAACCAGTCAATCATCGGCCTGATGGTCGAAAGCCACCTGAACTGGGGCTGCCAGGCAATCCCGAAAGACCTCGCCGACCTGCAATACGGCGTGTCGATCACCGATGCCTGCATCGATTGGACTGCCACTGAAAACACCTTGCGCAGCATGCATGCCAAGCTCAAGGACGTATTGCCTAAACGCAATCGCAGCTGATCGCCGTTTCGCGCATAAAAAAACGCCAGGTTTGAACCTGGCGTTTTTTTATGCGTTGGTTTTGCTCACAGCTTGGCGGCATGCCGCTGATGACGCTCCATGTAGCGCTCCACGTAGGAGCACGATGGAATCACCGTGTAGCCCATTTCATCAGCATATTGCAGCGCCTGCTCGGTCAAAGCCGCCGCAATGCCGCGACCACGCAACGCGTTGGGCACAAAAGTGCGATAAATATCCAGGGTCTGTTTTCCCAGATCCATATAGGTCAGGTAGGCACGATAACCGTCCACAGTGGTCTCGAACTGATGACCAGCCTGGTCATGGTGGATGGACAACGCCTCGCTCATCACTACTCCTCGCGGGTCTTTAATTCTGACCCCTACCTTACCGATGTTTTTCCGGCGAAGGAACAACTACGCCACCCCGTGCCTGAATGGACACCGAGAGAGCCGCACCAATCTCGCGCAACCGAGCACGTATCAAATAGTAGGCACCATTGGCAAAAATGCTCAAGGGACGCTCGTCATTGTGCATCGGATGGCGGGTGTTGCCGCGGATTACGCAGGAACGGCTCGACCGAACGGGTCAAAGCCTGAACATTGCCGGATATTGAGACTTAAGACGAGCGCCCTTTGTTTAAGTCACCTCAACATGGATAAAGATATGCGAGCGGCTGCGCAAAATTCGAACACAAGTGTAGACAAACCCATCTAGACGGACTTTGGGCAAGACCAAAAAACAGCTGCCGGGCCAGGGAACTTTTTCCCAACGGCTCGCTCAGTTCGGGCCTCGTAGCTGGATATTTTTTATACAACGCAGTTAAAAGTTGCTCGAAAAAGAATCAACGCCTACAATTTTTTTTGCTTCTTGCGCTACGTCAGTTTACTTACTACAAGTAATGGGTAGTATGTACGCCGGCTATTTCCTCACTCTGAGGAGACAGCTACTTAATAGAAAGTCCTTGAAGGGGAACACGATGAACAACGTTCTGAAATTCTCTGCTCTGGCTCTGGCCGCAGTTCTGGCTACCGGTTGCAGCAGCGTATCGAAAGAAACTGAAGCACGTCTGACTGCTACTGAAGACGCAGCAGCTCGCTCCCAAGCTCGTGCAGACGAAGCTTACCGTAAAGCTGATGAAGCTCTGGCTGCTGCTCAAAAAGCACAACAGACTGCTGACGAAGCTAACGAGCGTGCTCTGCGCATGCTGGAAAAAGCTAGCCGCAAGTAATAATCCTTCGGGGTTGTTATCAAGCCGATCCATTTTTTGGGTCGGCTTTTTTATTGCCTGGGGTTTCTGCAGGCCATAAAAAACCCGCCGATGCGGCCTGCATCGGCGGGTTGCTTTAACACGTTACTGCTGCAGGTCGATCGGCGCACTCGAGACCATTGGTGCCGACGTATTCGGCACGGCGATTTCCACCGGCAGGCCATCCTCAGCGGCGACCACGTCGCGCACTACATCCCAGTTCATGCGCAAGTTGTTGGTGATGTCCTCACGCTTGAGCATCGCATTGATCACGGCGGTGTGCTTGTCGACCACCGAAGGGTTGCCCTTGTCATCCAGCGGCGTGTGCGCTTCCAGATAAACCTTGCCGCCACTGAGGCCGAACTTGTACGGATCGTTGAGGATGCGTACCGACGTCCCTACCGGCACCATGCTGGCCATTTCCAGCACGTTGTTGTTGAACATGCGGAAGCAACCGTGGCTGGTGCGCATGCCAATGCCGAACTTCTTGTTCGAACCGTGGATAAGGTAGCCCGGAGTGCCCAGGGTGAATTTGAAAGGCCCCAGCGGGTTATCCGGGCCGGCCGGCACTACGTTCGGCAGTGGGTCGCCATCGGCGGCGTGCTCGGCCTTGATCGACGCAGGAGGGGTCCAGGTCGGGTTCGGCGTCTTGGCGACGATGCTGGTGTGGGCAATCGGCGAACCCCAGCCTTCACGGCCGATACCCAGCGGGAAGGTGTACACCACGTTCCGGCCTTTCGGGTAGTAGTAGAGGCGGTATTCAGCCAGGTTGATGACGATGCCTTCACGCGGGCCAGGCGGCAGGATGAAACGCGTCGGCAGGACGACTTCGGTACCGGCGCCCGGCAGCCATGGATCGACGCCAGGGTTGGCCGCGACCATTTCCAGATAGCCCAGGTCGTAGGTGGTGCCAAGGTCGGCGAAGGTGTCTTCGTATTTGGCCTTGATCACTTGCACCTGGCCGACAATGTCTTCACCGGGTGGTGGCAGGGGCAACTCCAATGCTGCAACGGGACCCGCCACGCAGAGCGCAGCAAGAGACAGGCAGCGGGTGACGGCGGGAAAGCGCGGCAACATCCGGAAAATCCTTCGCATGATCGACAAGGGTATAAAAACCCGATTGTACACCGCCGCCCGTTATTTCGGGGAGATGCAAGACCTGTGGCGAGGGGGATTGCCTGTGGTGGAAGCTTTCCTGTGGCGAGCCCCCCTCGCCACGGGGCTACAGCTCGAACCGCAACTCAGGCCAGATCGGCGAGGTGCCGCGTTTTTGCGATTCCAGAATGGCCCGGCACAGCGAGCACAGGCGCTGGTCCTGGAAGACCGTGCGATCGACGCTCGACCAGCGTGGTTGCGCCGGCAACAGGCTGCCGCACAGGGTTCGGTCCGCCGAGCCGCCCAGTTCCAGCTGACGGGTCACCAGATGCACCCGCACTTCCTGGCAGGCGAACAGATCCAGCTGTTCGTCAGGCTCGATCAGTTGATAGGCAAAAAGGGACCAGGCGGGACGCGGCATCGGGGCCTCCAAATCGGGGGCGCCACCTTAGCCGAAACGCCGCCGCTAGAAAAGCGTCAAAGCAGCGGTTTCAGTGTCGGCCAGACATTTTCCAGCAACTTGCCCTGAGCCCCCGCCGCCGGGTGCAGGCCGTCGGATTGCATCAGGTCTGGATGACCGCCCACGCCGTCGAGAAAAAACGGCACCAACGGGATTTTTTTCTCGTCGGCCACCTTGGTGAAAGCCTCGGCAAATGCCTGGGTGTAACGCGCACCGTAGTTGGGCGGCAACTGCATGCCCAGCAGCAGTACCTTGGCACCACTGGCGCGGGAGCTGTCGATCATCGATGCAAGATTTTGTTGCAATTGTGTTGGCAGCATTCCGCGCAGTCCGTCATTGCCCCCCAACTCGAGGATAACCAGCTCAGGCTTATGCTCTGCAAGCAGCGCCGGCAGGCGTGCCCGGCCTCCGGCACTGGTGTCGCCACTGATGGATGCATTGACCACCTTATCGTCGAAACCTTCGTGCTTGAGCCGTTGCTCGAGCAATGACACCCACCCCAACCGGGTATCCAGGCCGAAACCGGCGCTGATACTATCGCCAACGATCAGGACTGTACCCGCCGCTGCGTTCTGGGCCATGCACATCAAGGCCAGGCCAGCACTCAAAAACCACACACGCATCGGATTCTCCATGGGCGCAAGCATTCTCACCGCGAAGAACCTCAGCAAAGTGGTTCCCAGCGCGGAAGGTGAACTGACTATCCTGCACGAACTCAGCCTGGAACTGAACAAGGGCGATAGCCTGGCCATTGTCGGCGCCTCCGGTTCCGGCAAATCCACCCTCCTCGGCCTGCTGGCCGGCCTCGACCTGCCGAGCAGCGGCGAAGTCACTCTCGCCGGCCAAGGCCTGAGCAATCTCGACGAAGATCAGCGCGCGCGCATTCGCGCCGAGCACGTGGGGTTTGTCTTCCAGTCCTTTCAACTGCTCGACAGCCTCAACGCCCTGGAAAACGTCATGCTGCCACTGGAACTCGATGGCCGCAAAGATGCCCGTGAGCGCGCCACCGAGCTGTTGCAACGGGTCGGCCTGGGTCAACGCCTGACCCATTCGCCGCGCCAGCTCTCCGGTGGCGAACAGCAGCGCGTGGCGATTGCCCGTGCCTTCGCCGCCGAGCCCGATGTGTTGTTCGCCGATGAGCCCACCGGCAACCTCGACAGCCACACTGGCGAGCGCATCAGCGATCTGCTATTCGAACTCAACAAGGAACGCGGCACCACCCTGGTGCTGGTAACTCATGACGAACGCCTGGCACATCGCTGCCGGCGCCTGATCCGCCTTGAAGCCGGCCTGCTGGTCGCCCCTCTGGAGCCTTGATGGCACGCTTGCCGCTGTTGCGCCTGTTCAGTCTCGCCATTCGCCAACTGCTGCGCGATGCCCGCGCCGGTGAGTTGCGCGTGTTGTTCTTCGCCTTGCTGGTGGCCGTGGCGGCGAGTACCGCCATCGGTTACTTCGGCGCCCGCCTGAACGGCGCCATGATGCTGCGCGCCACCGAGTTTCTCGGCGCCGACCTGTTGCTGGAAGGCAGTTCGCCGGCGCGGCCGGAACAGATCAACAGTGGCATCGAGCTGGGCCTTGAACATGCTCAGGTGGTGGAATTTTCCAGTGTCATTGCCACCGACAACGGCATTCAACTGTCCAGCATCAAAGCCGCCGATGACGCCTACCCGTTGCGCGGCGAACTGAAAAGCGCCCCCGCGCCGTTCGCGCAAGAAGCACCCGGTGGCGGTCCGAAACCCGGCGAAGCCTGGGTTGAAGCGCGACTGCTGACTGCGCTGGACTTGAAGATCGGCGACAGCATCGACGTCGGCATGAAAACCCTGAAACTGGCGCGGGTACTGACCTACGAACCGGATCGCGCCGGCAACTTCTACAGCCTGACGCCACGGGTGCTGATCAATCTCAGCGACCTCGAGGCAACCGGCGTGGTGCAACCCGGCAGCCGGGTCAGTTACCGCGAACTCTGGCGCGGCAACGCCCAGGCGCTGGAAACCTATCGTCAATTGATCAAGCCAGGCCTGGCCGCCAACCAGCGCATCCAGGATGCCCGCGATGGCAATCGGCAGATCGGCGGTGCCTTGGGCAAGGCCGAACGTTACTTGAACATGGCCAGCCTGGTGGCGGTGCTGCTGTCCGGCGTGGCGGTGGCGTTGTCGGCGACACGCTTCGCCACCCGCCGATTCGATGCCAGTGCATTGCTGCGCTGTCTGGGCCTGTCCCGCCGGGAAACCATGGTGCTGTTCAGTCTGCAACTGACAGTTCTCGGACTGCTCGCCAGCATCAGCGGCGCCCTGCTTGGGTGGCTGGCGCAGCTCGGGCTGTTTGCGCTGCTGCATGATTTACTGCCAACTGACGTCCCACCGGGAGGTCTGTTGCCGGCCATTGCGGGGATCGGCACCGGGCTGGTCGCGCTGGCCGGTTTCGCCCTGCCGCCGTTGGCCGCTTTGGGGCGAGTCCCACCGCTGCGGGTATTACGCCGGGACTTGCTACCGATTCCCTCCAGCACCTGGATGGTCTATGGCGCGGCGTTGGGCGCCCTCGGCCTGATCATGTGGCGTTTGAGCCTGGACCTGGCGCTGACCTTCGCCCTGCTCGGCGGCGGCGTGATCGCGGCACTGGTGCTTGGCGGTTTGCTCTTGCTGCTGCTCAAGAGCCTGCGCCGGATGCTGGCCCGCGCCTCATTGCCATGGCGTCTGGGGTTGGGCCAACTGTTGCGCCATCCATTGGCGGCGGCGGGTCAATCCCTGGCCTTCGGCTTGATTCTGCTGTCGATGGCGTTGATCGCATTGCTGCGTGGCGAGCTGCTCGACACCTGGCAAAACCAGTTGCCGAAAAATGCCCCGAACTATTTCGCCCTGAACATTCTGCCAGCGGACAAACAAGCCTTTAGCGATCGGTTGATGGAGCTGTCGGCACAATCGGCACCGCTGTACCCGGTGGTGCCGGGACGGCTGATCAGCATCAATGGCAAACCGGTGCAGGAGATCGTCAGCAAGGACTCGGCCGGTGACCGGGCCATTCAACGCGACCTGAGCCTGACCTGGGCGGCGGACCTGCCGGCGGGCAACAAGCTCACCGCCGGCAACTGGTGGGATCAGCAACCGGCGGATGAACTACCCGGTGTTTCGGTGGAAGGTAAAGTCGCCGAAAGCCTCAAGCTCAAGCTCGGCGATCACATGGTGTTTAGCGTTGGCGGGGTCAACCGGGAGGCGAAAGTCACCAGCCTGCGGGAGATCAACTGGGACAACTTCCAGCCGAACTTTTTCATGATCTTCCAACCCGGCACCTTGAAGGATTTGCCGGCGACCTACCTGACCAGTTTCTATCTGGCACCCGGTCACGACCAGCAGATCGTCGACCTGTCCCGCAGTTTTCCAGCGGTGACCATTCTGCAAGTCGAAGCGTTGCTGGAGCAGTTGCGCAGCATTCTCGCGCAAGTGACCCTGGCAGTGGAGTACGTGCTGTTGTTCGTGTTGGCGGCGGGGATGGCGGTGTTGTTCTCCGGCTTGCAGGCCACCCTCGATGAACGTATTCGCCAAGGCGCGTTGCTGCGAGCGCTGGGCGCCGAACGGCAGTTGCTGGTCAGGGCGCGGCGAATCGAGTTCGGTTTGCTCGGCGCGGTCAGCGGGCTGTTGGCGGCATTGGGCTCGGAACTGGTGAGCCTGGTGCTCTACCGCTACGCCTTCGACCTGCCTTGGCATCCGCATCCATGGCTGCTGGTAATGCCGCTGATCGGCGCGGTGCTGATCGGTGGTGCCGGTGTATTCGGCACACGCCGCGCCTTGAACGCCAGCCCGCTGACAGTCTTGCGCGAGGGTTGATAAACTCAAGTACGCTTGTTTAAAAACCCGATTCAAGAACCCAACCACAAGAAGTCGCCATGAGCCGTTATCGCCCTCCCCGCACCGCCGGCACAGCGCTGATCACCCCCGAAGGTGAAGCGCGGATGCGCGCCGAGTTTCATGAGCTCTGGCATGTGCGCCGACCGCAAGTGACGCAATCGGTCAGCGAGGCGGCGGCCCAAGGCGATCGTTCGGAAAACGCCGAATACACCTACGGCAAAAAGATGCTGCGCGAGATCGATAGCCGTGTGCGCTTCCTCACCAAACGGTTGGAAGCGCTCAAGGTGGTCAGTGAAAAGCCCAGCGATCCGAACAAGGTCTACTTTGGCGCCTGGGTCACGATCGAAGACGAGGACGGCAAAGAGTCGCGCTATCGCATCGTCGGCCCGGATGAACTGGACCTGAAGCTAGGCCTGATCAGCATCGACTCACCGCTGGCCCGCGCCTTGATCGGCAAGGCACTGGACGCCGAAGTGCGAGTGCAGACACCAACCGGTGAGCAGTGCGTGTATATCGTGGCAATCGACTATTTTTGAGCCACGGCGCTCTAAGCCGTAGAGCCCTGAGCCTCAGCAGCGGGCAATCAGCCCTTGGCGCGCGACGCGGGTCAGTTGCCTGATCACTTCAGGCGCGTCCTCGGCGCTGGGTGCCTGAATCACCGCCAGATCGAAACTGTCAGTCGCGAAGCGCTCCAGCGACTCGCCATCTTCGACAAACTGGATCAGGAATGCTGCCGGACCGCCGGTGCGACGTGGCCAGCCATCGAGGTAACGCAACAGCGTCGGCTGATGTTTACCGCCAAGCAGGATTTTTGGATTGCGTTGGGTGAGATGTGCCGTGATCGGCGCGGGGCGTACAACGGGGTTCAATGCATTCATTGTGTCGTGTCTCTGCCTCAAAAGTCTGCATGGCAGGTGAGAGGCAACACCGAACCAGCGCTTTAGCGGTATTTCGAAGCCTGTTTCAAGCTTCTATCGGCAACTGAATGAGTCACCTGGCGCCCCGCAAGTAGCTGTTTAAATCGGCGCATGAGCAGCATCCTAGAGAAGCTGACCGGACAGTGTCAAGAATCGCCAGCAACAAAAAAGGCCCGCACAGTGCATCACACTGTGCGGGCCTTTTCGTTGAGTCAGAGCGGTCAGTCGGCGATGGCGCGGTCGACCGAGAGCTTGCCTGCGCCTTCGATCAGCACTGCGAGGCTGCCACCGAGCAAGGCCAGGGCGAATTCATAACCGTTGTTGGCCATGAACAGACCGTTGCTGATGTGCACCGAGAAAATCGCAACCAGCGAGAGGAAGGTCAGCCCCAACGCCGCCGGACGTGCCAGCAGGCCGATGATCAGCGCCAGACCGCCGAAGAATTCAGTACCACCAGCCAGGATTGCCATCAGGTGACCGGGCGCCAATCCAATGCTTTCCATGTACTGCGCGGTGCCGGCAATGCCGTAGCCGCCGAATGCCCCGAAGAGTTTCTGTGAGCCGTGGGCCGCGAAGATGATGCCGACGAAAATCCGCAGAATCGTCAGGCCGTAGCCAGCGCGGGTAGACAGTACCTTGTTGATCAGTGTGCTCATGCTGTGTCATCCATTGTGAGAGTGTGTTGGTTGGTCGCCATATTAATCGGTTTATCTCATGTTAAAAGCGCAAAAAACGCACCATAACAATCAGATTAGCCGATCATTTACGTAAGGCAACTTTCTGCCCCTGAGGCTCCAACGATTCCCGCTCCCGATCGAACGCCAGGTAATACTTGTTCACGCTATTAACATAGCTGACAGCCCCCATTCCCACCTGCTCCATGGCGATGCGCTCAACCTGGAAAAACCACTGATTAGGATTCAGGCCGCGGCGCCGAGCCTCGGCCCGCATGCCCTGGACCCGCTCCGGCCCCATGTTGTAGGCCGCCAGCACGAACGCCATGCGCTCGCGCTCGTTGAGTTTGGGGCTGGCAAAGAATTTGCGGCGGATCATCGCCAAGTACTTGGCACCGGCCTGTACATTGGCATCGAGACTCTGAATGTCACTGACGCCAACCCGTTGGGCGGCCGATGGTGTTATTTGCATCAGGCCGGTGGGGCCGCCTCCACTTCTGGCGGTGGGTTGCAGCGCCGATTCCTTGAAGGCCAGCGCTGCCAGGTTCAGCCAGTCCATGTCCTGGGCTTGCGCGTGTTTTTGCAGCACCGGTCGAAGTTTTTCCAGGCGCTGACGATCGGCCTTGGCCAAGGGGTAGTGCACTTGATACAGGCGCCGGTAGATCCGCAGGAACGCCGCATCCTGGTCCGACGGTTGCTTGTAGGTGGTCAAGAAACGGTCGATGCTCGCCCGCAGCATCGAGGCGTCGCGACGCACGAACCAGTATTCCTCGCCCGGCTCATTGATGAGCACCTGTCGATCGAAGCGCAACTTGGGCAGGATCTTGCCCCAGCGCTCGGCGATCGGTTGCTCGACGATGGTTAGATGGAAGATCCCGCCCTGGACCATTTCCAGTACGTCCTCGACGGCCAGGCTTGGGTCGACCCACTCGATCTTCACCGGGGGCAGTTTGTGCAGCGCGAGCTTCTGATTGATCTGGCTGACCGCATCCCCGGCAGCACTGCCGGTGGGCAGCGCGAGGGTTTTACCCGAGAGTTGTTCGAGGTGGGTGTAACGCCTTTCGCCTTTGATCCCCACCAGCAGCAACGGCACGTTGCTGGCAATCGGCTCACTGGTGCTGACCGCGTGCCCCGATTGCGGATCAAGCAATTCCCCCGGTGCGACTAGATCACCCTCCCCACGCTGCAACGCGCCGAGCAGTTGATCCTTGGCTTTAGGAATGATCTTGAGGGTGATTTCCTGGCCATCACGGGCGTGGCCATTAAGGTATTGCTCGAAAGCCCGCAGGCGGTGGTATTCGACGCCGATGGCCTGGCCCTGGATTTCGCCGGAGCTGTTGCGGCTCTGGTTGACCAGCACCCGCAGCACACGACTGCTGCGAATCTCCGCCAGGTCACGGACCTTGGCTGCCGGTACGGCTTGCAACGGCCCGGCCAGACGCGCAACCGCCGGCATCGGCAGCAGCAACGAACAACACAGCAGTAACAAAACCGAGGGACGTGTCATCCACTCTCCGGAAAGAATACTGGCCAACCTCATGAGTGATTTCATGACATCGGGCAACAGAAACAGAGCGCTTGAAGCGCTGATAAAGTGCGAGAGAGTGGCACAGTGATGGCAAATCTACCAACCCCGACCTGCCTCGCGGCCTCAACAGACAGCTTTAACTCGTTGTAGTTCTTGGTTTTTCTTATAAATCTACAGCTCTGATATGCTTTCCGGCCTTTGGTCCGAGGTAGCACCATGCAACTCATCGATATCGGCGTCAACCTGACCAACCCCAGTTTTGCCGACAAACACCAGGCTGTACTCGACCGTGCCTACGCTGCCGGGGTCTGCCAACTGGTGCTTACCGGGACCAGCGTCGAGGGCAGCGAACAGGCGCTGGAACTGTGCCGGCAATTGGACGAAAGCGCTCAGCGACTGTTCGCTACGGCCGGAATTCACCCGCATTCAGCCAGCGACTGGAACGCCGACAGCGCCCAGCGTCTGCGCAGTTTGCTCAAGGAGCCGAACGTAGTGGCCGTGGGTGAATGCGGCCTCGATTTCAATCGTGACTTCTCACCCCGCCCGCAGCAGGAAAAAGTCCTCGAAGAACATCTGGCAATGGCGGTCGAACTGCAACTACCGGTGTTCCTGCATGAACGTGACGCCAGCCAACGATTGCTGGAGATCCTGCACGATTACCGCGATCAATTGCCGGCCGCCGTGGTGCACTGCTTCACCGGTGAAAAGAAGGCGCTGTTCAGTTATCTCGATCTGGACTTGCACATCGGCATCACTGGCTGGATCTGCGACGAACGCCGGGGCACGCACCTGCATCCGTTGGTCAAGGAGATTAAACGCGGGCGCTTGATGCTGGAGAGCGACGCGCCGTATCTGCTGCCCCGCAGCTTGCGTCCCAAGCCGAAAAACGGTCGCAACGAGCCGGCGTATCTGACTGAAGTGTTGCGTGAAGTGGCGTTGCATCGCGGGGAAAGCTTGGAAGATCTCGCCGCCCACAGCACCGCCAGCGCCCGGGCGTTTTTCGGGTTGCCCTCGACCCCTCAATAAACACACATTCCCCTGTGGGAACGAGCCAGTGTGGCGAGGGGGCTTGCCCCCGTTCGGCTGCGTAGCAGTCGTAAATAATTATGTGCGGTGTACCTGATACACCGCGATTGCAGGTTTCGGGGCCGCTTCGCGACCCAACGGGGGCAAGCCCCCTCGCCACACAGGATCGTCCACACATTTAGATATGACGTGCTTGTTGACCTGTATCAACATCTGAATCCCTGAGTAGCGGCACAATAATGGCACCTTGCCAAAACTGTTTCCGCTATCAGAGAAGACCTCCATGGGTGCCTGGCTTAGCAATATCTCGCTGAAATACAAATTCTGGGCGGTCAACGCAGTCGCCTTTGTCACCACCTTGTTGCTGGTGCTGTACGCCGTGCAGCTCGAACAACAGGCCCGCAGTCACGCCGCGCAAGTATCGGCCCAGGCCCAGGCACGATTGCTCAATGCCTGGCCTGTCGGGCAGCCGTTGCCCAAGGCCGACAACCTGCTGACCTTCAATCGTGGGCAGGCGCCTTTACTGAACGGGCAACCGCTGCTTGAGCTGACCGATACCCTCGGTTGGGTCCAGATCAATGCCATGCCGCTGTTCGGGGAAAATCCCTTGATGGGCGCCGAGGTGTTCGCTCGCCCCGACGGTCAACAGGTCGCAGTTGTTGCCTACAGCCCGAGCCTGAGCCAGGTGTTCGGCGAGCGCTTCACTCACTACGCGGTAGCGGTGTTCATCCTGATGCTGGCGATGCTCGGCGCGTCGCAACTGTTGATCCGCTTCCTGCTCAGCCAGCTCAACACCTTGAAAGACGTGATGCTCCACGTCGAGAAAAGCGGCGACCTGTCGGCCCGTGTGCCACTGGCCTGCAAGGACGAAGTCGGGCAGATGGCCAATGCCTTCAATGCCATGCAGGCCGGCTACCAGCGGGTGGTCAACACTGTCGCCAGCACCGCCCGGCAACTGGACGTCGGCGCCGCGCGACTGGCCGCGAGCATGAACGAGGTGCGTCACGGCATGCTCGGCCAGCAAAGCGAAACCGATCAGGCCGCTACGGCGATCAACGAAATGACCGCCACGGTCCATCACATTGCCCAACACGCCGGCGCCACCCGCGACCTCTCGCAAACCGCCGACACCCTGGCTGGCAGCGGTCAGGAAGTGGTGACTCGGGTACAGAAATCGATTGGCGGATTGTCCACTGGCGTGCAGCAAACCGCCGAGATGATTCAGCGCCTGGCCGAGGACAGCCAGAAGATCAACGGCGTGGTCAACGTAATTCACAGCATCGCTGAACAAACCAACCTGCTGGCCCTGAACGCGGCCATCGAAGCGGCCCGGGCCGGTGAGATGGGCCGAGGGTTTGCGGTGGTCGCCGATGAAGTGCGCAACCTGGCCAAACGGGTCCAAACGTCCACCGACGAGATCACCACCATGGTTTCAGCGCTGCAGGCCGGGACTCGGGATGCGGTGGATTTCATGCAGGAAAGTTCGTACAAGGCGGACGACTGCATGCAACAGGCCCAGGAAGCCAGTGTGGCCCTGGCTGAAATCACCGGTGCGGTGGCGCAAATGCGTGAAAGCAATACGCAGATCGCAGTGGCGGCCGAGCAGCAGAGTCATGTGGCGGAGGAGATGAATCGGGCCGTGGTGAGCATTCGCGACGTGACCGAGAACACCGTGAAGCAGACCGTGAACTCGGCGATTACCAGCAATGAATTGGCGATGTTGGCCGGGGAATTGAGCAAGGCCATCGGGCAGCTCAAGCTTTAAGAGCCCGCGAAGGCAGTCAACATGAATATCGACCATGACCCCTATCGCGCCGATAGCCAGCCTTGATTCGCCGACGGCTTTCGCCCGACCTATTCTTTGTTCATGAGCCTCAACGAACCAAGGATAAGCATCATGGGTAAACGTCATCCCAACCTTCCCGCCTGGCAATGGCGCCTGTACCCGCACAATCACCAGCACCCGACCAATCTGGTGTTGCACCTGATTGCCGTGCCGCTGTTCATCGTGGCGTTTTTGCTGATGGTCTCGGGGGTGTTCAGCCTGGATCTGGCGAGCTTCGCAATTGGCGTCATCGGCTTGATTGCCGCCCTGGGCCTGCAGCGTCACGGTCATAGCCTGGAGGCGCAAGCCTCCGAGCCGTTCAGTGATCGCAAAGACGCGGTATCACGCTTGCTGGTCGAGCAGTTCCTGACCTTCCCACGGTTTTTCTTCAGTGGCGGCTGGTGGCGCGCCTGGCGCGAACGCCACCGTCGCCATCGCTGATCAGGCGAAAATCGTGACGGTCTGCCGACTCATGGCGATCAACTGACCGTCTTCGCTCCAGAGATTGGCGGCGGCGTGCCCGTAGCCGTCAGCGGCATGTTCGATGTCCACCAGGTACTTGCACCAGTCCAGCGTACTCAACGCCAGCAACGGCTGGACGAATTCGATGGTCCAGGTAAGTGTGCTGCCTGCCGCCGGTTTCTTCAGATGCGACAACAAGGACGGCGGCCAGGCGTCGACCAGCGCCAGGATATGGGCTTCACTGACCGACTCGCCCTCCCCATCCCCGCGCAAGCGTACCCAACCACCCATGTCCCGCGATTTGTTACCGGTGAACGGCATGCCACCGACACTCCAGCGCATGGCCAGGTAGCGCATGAATTCCGGGGTCACGCCTTTGATGTACGGCAGTTCCTGACAGTCGTCCCAATGCTTCATCTCAGGAGCCGGGTTGGCCGCGACCACCACTTCGGAAGTTCGCGAAGCGCCGAAGCTGCCCTGGACCAACGTCACCACTTGCCCCTTCTGCATCGCCCGGCCCAGCACCTGGCTGACGGCTTTGCCTTCGCGCAATACGTCGACTTCAAAGCTGACCGGTACATCGGGCTCGACCGGGCCGACAAAGGTGATCGCCAGCGAGCGCACCGGACGATCCGCCGGGACTTTTGCGCGCATGGCTTCGTATTGCAAGGCGGCGATCAGCCCCCCAAAACTCGCCCGCCCCTGGCCCCACTCAGGTGGAATAGACACTTCCTGCGGCTGGCTGCGAACAGCGTCGAGCAGATCGGAAAAGCGCATGGGAACCTCAGGGACTGGGAAATGGATGGAGCGATCTTAACCAGCTCGCAAGGCCGGCACAGCGCTTATTCCGGCCAAAATTACTGACAGATGAGCCGTGCTCGGCTGGAACCCACATTGGATTCGTGATGGTTTCAGGATTTGAAGCAAGCTCTGCTGAGTTTGTCGAGAACACGGTCGGCGCGCTCTTCGGCCTGGGCCATGGTGGTTTTCCAGACTTCGACACATGGCTGCAAATCAGGCTCTTCCTCGGCGCGGGCCAGCCATTGCCAGCTGTCGTGCCAATCCCCCAAGGCAGCCTGAGCCGACTTCAGCCTGGGCATGGCCGCTTCCGGCAAACGATCCAGTTCGGGATAAGCTTCGATGCCATAACGCGCACGCTTGATCAGCAGGCGCAGACGATGGCGGTCATGGGCAGGATCGTGCAGGGCCTGGTCGAGTTTCTTCCATTGTTTGGCCAGGCGTTTTTCGATGCGCTGACGCAAGCCCTTGAGCAAACCCTGGCGCTGGGAGGCCCGCAGGAAACGCGGAAAGGCGTCGAGGATCATCAACAACTGCGTCAGCTCCGGGCTCATCGCCACGGCTGGATAAGCCTCAGCCATCCGCGCCATGCGCCGGTGCGCGGCCTCGGGTTGATTGTGCTGGAGCAAGTACGCTGCCAGCACTTCACGATCACGCAACGGTGTGGTCAGTTGGCCGACCCGGGACGACGCTGCTTCCAGTTGTTCGACCCCAGGCAAACCGCGCAAGGGACGAAGCAGGCTGCGCAATCTGCGCACGGTGGTGCGCAGATCGTGCAGCGCTTCCGGATCGGTGCGGGCACTCAAGCGAGCCTGACAGGCCAGCAAACGGACTTCCAGGCCCAGTACTTGAGCCACCAACCGATCAACCACGGCAGACATCGCGTACTCCCTGAATCGAATTACCCTGAGTACGCTCCATCATGCCTCAACGGCCGGCGCGGGACTCACGAATGTAGAAACGTGCCTTCTCGGCCTTTCTGGTACACCCCTCGTACGCTTCGAATTGTTGCTGGGTCTTGGCACCGGTCAGCAACGACAGCGCCTTGGAGTAGCTGACAGTCCCGGCTAAACCCTCGGCCTTGGCCAGATCCAGTTCGTGCCAGGCGGCGTCGAGCTGGCTACCGCAGCTGTCACGGTAAGCGGTTTTACCGGCACAACCGGCAAGCGCCAACGCAATCAAAGGTACACAAATCCAGGCTTTCATTACTCACACCTCAAAGATAATAGACAGTCGTGCAGGTAAGACCGCTCTGGCGCGCGAAAAGTGCCTTGGACCCGCAGTGGAAACTATAGCGCTCGCGAGGATACCTACTCGCCTTCGTTGAGTGTCAAAAAACGACGCCCGCTCCCGTCGAACGACCATAGCGATTGAAGCGAGCCCCTCGTTGGGTGCATTGTTGAACCTTGTCAAAGAGGTCGATTCATGAAAAAGCGTGTCGCACTGGTGTTGGGCTCGGGCGGTGCCCGGGGCTACGCCCATATCGGCGTTATTGAAGAGATCGAACGGCGTGGCTACGACATCGCCTGCATCGCCGGTTGCTCCATGGGCGCGGTGGTCGGCGGGATCTATGCCGCCGGCAAACTCGATGATTATCGCGACTGGATCGAGAGCCTGGATTACCTCGACGTGTTGCGTCTGGTGGATGTCAGCTTCCGCCTGGGCGCGATTCGCGGGGAGAAGGTCTTCGGGCAGATCCGCAAGATCGTCGGCGAGATCAATATCGAAGACCTGCGCATCCCCTATACAGCCGTGGCCACGGACCTCACAAACCAGCAGGAAATCTGGTTCCAGGAAGGCTGCCTGCACCAGGCCATGCGTGCGTCGGCGGCGATCCCCAGCCTGTTCACCCCCGTGATGCAGGGCAATCGAATGCTGGTGGACGGCGGCATCCTCAACCCGTTGCCGATCGTGCCGGTGGTGTCGAGCCATTGCGACCTGATCATCGCGGTCAACCTCAACTCCACCAACCAGCGTCACTATCAACTGCCGGTGATCCAGCGCCCGGCGGCATTCAAGACCCGCTTCGACAGCCTGATCAGCTCGCTGGGCTCGAAATTGCCTTTCCGCCGCAAACAGGCGGAGCAATTGCTGCTTCTCGAAAAGGAAGCGCTGATGGCAGAAGCGGCCGAGATCAACCCGTGGATCGAATCCGCCCAGCCCGAAGCCCAGCAACCGGCCGCAGCCCCGGAAAGCGACGGCGCACCGAAATCCGCCACCGGGTCGTTCATCATCGACAACGTCGGGCCGGCGTCTTTGCTGGACCTGATCAACCAGAGTTTCGAGGTGATGCAAACTTCATTGGCGCAGTACAAGATTGCCGGGTATCCACCGGATATCCTGATCAACGTGCCCAAGCGGGTGTGCCGTTTTTTCGAGTTCTACAAGGCGCCGGAACTGATCGCGCTGGGGCGGGAGATTGCCCGGGATACGCTGGATCGGTATGAGAGTGAGCGCAATGAAGATTGGCGGTAAAGCGTACTGACGATCGTTCCCACGCAGAGCGTGGGAGCGATAAACAGAACTAAAGGCTGACTTCACTCAACAACCGATACCCCACCCCCGCCTCGGTGACGATGAACCGCGGCTGAGTCGGATCATCCGCCAGTTTCTGCCGCAAATGCCCGACTACGATCCGCAGATAGTGACTGTCCTCGGTATGAGTCGGCCCCCAGATGTCCTTGAGCAATTGCTGCTGGGTGATCACCCGCCCCGGATGCCGCGCCAGTTGCGCCAGCACCGCATACTCCTTGCGCGTCAGCGCCACTTCGGCGCCGTCCAATAGCACCCGGCGATAAGCCAGGTCGACGGTGAGCGGACCGAAACTGAGCGCCGCTTCCTGGGCCTCACCCGTTGGCGCCTGACGCAGCAAGGCGCGCACCCTGGCGAGAAACTCCTGGATGCCGAACGGCTTGGTCACGTAGTCGTTGGCGCCGCCATCCAGAGCCTGGACTTTCTGCCCTTCGCTGGCGCGCACCGAGAGCACCAGTACCGGCACCGTCGACCACTCGCGAAACTCGCGCAATACCTGCTGGCCGTCCATGTCCGGCAGGCCGAGGTCGAGCACCAACAAGTCAGGTTTGTTCAATGCGGCCTGGGCCAGGCCTTCCGTACCGGTGCCGGCCTCCAGCACTTTGTAGCCTTGGGAGGCGAGGCTGATGCGCAGGAACTTACGGATCTGCGGTTCGTCGTCAATGACCAAAATGGTCGCGGTCTGGCTCATGAATTCACATCAACACAAAGAGGTGGCAAGAGAGTAGCGCAGGCGGGATCAGGCTTCACTGTCCAATCCCGGCTGAGTCTGCAACGGCAAGTGCAGCGTGATGCAGGTGCCGCGCCCTTCGATGCCGTCGGCGACGCTGATCCGCCCGCCATGGGCACCGACCATACCCTGACAGATCGCCAGCCCCAACCCCGTACCCTGCCCACCGCGATCACCACGAGCGGCGGTGTAGAACATGTCGAAAATTTTCGCCCGGTCCTCCTCCGGTATCCCCGGTCCCTCATCACTCACCGAAAAAAACAGCTCGCTGTCAGTGGCGCCGGCGCGCAATTCAAGACGTCCGTGGGGCGGAGAAAAACGCGCGGCGTTTTCCAGCACATTGACCAGTGCTTGCTCGATCAACGCAGCATGCACATAGAGCAGCGGCAGTTCGGCCGGCACTTCGGTCACGACGTGCAACGACGCCAGCACCGCGCGCAGACGATTAAGTGCACTGCCGACGATGTCTGCCGGCGATACCCAGTCCCGCGCCAGCTTCAGGGCGCCGTGACCGAGGCGGGTCATGTCCAGCAGGTTTTGGATGTAGCGATCCAGCCGTTCGGCTTCATCGCGGGTGCCTTCGAGCAGTTCGCGACGGTCCGCAAGCGGAATCGCCTCGCCCAGCGCCAACAGGCTGTCGATGCTGCCGCGCATGGAGGTCAACGGCGTGCGCAAATCGTGGGACACCGACGCCAGCAGCGCACTGCGCAACTGTTCGGTTTCGCCATGCAAACGCGCGGCCTCAAGGTCATCGGCCAGTTGCGCCCGGGCCAACGCCTGGGCCAACGGTTGGCTCAGTGCGGTCAGCAAGCGCCGACGCTGGCCGCTCAGGGTCTGGCCTTCTTTGGCACACACGCCGAGCAATGCCAGCGGCCCGTCGTCCACCGACAACGGCCACCACCACCAGCGCCCGAACGGCAAGGTGCCGGTGCCCGCGCCTGCCGGTTGATCGTGTTGCCAGGCCCAATCGGCGGCGGCGCGCTCGGCCTCGGAAAACTCCAGCGGCCCACCGGTTTCAACTTTCCAGCCGCTCTGGCCATCGCGATTGAGCAGGCACAGCTTCAGGTCGCTCCAGCCGTTGAGATGCTGGGCCGCGGCGCTGACCACGGCCTGACGGTCGGTGGCGGCGGTGAGTTTGCGCGACAGGTCGAGCAGTTCACTGGTCTCTTCCTGAGTGTCGCGCAAGGCTTCCAGTTGCCGCCGTTGCCGCGCTGCAAGGTTACCGGTCAGGGCCGCCATCAGCAGGAAGAACAGCAAGGTCAGCACGTCTTCTTCGCGCTGAATACTGAAAGAGAACGTCGGCGGAATGAACAGAAAGTCATAGGTCAGAAACGACAGCGCCGCACAAGCCAGCGCCGGGCCAAGACTGCTGCGCACCGCCACCAGCAACACCGCCGCAAGGAACACCAACGAAATGTTGGGCAGTGGCAAGACGCTCGACACCGCCCAGGCCAGGGCACTGGCGAGCACCGTCGCCACCAGCGCCAACGCGTAGTCGAACCACACCAGCGACTGCGCCGAACGCTGACGTGGCTGATGCTGTTCTTGATCGCTGTCGAGCACGTTGATTTCCAGCCCGCGAGCATCGCGCAACAAACGCGACGCCAGGCCGCCGCCGAACAAGCGTCGACGCAAACGCTGGCGTGACTGGCCCACCAGCACCAGGCTGGCACGACGTTCAGCGGCGTGCTGGATCAGGGTTTTCGCCACCTCACCGGCGCGCAGCAACACCACTTCGCCACCGAGGCGTTCGGCCAGTTGCTGGGCGCTTTGCAGGCGCAGGCGCGACTGTTCGTCACGCACCCGGCCGTTGTCCACATGCACCAGGCTCCATGGCAGATGCCGCCGCTGGGCGACGCGACTGGCGTGACGCACCAGACGCTCGGCCTGCGCATCGCCATCGACGCCCACCAGCAAGCGACCGCGCACCGCTGGCGCCGCTTGCCCTAACTGGCGATACCCCTGCGCCAGATCGTTATCGACCTGAGCGGCGGCGGTTTGCATCGCCAGTTCGCGCAGGGCGGTGAGGTTGGTCTGGGTGAAGAACGCATCGATGGCCGCCCGCGCCTGCTCCGGCACGTAGACTTTGCCGTCGCGCAGACGCTCCAGCAACTCACGCGGCGGCAGGTCGATCAGCAGCAGTTCGTAGGCTTCTTGCAACACCCAGTCCGGCAGGGTTTCACGCACCTGTACACCAGTGATGCCGCGCACCTGGTCGTTGAGGCTTTCCAGATGCTGGACGTTGACCGTGGTGAACACGTCGATGCCGGCAGCCAGTAATTCCTGGATGTCTTGCCAGCGTTTGGTGTGACGGCTGCCGGGGGCATTGGTGTGGGCCAGTTCGTCGACCAGCACCAGTTTCGGTTTGGCGGCGAGCAAGCCATCGAGGTCCATTTCTTCGAGCATTACGCCACGGTATTCCGAGCGCACCAACGGCTGCTGCGGTAAACCGGCGAGGAGTGCTTCGGTTTCGGCGCGGCCATGGGTTTCGACCACCCCGGCCAGGACCTTCACGCCCTGGCGCAGTTGAGTGTGGGCAGCCTGGAGCATGGCGTAGGTCTTGCCGACCCCCGGAGCGGCGCCAAGGAACACCTTGAGCCGGCCGCGGCCATCGCGGGGCAGGTCTGCTAACAGCGCATCGGCGCGGCCGGAGTCACTCATGCTTGAAGTTCTCTCTTATGCTGATGTTGATGCAGTGACTGTCAGGGCCTCTTCGCGGCGCCACCGATTTACAGCTTTTCCAGCGCCAGGTTCAACTCAAGCACATTCACCACCGGCGGCCCCACCAACGGCTGTTCGATGTGCGCATTCAACAATTGCTCAAGCGTAGACACCGGCAGATTGCGCGCCGCTGCGACACGCGCCAGTTGATAGGCAATCGCGGCCGGTGGCAAGTGCGGATCGAGGCCGCTGCCGGAGGTGGTCAGCAGCGCCAACGGCACCGGCCCCTGCCCGGCCACCTGCAGTTTATTGGCCTCCTCGATCACCCGAGTGGCCAGCGCCGGATTACTCGGTGAAAGGTTGCTGGCGCTGCTCGACACGGTGGCAAAGGCACCGGCCGATGGCCGTGGGTGGAACCAGGCGTCGCCGACAAAATCCTGGGCAATCAGCGACGAGCCGCGGATCTTGCCGTCGGCGTCGCGCACCAGGCTGCCATTGGCCTGGTCCGGGAAGGCAACCTGGGCAACGCCGGTCACCACCAAGGGGTAGGCGACGCCGGTGATCAGGGTCATCAGCACCAGCAGGCTCAGGGCCGGACGTATCAGTGTGGACATTTCAAAATCCTCGATTCGATAAAAAACTCAGGTCTGGATGCTACTGCTCAGGCAATAGTGCTTCTTGTGGTGAGGGGGCTTGCCCCCGTTGGGTTGCGCAGCAGCCCCAATGCGGCAACCGCGAGCTGTCTGGCCCAACGAGTTGGCTGGTTTCAGGACTGCTACGCAGTCCAACGGGGGCAAGCCCCCTCACCACAAAAGCTCCCTCGCCACAAAAAGCCCCTGCCTCAAACAACAACCGCTAAACCAGATGCAACGCCGTCAACAGCATGTCGATCGCCTTGATGCCCACGAACGGCACCAGAATCCCGCCCAGTCCATAGATCAGCAGATTGCGTCGCAACAACGCCGCCGCACTCGCCGCCTGCACCCGCACACCGCGCAGCGCCAGTGGAATCAGCACCACAATGATCAGGGCGTTGAACACGATCGCCGACAGAATCGCGCTCTGCGGACTGCTCAGGTGCATGACGTTGAGCACACCCAATTGCGGGTAGATCGAGGCGAACAGCGCCGGCAGGATCGCGAAGTACTTGGCCACGTCGTTGGCGATGGAAAAGGTAGTCAGCGCACCACGGGTCACCAACAATTCCTTGCCGATCTGCACCACGTCCAACAGCTTGGTCGGGTCGCTGTCGAGGTCGACCATGTTCGCCGCCTCCCGCGCCGCCTGCGTGCCATCGTTCATCGCCATGCCCACGTCCGCCTGAGCCAGGGCCGGGGCGTCGTTGGCGCCATCGCCGCACATGGCAACCAGCCGACCGTCGTTCTGCTCATGGCGAATGCGCGCCAGTTTCTTCTCCGGCGTGGCTTCGGCCAGTACGTCATCCACGCCCGCTTCGGCAGCAATCGCGGCGGCGGTCAGTGGGTTGTCGCCGGTAACCATGACCGTGCGAATCCCCAGTTTGCGCAGTTCGGCGAAACGTTCGCGGATGCCGGGTTTGACCACGTCCTTCAGATGAATCACACCGAGCAATTTGCCGTCGGCGCACACCAGCAGAGGCGTACCACCGCTCTGGGCGATCTTGTCGATTTCCCGGGACAGGGCGGGAGCCAGATCAGCGCGTTTCAGACCGACGAAATTCAGCAGCGAATCCACCGCGCCCTTGCGATAGACCCGGCCCTGATAGTCGACACCGGACAGGCGGGTTTCAGCGCTGAACGGCACGGCGGTCAGTACTTCGGGGGACGGTTCGGGGTGCGAGTGAAGACCGCGCAGGTACTCGACGATGGATTTGCCTTCAGCGGTGTCATCGGCCAGAGAGGCGAACAACGCGCCTTCGGCCAGCTCCTTGGCGCTGACGCCTGGTGCGGCATAAACCGCGCTGCAGCGACGGTTGCCGAAGGTGATGGTGCCGGTCTTGTCCAGCAGCAGGACGTGCACGTCCCCCGCCGCTTCCACGGCACGACCGGATTTGGCGATCACGTTCAGGCGCACCAGACGGTCCATCCCGGCGATACCGATGGCCGACAGCAAGCCACCAATGGTGGTCGGAATCAGCGTGACCAACAGCGCCACGAGGAACACCAGCGGCAGGTTACCGTTGGCGAAGTGGGCGAACGGTTGCAGGGTCACCACCACCAGCAGGAAGATCAGGGTCAGGCCGATCAGCAGGATATCCAGCGCCACTTCGTTCGGGGTTTTCTGGCGTTTGGCGCCTTCGACCAGCGCGATCATTCGATCGAGGGTCGACTCACCGGGGTTGGCGGTGATGCGCACCAGCAGCCAGTCCGACACCAGTCGAGTGTTGCCGGTGACGGCCGAACGGTCGCCACCGGATTCGCGAATCACCGGTGCCGACTCACCGGTAATCGCCGCTTCGTTGACCGCCGCGATGCCTTCAATCACCTCGCCGTCGCCGGGAATCATCTCCCCCGCTTCGACGCGCACCACGTCGCCCTTGCGCAGGCTACTGGCGGGCACTACCTGAAAGCTGCCATTGGCATTTTTGCGCCGGGCGCTCAAGCCAACACTGCCGGCCTTGAGACTGTCGGCGCGGGCCTTGCCGCGACCTTCGGCCAACGCTTCGGCGAAGTTGGCGAACAGTACGGTGAACCACAGCCACAACGCGATTTGCGCGGCGACGAAAGTCGGCACGGCGCTGTCGGGAATGAAGCACAGCACGGTGGTGAGAATGGCGGTCAGTTCCACCACCAGCATCACTGGCGCACGCTGCAATTGCCGAGGGTCGAGCTTGACGAAGGCTTGCACCAGCGCCGGGCGCCAAAGGGCCGAGATCGCGGTTTTCGGTTGTTCCGGCGCCTTGACGACGGCGGCTTTAGTTGCGGGCATATTCATCATCGATTCCCCTTAGAAGCCCAGGCTCAGGTGTTCAGCGATAGGACCCAGCGCCAGCGTCGGCAGGAAGGTCAAACCACCCACCAGCAAAATGGTCACGGTCAGCAAGGTCACGAACAGCGGGCCATGGGTCGGGAAGCTGTTCTGGCCGATCGGCGCGGTTTTCTTCATCGCCAGGCTGCCGGCCAGGGCCAGCACCGGAAGGATGTAACCGAAGCGCCCGATCAACATGCCCAGCCCCAGCATCAGGTTGTGGAACGCGGTGTTGGCACCGAAGCCGCCGAAGGCAGAACCGTTGTTGGCACTGGCCGAGGTGTAGGCATAAAGCAACTGACTGAAACCATGAGCACCGGGGTTGCTCACCGCTGCCACCGGGCCTGGCAGGCTGGCGGCAATCGCGCCGAGCACCAGCACGCCCACCGGCATCACCAGCAAGGTCACCACCAGCAGCTGAACTTCCCGGGCTTGCAGTTTCTTGCCGAGGTATTCCGGCGTGCGGCCGATCATCAGCCCGGCGAGGAACACCGCGATCAACACGTTGAGCAACATGCCGTAGAGCCCGGCACCGACGCCGCCGAAGATCACTTCGCCGACCATCATGTTGACCATCGCGACCATGCCACTCAGCGGGTTGAGGCTGTCGTGCATGCCGTTGACCGAACCGTTGGACGCTGCGGTAGTGGTCACCGACCACAGCACGGTGGCGGTGGTGCCGAAACGCGCTTCCTTGCCTTCCAGCGGCGCGGTCTGTTCGACGGCGACGTTGGCCAAGGTCGGATTGGGTTGGTATTCAGCCCACAGCGAAGTCGCGCCGCCGATCAAAAACAGCGCCAGCATGCAGGCGATAATCGCGCGGCTCTGACGCAGGTCTTTCACGTAATGGCCGAAGGTGAACACCAGCGCCACCGGGATCAGAATGATCGAGGCGACTTCGAACAGGTTGCTCCAGGCCGTCGGGTTCTCGAACGGGTGCGCCGAGTTGACGCCGAAGAAGCCACCGCCGTTGGTGCCCAGTTGCTTGATCGCAATCTGGCTGGCGGCCGGGCCGAGCGGGATCACCTGATCGACGCCCTGCATCGTCACGGCATTCACGTATTGCGCGAAGGTTTGTGGCACGCCCTGCCACACCAGGTACAGCGCCAGCAGCAAGCACAGAGGCAGCAGGCCGTAGAGGGTGGCGCGAGTCATGTCGACCCAGAAGTTACCGAGGGTTTTGGTCGACTTGCGACCAATGCCGCGACACAGTGCAACCAGAACCGCCAGACCGGTGGCGGCGCTGACGAAGTTCTGCACGGTGAGGCCAACCATCTGGCTCAAGTAGCTCAGGGACGCTTCGCCACTGTAGGACTGCCAGTTGGTATTGGTCATGAAGCTGACGGCGGTGTTGAACGCCAACGTCCATTCCTGGCCCGGCAAGTTTTGCGGGTTCAGTGGCAAGTGATCCTGGAACATCAGGATCGCGAACAACAGCAAAAAGCCCGCGAGGTTGAAGGCGAGCAAGGCCAGGGTGTATTTCTGCCAACTCTGTTCGGCCTGCGGATCGACGCCGGCCACCCGATAGCAGCCACGCTCCACCGGGCCGAGAATCGGCGAAAGCCAGGTACGCTGCCCTTCCATCACCTTGTAGTAGAAGCGCCCCAGAAACGGTGCCGGAATCAGCACCACGGCGAAGAAGGCGAGGATCAGCCAATAGTCATAACTGTGCATAGCCGCTCCTAGTTCCGGTCCGCGCGCAACAGCGCAACCAACAGATAAATGAACAGCCCCACTGCCAATAGCAGTGACACTCCGTCCAGAACGCTCATGGAAGTTCTCCGTGTTACGGCGTATTGCCGCGTGTGGAGTGATTGTCGGCAGGGAGGCTGTAAAGGAGCGAGATCGAGGGGTGTGGCGGGGCATAAAGAATGTGTAAAGAGTGGGTTTATGCCGGGGTTGCTGTGGTGTCCGGGCTTGCTCGCGAAGGCGGCAGCACTGACGACACGGCCATGGCCGCCGAAGAAGCCAAGGATCCGAAACGCACGATTCCCAAGGCCTACATCAGCGGCATCCTGACCCTGGTGCTGCTGGCGATGGGCGTGATGTTCTTTGCCGGGGGTGTCGGCGACTGGCGCACCCTGTCGAACATCAACGATCCGCTGCCGCAAGCGATGAAAGCCGTGGTTGGCGAAAGCTCCGGCTGGTTGCACATGCTGGTGGGGATCGGCCTGTTCGGCCTGGTGGCGAGTTTCCACGGGATCATCCTCGGCTACTCGCGGCAGTTCTTCGCCCTCGCCCGGGCCGGTTACCTGCCGGCATCGCTGGCCAAACTGTCGCGCTTCCAGACCCCGCACCGGGCAATCATCGCCGGTGGCGTGATCGGCATCGCGGCGATCTACAGTGACGGCTTGATCAACCTCGGCGGCATGACGCTGACGGCGGCAATGATCACCATGGCGGTATTCGGTGCGATCGTGATGTACATCATGAGCATGCTCAGCCTGTTCAAACTGCGCAAAACCGAACCGAACCTGGAACGCACTTTCCGCGCGCCTTGCTACCCGTTGCTGCCATTCATTGCGCTGGTGTTGGCGGTGGTTTGCCTGGTGGCGATGGCCTGGTTCAACACCTTGATCGGGTTGATCTTCCTCGGCTTCATGGCAGTGGGTTTCGTGTACTTCATGCTGACCGCGCAACTGCGTGCCGATGCACCGGCGGATGCGATGTTGACCGGGCTCTAAACAGCCGCAGTGCAGCTGTCGGATCAGGCATAGAATGGAACCACTGCGAAATTCCATCGCTCAAAAGTGGTATGCAGGATCGGTTGGCGAAATCCTTGTCCACCGGTCTGCCCTTAAGGAGAACTCCTATGCCCTGGTATGCCTGGTTGATTCTGATCGTTGCCATCGGCTCGATCGTTGGCGGTTTGATGATGCTGCGCGACACCGCCAACAAGGTCGAATTGACTGAAGAGCAACGCAAGCGCGTCGCCGAACGCAATGCGGAAGCGGATGCCAAGGATGCGCAGGACCGCTGACCGCAATTGTGGCGAGGGGGCTTGTCGGATCGCCGCACCGCCCCGTTGGGTCGCGAAGCGGCCCTAAAACATTTACGACTGCTTCGCAGCCGGACGGGGGCAAGCCCCCTCGCCACAAAAGCCCCTCACTTTTCCCAATCGGCCTTGGCGATGTGCAATCCGTGCTGTCCTTTATAAGCCGCACGCTCCGGCTGGCTCCAGCCCTCAAGCAACGAATCCTCCAACCGGTAAATCTCCACTCCCAGCGGGCGGCACACACTCAACGGATCCTGCGCATCCGGCCCCCACATGGCCAGCGACAGATCGCCACCCGGGCAGGTCGACAGCGCACACAAAAGATCAATCTCGGCAAAGAACTCCAGATAGTCGCCCTTCTGCGCCGGGCAGGCTTTCATGAAATACAGGTCGTCGTGGTTCAGGCCGGTGCACTGGAAAATGTTCAACACGTCATGCACATCGAACTCGGTCAGGCCATGGGGCAATACGGCGCGAGTCAGGTTGGAGTGGCAGTGATGATGGAAGTCTTCGCCGGTAAGCATTTTGTTCACGTAAGGATCGCAGCGCGTTCCCAGCAAATCGTGCAAACGCCCGCCGTGTTCGTCGATGCCATAACCGGCCAGGCTGTCGTCGGTAATGGTCACCAGCGGCCGTAAAAATGGCAGGTTCGACCAGAGCCGGTCATGGGTGCTGACATGGGCGCCCTGCAACTGCCGGGTTCGCGCCGCCCACAAGCGCTCGCGTGGATCGTGGGCATTCCAGACGTTGAAATCCCCGACTTGCGGGCCGACCGGGGTCGTGACCCTGAACACGTGCCCGGCCGGCACATTCCACGCCCGACCGGTGCGGATCGGCACTTCGAACTGCTCGATCAGCGTGCGCCGCTCTTTCTGGTCGCGGATCCGTTCGTAGAAGGCTGTGTCCACCTGCAAGGCCGAGCCTTTGCTGACTTGATAGGCCGCCGGATAGTCTTTGTACATGGCACAAAATCCTCGATCAGTGATGGGAAGAAGGGGCAAGCATCTGCAACAGGAGGTGTTCGGAATCGTCGAGATAAAGGCTCATGGCGTCCGCAGCCGCGCGCTTGTCGCCGTCGGCCAGCAACTCATGTATCTGCCGGTCACGCGCCAGCCAGGGCGCCTGAAAACGTGATTCATCGGGAGCGGTGCAAAACACCAGGCGCAGTTGCGCGACGACGTTGGTGAAGAACTCATCGAACAACGGACTGCGCAGCAATCCGACGATGTGTTGATGAAAGGCCAGGCTGTGGGTGCCGACGGCGCGCCAGTCCTCACGCTCCCGGGCCAGTTCGGTGGCCTCCAGGGCTTCGAGCATCCGGTCGGACTGATACTCACGCAATGGCTGGCTGGCGCTGATGGCTTGCAGTTCCAGGGTGCGCCGAACCTTGAACAGATCGCGCACATCATCGGCCCCCAGCCTGCGCACCATCACGCCCTTGTTGCGGACATAGCGGGTCAGCCCTTCCTGCCCCAGACGGTGCAACGCCTCGCGAATGGTGTTGCGCGAGGCGTTGTAAGCCGACACCAGATCGTTTTCCACCAGCGCCATGCCGGGCAGCAAACGACCGCCGATGATGTCAGCGCGCAATTCCAATGTGATGTGGTCGGCCAGGGACAGTCCGCTGCTCATACTCAACGCCTCGTGATTGTTCAACAATCGTCTGCGAATGAGTAATCACTATTCGTGCCATCACCTGCCTGTCGTGAACTAGTCCTCCCAGTATTTGAACAATACGCTGGCGTTCACACCGCCGAATCCGAAACCGTTGGACATCGCGTAGTCGATGTTCATTGGTCGCGCCTGACCGTGAACGATGTCCACGCCTTCGGTAGCCGGATCCGGGTTATCGAAGTTGAGCGTGGCCGGCACCACCTGATCGCGCAGCGCCAACAGGGTAAAGATCGCCTCGACCCCGCCTGCGGCGCCGAGCAGATGCCCGGTGGCGGATTTGGTCGACGTCACCGCGATCTTGTTGTCCGAGCCGAACAGCGACTTGATGGCCGCCAGCTCTCCCAAATCGCCAACCGGTGTCGAGGTGGCGTGCGCGTTGAGATGCTGCACCTGTGCCGGCGAAATGCCCGCCTGAGCCAACGCCAGCGACATCGCCCGACGCGCACCGCTGCCATCCTCCGGCCCCGCAGTCAGGTGATAAGCATCGGCGCTGGTGCCGTAACCGACCAGCTCGGCCAATGGTTGAGCGCCGCGTGCCAGGGCATGTTCCAGGGATTCGATCACCAGCAGGCCCGAACCCTCGCCCATCACGAAGCCATCACGCCCACTGTCGAACGGCCGCGAGGCGCGCTCCGGGGTGTCGTTGTAACCGCCGGACAAGGCCCGAGCCGCCGCAAATCCGGCGAGACTGACCCGATCGATCGCCGCCTCCGCGCCGCCACACACCGCAATATCCGCCTCACCGCAGCGAATCAGCCGAGCCGCGTCACCAATCGCCTGAACCCCGGCCGCGCACGCTGTTACCGGAGCCCCCAAAGGGCCCTTGAAGCCGTGCTGGATCGACACATGGCCTGCGGCGAGGTTGACCAAAAACGAAGGAATGGTGAACGGCGACAACCGTCGCGGACCACGGCTGTCGGTGGTGCGCACCGCATCGGCAATCGCGCCGAAACCACCCACGCCCGAGCCGATAATGGTGGCCGTGCGCTCCTGGGCATTGGCGTCGAGCGCTTGCCAACCGGCCTGCTCCACTGCCTGACGCGCCGCCTCCATGGCGAACACAATGAAACGGTCCATCTTCTTCTGCTCTTTGGGCGGCGTCGCCCGATCCGGGTCAAAACCCGCCTCGGCATCTTCCGCCAGAGTCGGCACCACGCCACCGACCTTGGCCGGCAAATCGGCAACCACCTCGTCCGGCAACGCCCGCACCCCGGAGCGTCCAGCCAACATACGCGCCCAAACCGCTTCGACGCCGCTCCCCAACGGACACACCAGGCCCATGCCCGTGACTACCACCCGACGATTACTCATAGCGCAAATACCTCAGTCGATTCATGGCGCCTCACTTGTAACGCGCGGCGGCCGTGCTTCTGGACAGATTCGGCGCCATCGCATGACGCGCCGCCACAAAGGATTCCCACTCCGAGAGATTCGGCAAGGAAGGAATGGTGATGAGCTCCCCCTGATCCAGACCCGACAACGCCGCGTCGACCATCTCTCCCGCTTCCATGATCATGTCCTCCGGAATCTGGGACGCATCAATACCGGAACGCTCCAAAATCTCGGTGCGTGTCACTCCCGGCAATACCGCTTGCACCTGAACCCCGGTGCCTTGCAGCTCAGTATTCAACGACTGAGTCAGGCTCAATACATAAGCCTTGCTCGCGCTGTACGTCGCGTTGAACCGCTCAGGAAACAACGCCACTACCGACGCAATATTGATAATCGTCCCACGACCGGCCTTGGTAAAACCGGCTGCCGCCGCCGAAGCCAACCGCGTCACCGTGGTGACGTTCAACTGAATCAAGCGTTCCATCTGATCCATGTCGGCGTTGGCCAACAAACCATCCGCCGCGATACCGGCGTTGTTCAACAATAGGCTGATGCTTGAATCGCTGCGCAGACGCTGCTCAATCTTCAATACATCATCCTTTTGCGTCAGATCCGCCTTGAGCACCTCCACCTGAACACCATGCTCCGCGCGCAATTTGCTCGCGGCAGCCTCCAGCCGTTCCTGATCACGGGCGACCAGCAATAAATCAAAACCACGCGCCGCCAACCGTTGCGCGTAAACCGCACCGATGCCGGAAGAAGCGCCGGTGACAAGGGCCGTACCTTGGGCCTGGACAGAATTCATGACAGTGCTCCTGGGAGGATGCTTAAGGGAAGACGAATGCTTCAGCGAACGACGGATTTATTATAGGCATAATTTTATCGCCATATGATAGCCGTAATTTTTTGCATCCCGATAAAAGGTGCCAGATAACCCTCTGCAGTAATAAGCAAAAAAGGCCGGTCAATGACCGGCCTCCTGGTGTGGATTTATAAGCTTAGTTCACTTCCAGCTTGTCGCGATTCTTGTCCAGAATGGCTTTGCCGATACCCTTCACTTCCAGCAGTTCGTCTACCGACGAAAATGGCCCATTACTCTCACGATAAGCAACAATCGCCTTGGCCTTCGCCTCACCGATCCCGGTCAACTCCCGTTGCAGGGTTGGCGCATCGGCCCCATTCAGATCGACCTTATTGGTTTGAGGCTTGGCGGCAGCGTCCAGCACCAAGGGTGCCTTGGCAGCCTCTGGCGTAGCCGTCGGCGCAGCGATTGCCGCAATAGAGGCGCTGGTGAGCAGGGCAAAAACCAGAGAGTAGAAATAGCCAGTACGCATAAATGAAGCTCCATGACATCGATTGGAAGAAGCAGCTTTTCCGAAGCTGCCTCCCAAACTTAGGCGATGTGATGGAGCTGTCAAAAGTGTGTCCGTTACAGGATGTGAAACAATCAGGGTTCGAGGCGGCGTTGCTGGTGAATCCAGTCGACGATCTCGCCGTCGGGCGTGTAGCCGCTGACCGTTTCGCGTAGAAGTTGACGGACGCGGGCGTAATCATCCTCCTCGACAGCGATCAGTAACTCAGTGAGACGCCCCTTGAGCACGTCCCAGGGCAAATGGTCTTCGTTGGCGGTCATGATCATCGGATGTGGCGTCGCGGCAACGTTATCGCCGATCAGCAACTCTTCGTAGAGCTTCTCTCCCGGACGCAGGCCCGTAAACTCGATCGAAATATCGCCCTGGGGATTTCGCTCGGAACGGATGCTCAAGCCGGACAGGTGAATCATCTTCTCCGCCAGCTCGACAATCTTCACCGGTTCGCCCATGTCCAGCACGAACACATCGCCGCCCTGCCCCATGGAACCGGCTTGAATCACCAGTTGCGCAGCTTCGGGGATGGTCATGAAGTAGCGGGTGATTTTCGGGTGTGTGACGGTCAGCGGGCCGCCGGATTTGATCTGGCTGTGGAACAGCGGGATCACTGAACCGGATGACCCCAGTACATTACCGAAGCGCACCATGGTGAAACGGGTCTTGTTGACGCGCGACACATTGGCTTTATCGCCGAACAGCACAGGGGCAATTTCACGACTCAGGGCTTGAAGCGTCAGCTCCGCCAGGCGCTTGGTACTGCCCATGATGTTGGTCGGACGTACGGCCTTGTCGGTGGAGATCAGCACGAAGTTGGCGACCCCCGACTGCAACGCAGCCTGAGCCGTGTTCAGGGTTCCGATAACGTTATTCAGCACGCCCTCGGCAATGTTGTGCTCGACCATTGGCACATGCTTGTAGGCAGCGGCATGGTAGACGGTGTCCACCCCCCAGGTCTTCATTACATCAAGCAGTTTATGCGGATTACGGATGGAACCGAGGATGGGTAGCAATTTGACCGAGACCGATTCACGGCAGGCGCGCTGCTCCAATTCCGACAGGATGCTGTAAAGGTTGAACTCACTGTGCTCAAACAGCAGAAGCGTGGTCGGGCCGAGCGAGAAAATCTGTCGGCAAAGCTCCGAACCGATCGAACCGCCGGCGCCAGTGACCATCACTGTCTTGCCCTTGATACAGCGCTCGAGCAAATCGCCCTGGGCTGGCACGGCATCACGGCCCAGTAAGTCTGCGATATCCACTTCCTGGATGTCTTCAACCTTGACCCGACCACTGGCCAGATCGGTGAAGTTCGGGACGCTTCGCACATGGAGGGGATAAGCCTCCAGCAGATTGAGAATTTCCCTGCGTCGTGCACGGGTGGATGACGGCAGCGCCAGGAGAATTTCCTGTGCGCCGGTGACGTCGATCATCTGCTGGATGTGTTTGGGTTTGTAGACCTGGAGGCCGGAAATAGAGCGATCGGCGATGCTGGAGTCGTCGTCGATGAAGGCTACGGGGCGCATCACCCGGCCCATGCGTAACGCAGCGACCAACTGATTGCCTGCCACGCCTGCGCCGTAGATGGCGACTTTGGTCAGGCCGTCATCGCGGCTGGTGAACGGTACGTGCTGGGCCGCGGTGAACCAGTCGCCCATGAAGTACTGGCGCATGCATAGGCGTAGGCCTCCGATGATGACAAGGCTTAGCCACCAGTAGTTGAAGATGATGGAACGGGGGACGACGACCTGATGGTTGCTATACCAGAAAACGACTACTGCCAAAATGAGCGCAGAAAGGCTAACCGCCTTGATAATGGCAATCAATGCTTCATTGCCAAAGTAGCGCATGACTGCCCGATACATGCCAAACCGAATGAACAGAGGGATGGCAATCACTGGCGCGCAAAGAAACAACCACAGGTGAGCCCTCAGAGGCTCAAGCAGATCGTCTATACCCAAACGAACCACGAACGAACCCCACAGCGAGATCCAGACCAGGAACACGTCCATGATCACCTGAATCAGGCGCTTTCTCTGGCGAGGCATTCCCAAAAGGAATATCCGCAGTTTGTCCATTCCCATTCCTTCCATCTTGATCTCAGTTAGTCCAAGCCATGCAGGGATTGCACCACAGTCACAGAACAATTCCTTCGATAAACGAAGCAGGCGCCGGTGCCCGGGCACGCTTCACGCATTCACTCTAATCTCCAGTAGAGCGTAAAAGAGTAGAGATTAAACCTTCCAGACAGATAAAATGCACGCCCTGTGCGCATCCCCGATGCCGGTTCTATCACCCAGGATGATGTCAAGTAGACATCAGTCTTTTTTTTACGCACTGACAATGCATTTTTTAAACTCATGATGCGAGGACGCATGGACCAGCAACCGCCCCTGTCCGGTAGATCAGACGCTGAGCTATTCGTCGAAAACTCAAGGAGTTCACTGACAGCCCCCGAAGTAGCGATCCTTCTGTGTACGTTTAATGGCTGCACATTTCTTAAAGAGCAAATTGACTCTTTCATAGCCCAGACACATCAAAAATGGACGCTATACATTTCTGATGATGGCTCTACCGATGGAACGCTTGCACTGCTGGAAAATTACCAGGACCTGATCAACTCACAACGCATACAAGTGTTCAGTGGTCCGCGCGCAGGTTTTGCTGAAAACTTCATGTCGCTGGTAAGAAACGAGAATATAAAGGCAGACTTTTTTGCATTCAGCGATCAGGACGATATCTGGTTCAATAACAAGCTGGAAAGAAGTATCCGACAATTGGAGTCGCTGCCCCCCCATCTGCCAGCCCTGTACTGCTCCCGCACTCGCCTGATCGATCAAGACCGGAAAATCATTGGTTTTTCACCTGACTTCAAACGGCCCCCAGCCTTCCAGAATGCGCTGATCCAAAGCATTGCCGGTGCCAATACGATGCTCCTCAATAGCGCAGCACGGGACCTCTTGAACAAGATCCCCCACACCATGACCGTTGTCGCGCACGATTGGCTCACCTATCTTTTGACGACAGCCTGCGGTGGAAACGTCATCTACGATTCAGAGCCGACGCTGGACTATCGCCAGCACGGTGGCAATGTCATCGGTGCCAATTCCGGTTTCAAAGAGCGCCTGATACGCCTCGGCAAGTTGATCGACGGACGCTTCAGCCGCTGGAGTGATTCAAACCTTCAGATCCTTGAGTTACTTGAAGGGGAACTGACACCCGTGAATCGGCAGACATTGAATGACTTCAAACATGGGCGGCAAAGCTCCATCTTCAAGAGGTTTCGCCTCATGAAAAAGTCAGGTGTTTATCGCCAGACCCTGGCCGGTAACATCAGCCTCATTCTGGCCATCTGCCTGAACAAGATTTAAGGTGACACAGCGGGCACCGACACAAGGTGCCCTTTTCAAAAAAGTGCTGCTCGCACCGATCACAATTTTTTAATGATGTATCGGCACAGACGTACGTAATACAACGTGCGGGTTCTGAGTCGCCCCAACCATTTCTTACCCAGCTTGTGATAAGGCGCCTGAAACGCAAGATCACGAATCACCGCAGTGACGCTCAACTCAGAAGTACGATCTATGCCAGCGTCGATCTGAGCCAACAGCGTAGGCCTTACATGATGCTGGTCAACCTCTCTGGCGACCTCGGCACGGCTGATAAAACCGCTGTCGATGGCTCTTCTAAGGCATGCCATCCAGAGATGGCCGTTCGGGTTCTCAAGAGAAACCCAAGGCTGGGTGTTCATGTCGGTGTAATGCAGCAATGAGGTCTGTCCGGCGGAGTACTGCTCCAGAGAGTTCCACGTCACCGGCACCGAGTAGCCAATCTGTTTCGCGACGCTCATTTCGAACATCAATGTGCGGTATTCAAGCGCCCCACTGTCCAGATCAGCAACAATATCTTCGATCTTCCAGTTTAATCGCTCGCAGTCCAGAACCATGACGCTGAATTGCGAACGGCGCCCTTGAGTGCCGCTCTCTACCGTCAACAGGTGATTATCGAAAAACGGCTGGCTCCAAAGTCCCTCAATGTCTTCAAAGACTTGCATGTCGGCGTCCATATAAATGGCTCGCCCTTTGAACTGACATAATTCAGGAATAAGGAATCGCTGGAAGGAAAAAGGCGTACGAGCCTGGTTCTCCATACCTTGGGGCTGAGGGATTGGTCGCTGATGGCTATAAATCGCCGACAGTTCAACCGGCAGTGAAGACCGCTCTCTGATCGAAAACTCCAGCACCCGCATTGGCAACCATTCAGCCGGGGTGGCGGCTACAAAGACGCGGACCGGCGTCAAAACGGTATTTCCAGCCATTCCCGTTGGATGATCGTCGGTCTGCAAGTTCATACCTGGTTCCCTTCAAACTGCCAGTCCGCAAGCTTCTGTACAGGCACAGCGTTCAAGTATTCGCCACCGACCCTGAATGCAACACTTTCTGACAAGGACAGATGACTGACACCATCCGGGCTCATCACCTGGATAGACAAGGAATAGGGGCCCGGGGCCAACTCTGCGCCGCCCAACTGAGCGACCAGTCGACTGGCAGAGTCAGGCCAAGTCAAGTTACAACGAGCTGAGTTCCAATCCATAAGAACACCTTGCGAACTGTCTCTTAAAAATACACAGACCTGAGCATTGGCAGGCAACCTGGAAACATCGATATCCAGAACCATTTGCGCGCCATAAGGAATGGTCTGTCCTGAAGGCAGTACGCTTCCATCAATCAACAAGTCAAATGACACCAGTTCCGGATTCAACACGTGACCGCGTTTCTTCTCGCTCTGGTCACCCAACTTGTCCTGGTAGATGGAAATGGCTTGTTGTATGCCACCATCAAAAATGACCCGGCCCTTCTCCAGAAAGAAACCGCGATCGCACATGCGTGCAACTTGTCCGATGGAATGAGAGACAAACAACACCGCAGCATTACGTGCCAGCTCATTGACTCGCTCATAACACTGCAGCCGAAATGAAAGATCACCCACCGCGAGCACTTCATCGATGATCAGAATGTCGGGCTCAATGACCGTTGAGGCAGCAAATCCCAGACGGGATTTCATCCCCGAGCTGTAAAATTGCACAGGGGAATCGAAAAACTCATTGAGCCCGGCAAAATCCTGAACAGCACTAATGTAGTGTTTGAGCTCTTTGCCGGATTTCCCCATAAGCTGACCACGTACAGATACGTTGTCCCTGCCCGTCATGGAAGGCACAAATCCGGCACTCATTTCGAGCAGAAATCCGATTTCCCCCTTGCGAGAGATCTTACCGCGGTCGGCAACCAGCTTTCCCGCTATGCACTTGAGCAACGTGCTCTTTCCCGCGCCGTTATGCCCCAACACTCCAAGTACTTCGCCTCTGCGCAACGAGACATTGATATCCCGCAGAGCCCAAAACTCGGAGTCGCGTAATTCAGTGGGCGCTGCGCCTCGCGACAACGCTCCCCGCAGCAAGTCTTTGGAGGCATATTTGACGGATGATTTCAGGTCCCTGGAATACTTTTTCCACAAACCGTCGATTTCAAGCAAAGCACTCATCAGTTACCCATCCGTTCAAGAAGAATTGGCACCTGACGACTCAAGGACTTGATCAGCCAACACAGTACCAGAAGCGAAACCCCCATCGCGATCAACATCGGGAGCATATAAACAGACTCCTCCCCCCGCAGGGATCGGGAGATGGCCGCCAAAGGAGAGGCAATAGGGTTGAAAACATTCACCCAAAACAACGCGCCACTTTTTTGCTCAAGGGCCGCATAAAAAATGGGGGAAATCAGAATCATCGGCAAGCTGATCGAACTGAGGCCTTTACGCACATCGGCGTACAGTACAGCCCAGGGCGCCAACAGCAGACCGAGCATGGTAGCGGATATCAACAAGGCAATCAGACTGCAGAAAAACCACAGCCATGACGAGATATCCGTGGGCAACGTAAGCCCGAGTACAGGAACAGCGATCAGAATCAGTACCACTCTGATAACCAGCGCGATAATGCCCTCAAACGCAACGGCCAGCACGAAAGGAACGGGCCCCACATTCATACCCTTGAGCAAACCACGATTGCGTCGAATGAATTCGGAAGTTTCCTGAACCATGTGCATCCAGCACTGAAACAGTGTGATCCCGGCAAAGGCGCGCAATACATCCCAGCTTCCTTCCACCGTATGGGTGGCTTCACCGTTCAGTTGACGTTTTACAAAGATATAACAGGCGGCGTAAAGCATCGGGATGATTAGCGTCCAGGCATAACCCAATGCATGCTGCTTTATTTGCATGACAATACTGCGACGTGCCAGCGCTAAACTTGAGTTGATAATACTTGCGATCATAGTGACGATCTATCCTCAGCGCACAACAGATGGTGAAATTATCGAAAGAACTTGCGCTGCAATTTCATCCAGTCGGGCCTTTGACGCTTGCGGTTGAGACATATCCACCGCATAGCATTCAAGAAACCAATCTACAAAATTCTTGTATCTTACTTCCAACTCAGCTGCGGTACTGTTTTGAACATAATCCCAAGCCTCATCCAAAGTGGTCGGCGTCGCGTTGAATGTAACACAGTCGTACTCGACGCGACCGAAAGTGACAACTGGCTTGACTTGCAGCAGCGCCTCAAAACCCACGCCACTGTTAATGGTATAAACCGCAGTAGCATGCGCGATCAAATCCTGAACATTGGCTTCGCTGTAAAAAATGTTCGTGTTATCGACCATTTTTTCGAAAGGTTTCATGCTCTTCATGTTTGCAGGATGAGGCTTCAGCACCACAGTGACGCCATTTTTCTTCGCCCATTCCACCAGCGACTCAACAAGCACTTGTTCCGAAAAATCGGAGAACAATTGAATCGATTGATCTGTAGGAATCTGCAGAGGGAAAAAAATATAGGGGCGCAGAGTGCGACGGGGGAACCAGCGGCCACTGATATCAAATGGTAACAAACCTTCTTCAATCAACTGCCTCTTCGACTTGGCAGCTTGCTGGGCAAACTTGCTAGCCAAGCGGCCATCCACAAGACGCGCTCGATATTCGTCAAAAGACGTTTGTGCCTTATCAGAGTTAATATTTCGTGCAACGGGATACACGCTGGACGCTGCGCTCCATCCTCGCCCATCGACAACAAAAGCCCATCGAAAGAACTCTTGCATGTAAAACAACACCGGAGTCTTGCCATCCAAAAAGTTCAGGTGACATCGATGGGGAACAAACGCGAGAGCAGCGCCATCCGCGTCAATTCTTTCACGATCGATTTCCCAGCCTGGCAACTCGATAACGTTGACGGTCAGACCGGCACGCTCAAGCGCATTAGCCATGCGCACGGCAAATTCTTTCCAGCGCAAACGCAGGTCGATAACGTCATCACTGACCACAGGAAACTGGGTTGACGTTGCCGGCATCCTCTTCCAGGGAAGGTCGAGCCTGGGAATGTAAAAGGCAATAGTCAGGGTGGAGGCTTCCAGGTTCAGGGACCGATTACCAAGGCTCTGGATGTACTTCCCTTCCACTGCCGTGGCTATCCGTGAACGAATCCATTCATTGGCCAGTGAGTTGTCTACAGTAAAAAACTCTTCAGCCAGATGATGGCTAATGGTACGTTTTTGCACGTCGTCACAGAGCAGATTCTGAAGCAGAAAAAAACGCAGGTCATAAAGTTTGAGACCGCCTTTGCCGGCCCAGAGAATGCTTGAAGTGGAAAATGTCCAATCGGCATATTTACGCTTCAAATTGTAAAACTTGAGCTGATCGGCATATGCGTTCATCTGCCTGAAGAACAACCTTTGATCGACGAACCATTCTAGAGAGCGCTCAACAACACCCTTGTCGATTTCGCTGGAGATTTCTCTCAGCAACCGAATAATCCCCTCCGAAGGAGCCAGCCAGATAGACCCCGTAGCAATAGCCAAATGCTCTGGCTGATCCTCGGCGAGGTTTCGTCGAACAATAATGACGTCGGCGTCTGTTTTGTTCGAAAAATCAAAATCAAACGGATTAACTACCAACGAATCAGCATCAATACTGAACACAGGAACAGAAAATACAGACAGAATATTGGAAAGTTGCAGAAAGCGGGCACTGGCATAATAAGCGCGCTGCTGATCTGTATTCAGAGCTGAAAGATCAATGGTTTCGAATGATACGCTGAGTCGTGTCGACACCAGACAGCGAGACAGCATTCCGATTCGGCTTACGGTGTCCGCACCGGGATTGATGACATGTAAAAAGAAGGTAGCACCTGGAGAATACAGATCTACACTTTTGATCAAAGAGATGGCATAACCGAGATAACCCGCGTCACAGGCAGAAAACAGTAAAAGGGGCTCATCACCGCTTACTTCCGGAGCGATGAGCCACTGCACAGTCCGATTAACCATTTTCACAACACCTTACAAAACAACATTTTAAAAACTCAATACAATACAGCACCAAATGCCCCCCCCAACAACTTCTCGACACCTGACCCCATGAGGTCTCAACACACGCTAACCGTATCAAAAATCGTGGTCAGTTGTTGTTCGAGCTTATGAAGCGAATAGCGCTCAGAACAATAAGACTGAGCTATCTCAACAGCCCGCTTTCTGGCGTCTGTCGAGTCAAGATATAGTGCCAACGCTGAGTACCAATCTTCATTTACCAAGACCCCAGCGCCTTCCGGAATGATCATGCTGTAAACCGGAACATTCGACGCCACCACGGGAATACCGGCAGCAGAGTATTCAAGATACTTCGTGGGAGCCTTGCAAAGGTTGAACTCCTCATTGACCAATGGAGCGAGACCGATATCCCAATTCAACCCAGCCAGGACTGATAAAAACTCAGTATAAGATTTGTTGACTTTATGGCTTTTCACCCTGTCTCCAAAGCGCAAAAGACGATCGGGCATCTGTATCGTCCCGAATACTTCAAAGTGCAATTTCGGCCGCTCTTCGAGTAATCGCTCCAGCATCGGAACCACCAAATTCAGGTCTTCCTGGTGCCCTTTTGACCCCATATACCCAATAGTCTGGTACTGCCGCTCTTGTCGATTAACCGTCACCCGTTGCCCCATGTACGGAAAATATTCTCCAGTAAAAACATGTTGCCTCGGAAACAGACTTTTGAGCAGTTCGGCAAGGTGAGGGGTCGACGCATAAATCAGGTCACATTGCGCCAGCAGATTTCGACGCGCATCAATGACATCTTTAGCGCCTTGACGTTTCTGAATTTCGGCTCCTAGAGAAGGGGGTAGTTCAAGCAAGTTATCGTCAATGTGATAGATAACGGGAACATTCAGTGCTTTAAAGAACTTGAGTATATCCACACCAAACGGTTGACCATATCGAGTAAATATGACCAACTCAGGTTTAAAGCTATCGCTCCACTGTTCCCAGCAACCAACCCCCTTTTGCGAAACCAGTTTTTGCGACACCACAGCGACATTGACCTCTCCTCGCTGATGCATCTCGCGCAGAGGGATATCAAAGCTAATGAAATACGTGGCATTCACCTGCTCTGTGAATATAAGAATATTCCTCCCCTTCGGGTTCCCGTCGAGGAGGACATCAAACTCATTCGGCGCGATGATATGGCGCTTCTTGAAAAGCGCCTTGAGCAACGTAATCATGCGTTTGAAGCCTTTTGCCCGTTAGAGTTGCTGCCTGGGAGCCTGGCTTCGTAGTCCTTGATAACCTGCTGACGGCGCCGCTTGGCTTCGTAAACGGCTTTATGAGGAACATAGCCGGCAAGCTTGTCCCGAGCGGCATTCTTCTTATCCCAAAGACTATGGAGAAACGAGGGAATAAGATGACGATATTTGATATCACGAATCAATGAAGGTCGGAAATAACCAAGATCGATCTCTTTTTGAATTTCCGCCTCGGTCAACGCCCCATTTTTAAGCATCAACCGAACTTCCGCGAACCATGGCCAGGCATTTTTGTTTGCACAAGCAGACCAAGGCTGAGTATAAACGTCGGTGTAATGAATCAACCGAGTGTCTTTATCCAAATGCTCGAGGCTGTTCCACTCAAAAGGCACACCATACTTTACGTATTTTTCCTCGAGAATGATCAGTTCCCACATTAGCTGGTCATAATTGTACTTGCCCTCATCCATTTCTTGAACGATGGTTTCGATTTCCCAGTCCAGCTTTTCGCAGTCAAGAAGCATGACGGCGCATTGTTTCTTGCGAGTTTTCGGCGCCCCGACCTTGTCGGTCGACGCTTCGGCAAACTTGACTTCTTGCTGGATTACAATTTTCGCACCGTCGAACGGAATGTTCCACAACTCGCGAATATCGCGAAACACCAACATGTCTGCGTCCATGTAAATGGCCTTGCCCTTGTAGCCACAAAGCTTTGGAATGCAGAAACGACTGAATGAAAAACCGGTACGTTGACCATTGCGCGGATCCAGTGGCTCGGGGACCGGGAGATCCAACATCGGAATGACTTCAACATTTGCAGTCGTGTGGCGTTTGATGGAGTATTCAAGAACAGGAACGGCGAGCAATTGCGAACGATCGACACCTACATATACCCGTATTACTTCGTCACCATCAACCATGGGAAATTCCTCTTAAAACGTTAGCACTCTGAAAATCAACTATCGACCACCGTACAAGATGCCTATAGCGGACCGGATACTCATTTGAAGCTCTGGTCCAAGGCTCTGCAGGGGTGACGTTGCTGGAGCACGCATAGCGAATATCACCGGCTCGATGTGGCCCGGTTATTTTATAGGAGCTGTCATTCATTCCCAAGATGCGCATCGGCCGCCACCTTCAAGAACTGACATCATTAAGAATTGACGTAGAGAGCAAGTCGTCAACCAATCGGGCGGCGGCATCGCCTTCCAAGACCATACGGTTTACAAAGCACTCGGAAAGATGCTTGAGCTCTGGCGCTTGGCTTTCATCGAGAACGCGTTCGATGAACGCGGACCAGTTCGCCATCTGCTCGATGGCATAAAGTGGGGCATAGGTTTCAGTGTCGAGATCACCCTTGACCACCGCGACCGGCAACCCCCGCGCTGCAGCATCGAGGGCCACGGTAGAGGGGCTGGTGATGACCGCTTTCATTCGACCCAACAGGCCGCCAGCGGTATAACGCTCCCATTCCGCCTGCTTGGGATCGGCGATGATCAGGTTCGAGGCGACGGGCTTGTCTCCTTTGTAACGGGAAGTCAGCCACAGGCCCGCATGATGAGGCTTGATCAAAAAGGTGACGGAAGGGAATTGCTCCGCCAGCGCGGTCACTCCCTCAAGAAAAAATTGCCGATATTCTTCGGAGTACCGATGCCAGTGCAGGTTTTCGAAGACACCGACCACACAGGCCTCGGGGGCGATCAACGCATCCAGATTGGCGCTTTCATCCCGACCGACCTTGGAGCAACCGATCGCAACGCATTTTGCGCGCGTGGCAGCACTGATATCTGCGTGCAAGGTGTCCAGCCCGCCCCAAAGGTAGATCCTGTCGGCGGCGAAATTGACCCGGTCTATCGAATGGATCTTGTCGCTGTAGGTCAACCCCACATTCTCGAGGCCATGTTGCAAGGTCGCGGTCATGATGCCGGCGACTTTCGCCGCTTCGGTCAGCGCGCGACTGAATCGATGAGGACTGAGATTGGTTTCCGACACCGTCAGCAGCGCTCTGGTCCGAGAATCGAAGCAGAATGAAGCCAATGGCTCGACGGCTGACACCACCCGGACATTGATCTGATGAAGTGACAGGGTTTTCATTACTCGCGGAGAAGCCTTGAGCAATGTGTGGCTGCACACCACTTGCACCGCTATCCCACGTTGTTTGAGTTCAAGAATGATCGGCAGCGCAAGATCCAGATCCTGGACCAGGTGCAGTACCACTAGGACCTCCGCTTCGTGGACGTCTGCTGCCCCGGAGCATTGAGCGATGGCTGATTGCAGCGCATCCCGCCACAGAGAACCAATGACAGCAGAGCTGAAGTGTTGCTCGATCAGCGTCCTGGCGAGTGCTACATCCTGGCGACCATTTTCGGTGCTCGACAGATAACGACGCAGCCCCTGTAAAAAATCACCGGTCATGATGCTGCCACCCAGCGGCGACAGTGCAGGCGTTGCGGTAGCGACGACGGGAATGCCTTGGGTCAGGGCATGAACCGTTCGATTGGCGGACTTGCAGATACTGAACGGATCGCAGGAGTTGGGGATCAGAACAACCCGTGAAACAGCCATCCAATCGTCTACAACATTGATCGACCATTCTACATAGCGCGATGCAATGGCCATCGGCTTGATAAAGCGCTCGTACTTGGCAGCATTGTTACTGATCACCACAAGCTCAACCGGATATTCCAGCGCGATTGCTTCCAGTGCATTCTGGATGAGAAGCAAGTCCAGGATGCCGAAGTCGGCGTAATCGGCACCGTGATTACCGAACCACAGCAAATACATGGTATTCGACGGATCGAGGGCCGGTGCATTTGGAATAACGAGGGTGATCGCTGGAGCAGCGACAACCGCTGCCTTTTTAAAGCCGGTGATTTGTTTGCTGAGCAGACGCAAGCCCGCCCTCAGAATGGCCATGACCGTTGCGACCGAACCATCCCTACCGCGTTTTTTCCGGATGCGTTGCAACTGCGTTTTCAGCAAGCGTTTGAATGTATGGATGACCCCTGAATCCTTGAACTCATCAGACAGTTTTATCAACCGGCTACGCCACAGGGATTGAGTCATGGGCTTTTCAATCGCCCTGGCGTTATTGATGAGCTGACTGCCTTCGTGCACTACAGTTTCAGAGGCAAGACCATCGGGAATGATGTGTACGGTAATGCCCGGCACATGAGCCTTTATAACGTCAGCCAAAGGTTCAGTGGTCGTCACAACGGCGGTTGCGAGTCGGGCCATTGCGGCAAACATTTCGCCAGGCGTACCCAACTGACTCTTTCCATATCCAGGCACAAAAATGTTGTCACACAGATCGATGACAACGGGTATGTTCAGTGCTCGGGCACGCTGAACCAGTGCTAGGCTTTCGACAGAAAAGGCTTTGACGATAACAAGCACATCGAGGCTTTCAAGATCGACGGGACTGCGATTGGTAAACAGACTGCAGATAAAACCTTCCTTTTCGAGTGCCAACAAAGGAAGTAACGCCCGGTAGCGCACGCTAGCCGTGTCGAGAGACAGCGACGCGACGCACCAGCCCACTTTTATCTGACGTCTATCCATAAGACCTTCCATCTCTAAACGCTTCCTCGCCCTTCAGTTAGTGCAACAACAAGCCGAAGCTAATAAATATAAAAAACTGTTAACAAAGTGATACACAAAAACACGTTCATGAATAAATACATCGCATATGCGTAACGCTCGCCCCGAATTTGCAGAACTGCCAATGCTGCGAGAGCAAAATCGGACAAGAATCATGACCGCACATTCTACCAAACGCCTGCCGGCTCGCAGGCTTTTTTTCAATGCAGTGCATTCTGGACGATATTTGCGAGAGGGCCATGACGTGCGTCAAACGCACTAAACTGAATACGGCGAACTGCAAAACGATGGCCAGCCCTGACCTGACCACCACACTCAGTATCCTAAGACACACCAGCGCAAGGCCCGACGGATGGGTATGCTTGGGCGAGTTACCACCGAATGAGCAAAATTGGAAACACTGCAAAGCAACCTGATTCGAACTTATGACCTGCCCGCCCTTAATAGATAAGCCACACAGACAAGCGGTGCATACGCCATACACATCCCCGCCACGGCATTCAAATGACCGAGCACAACCAGGATCGCGAGCGGCAGCAAAAAAACAACATTGATGACAGCCACACTTATCGTCACCTTTTTATGACCCCAGCGGCGTGCCGCTTTCTGATAAGCATGGCTGCTATGGGCCTGATATACCTTTTCTCCGTTGATCAAGCGCCGAACGAGCGTCCATGTCGCATCAACAATAAAAACCCCCAACAGAATCAACCAGCTCCAGATCAGCTCCGGCTTGCTCCAGGCCGCCTGAAGCGCCATTGCCCCGAGAATAATGCCGAGAAAACCGCTCCCCGCATCCCCCATGAAGATCCGGGCAGGTGGAAAATTCCAGCACAAAAAGCCTGCAACGGCCACAACCAGCATCAACGGCCCCCATACCAGCTCAGTTGTGCCACTAACCCCATAAACCAGGCATATTCCCAGGCACACGGTGATGGCTTCAACGCTGGCCAAACCATCGATGCCATCCATGAAGTTATAGAGATTGAGCATCCAGACCAGATAAACCGCCCCAAGGATGGAACCGATCCACCCCAGATCCAGCGAAACACCCAACAAAGCAATGGGTGCGAGTCCATTGAGCCAGAACAACACCCAGGTCGCGGCGATGAAGTGCCCCAGCAACCGCCACCTCGCGGCAATATGACCATGGTCGTCGGCGAAGCCAATCACCGCCACCAGAACGCCCGCCCCAACCAACGCTATTAGCGCAGACAGAGGCAACACCCCCAACAACGACAGGACCGGAAGCGCGAGCAAAAAAGCGACAACGATTGATACACCGCCACCGCGTGGCGTTGGAACCGTATGAGCGCTACGCTCGTTTGGAATATCCATCAGGCTTCGGGACAAGGCATACCGGCGCAAAACCCGGGTCAACCCCCATGAAACGGCAAACACCACCATCAATAACGCAAAAATCATCTTGTCTGTTTATCCCGATAATGATCGGCCGCCTGACGCAAAGCCCTTTCCGCACTGACAGGCGGATGCCACCCAAGCACCTCACGCGTGTGCCTGATATCCACCTGCAAAGAACCACACAGCCGCTCGACAACCCCTGACTTGCCCATCATCGAGGCCACCACTCTCAGCAACCCCGCAGGCACTGGCAGCAGTCTCGCGACCTTGTCCAGAGCAAGCGCCATATGGCGCAGCAACTGGGTAGTGGAAAGATCTTCGCCATCGCTGACCAGAAAGACCTGGCCGACGGCAGCAGGACTGTCGATGCAGGTGACCACCAGGTCCGTGAGATTTCCGAGTGCAACCAGACTGCGCTGATTATCAATGGCACCCAATGGCAAAGGCACGCCGCGATCCAGCCAACGCATCATGCTGAGGAAATTGGCTTTGACACCCGGCCCGTAAACGAGGGGCGGACGGATAACAACAACCTCCATCCCGGTTTCCAGGCTGATTTGCCGTAACGCAATCTCTGCCTCGTGCTTGGACACCCCATAAGGATCGACTGGCGCAGGCGAATCCGTTGCCTTGAACGGCATGTTGCGACCTGTGCTTTCGCCATTCACCTTGATCGAACTGATAAATATAAAACGTTTCACGCCGGACTCTGCCGCACGCCTGGCAAGCCGGACAGTACCCTCAACGTTGGCTTTACGAAACGCTGCCAGACTGTCCGTAACCGTTTCATTCATGACGTGCACTCTGGCCGCACAATGAATGACGACAGCAATGCCCTCCAGCACAGGCATGCCAGTCGGCAGATCGAGATCGAAAGGAACGACCCGACACAAACCGCTCAATCGTGTACTTGCGCGGACAGCGGCGACGGGGGTGAATTTCTTATCGAGCAACAACCTGAAGACCACGGCCTCGCCTACAAACCCCGTCGCGCCCGTCACTAAAACCCGCGGACTGTTCATCTGGATTTACTTCCGATCAATGCAGTGGCCCAACAAATCAAAAAGAAGAACACTTTATCCCGCGCACGCCGACGACATTTCCAGGCACTTAAAGAGAGACTCAATAGCTGCCTGCGCCCCAGACGCAGCCAGCCCCGAACGAAAGGATCCGCACCTAGCCCCACCTGACACGCAATCAGCCGGACCTGGGAGAACCACCAGCCATCATGAATCGTCTTGTAACGTGCGATCAACGGATTGAGGCCCGTGTTGGCCCCAACCTGATTGCGCTCGTGCTGGCGATATTGCATGGACGGCTGCGGGTCGATAAACCACTTGAAGCCATGGCTGCGCGCAAAGGCGTAGCAGTACCAGTCATGCAGGCTGACACCTTGCAAGTCAGCCCAATTAACCAGCATGGACGCCTTTAAAGGCACCATCATTTTCTGGCTCATCACATACGTGCAACCTGGCCCAGCCGCTTCAAACAAGAAGTCCCAGGCAACCTGAGGTTGAGCCTTGTCCAGCAATTGCGTCCTGCCGTTCGACCAAAAGGCGGTGACGTTGCTGGAGTAGGCATCTACCTTACGGGTCTGAATCGCATGGGTCGCGCGCTGAAGCTTATCCGCGTGCCATACGTCATCCTGATCGGCAAAGGCGACAAACTCGTACTCATCCAGATCAACATCGCGGATCAGCCTGAAGAAGTTGCGCGAAGCACCACCGAAGGTGCCAGCAGCGGGCAGCACGATAACGCTTGGGTGCTGTGCAGCGTAAGCCGCACACCAAGCCTCGGTACCGTCAGTGGAAGGATCGATACTGATATAAACGGTTACGTCGACAGCTGACTGGTCGAGGATCGAGGCCAACTGCTCCTCGATCCACCGCATGCCATTGTAGGCAGCCAGCAAAACCGCAACCTTGGGATGTTTTACTGGCATACCATTCCTGCCTGGACCGATTAAACGCTGCTGTTCGAAAGGATTGAGCCTTCGAATCAGTGGGAAGGCGAGTCCAGCAGCTTCTGCAGGTACTGACCATAGCCAGTCTTCTTCAGGGCATCAGCCTGAGTGCCCAGCTGCTCCGCACTAATCCAGCCATTGTGGTAAGCGATCTCCTCCAGGCAAGCCACTTTCAGTCCCTGACGCTGCTCGATGGTGTGCACGAAGTGACTGGCTTCCAGCAACGAATCATGAGTACCGGTATCCAGCCAGGCAAAACCACGACCAAGCATTTCGACATTGAGAGTTTTCTGCTCGAGGTACGCACGGTTAACGTCGGTAATTTCCAGCTCACCACGTGCGGATGGCTTGATGTTCTTGGCGATCTCGACGACCTGGTTGTCGTAGAAGTACAGCCCGGTCACCGCGTAGCTGGATTTTGGCTTCAGCGGCTTCTCTTCGATGCTCAAGGCACGGCCGGAAGCGTCGAACTCGACTACACCAAAACGCTCCGGATCCGATACGTGATAGCCGAATACGGTCGCGCCAACCTCTTGAATGGTGGCGGAACGCAGGTTTTCCGAAAAGTGCTGACCGTAGAAGATGTTGTCGCCCAGGATCAGACAGCAAGGGTCCTTGCCGATGAATTCTTCGCCAATGATGAAAGCCTGTGCCAGACCGTCCGGGCTAGGTTGCTCGGCGTAGGTCAACTTGATGCCGTACAGGCTGCCGTCGCCCAGCAATTTTTGAAAACATGGCAGGTCTTCAGGTGTGGAAATAATCAGGATTTCGCGCATACCGGCGAGCATAAGCACCGACAGCGGGTAAAAGATCATCGGCTTGTCGTAAATCGGCAGCATCTGCTTGGACACACCAAGGGTCAACGGGTGCAGACGAGTGCCCGAACCACCAGCGAGGATGATGCCTTTACGATTTGTCGTTGTCATTTATTCAGGATTTCCATCAGCATTCGGGTGACGCCACTTTGCCAATCCGGCAAGTGCAGAGAAAAATTGTCGCGCAGCTTTTGAGTGTTCAACCGGGAATTCAGAGGGCGGCGCGCCGGTGTTGGGTAGGCAGTTGTGTCTATCGGGTTGATCGCTGTAACAGCGAGCTCTTCACCATTTGCCTTGGCAAAATCGATCACATGACTGGCATAACCATGCCAGGACACTTCACCGGCCGCCGCCAAGTGATACAGACCCGCCAGCTCAGGACGTTGCAAGACTTGCCGAATGGCCAACGCTGTCACATCGGCGATCAGGTCGGCACCCGTCGGCGCGCCGATCTGGTCGGCAATGACACTTAGGGTGTCGCGATCCTTGGCCAGACGCAGCATGGTCTTGGCAAAGTTGTTGCCGCGAGCGCCATAGACCCAGCTGGTGCGGAAGATCAGGTGCTTGCAGCCCGAGGCAATAATCGCCTGCTCGCCGGCCAGTTTGCTGGCACCGTAGTGATTCACTGGGGCGACGGCATCGGTCTCTTGCCATGGCGCCAGGCCTTCACCGTTGAATACGTAATCGGTCGAGTAGTGAATCAGCCAAGCCCCTAGAGATGCGGCTTCTTCAGCCATGACCTGACTCGCCTGACCATTCACGCGGCTGGCCAGTTCAGTCTCGGACTCAGCTTTATCGACCGCAGTGTAGGCCGCTGCGTTGACGATGACGTCCGGCCTGACCTGACGAATCGTCGCGCGCAGTGCATTGAGGTCAGACAGGTCGCCACTCAAACCATCGACTGGGTGACGGTCCAGGGCGATCAGTTCGCCAAGAGGCGCAAGAGAGCGTTGCAGCTCCCAGCCGACCTGGCCGTTTTTTCCCAACAGGAGAATTTTCATGCTTTGTCCGAACGGTCCGTGTAGTTCTGGTCGATCCATTGCTGGTAGCTGCCGCTCTTCACGTGAGCTACCCACTCAGTGTTGTTCAGGTACCACTCGACAGTCTTGCGGATACCGGTTTCAAAGGTCTCTTCTGGCGTCCAGCCCAGCTCGCGCTGGATTTTGCTGGCGTCGATCGCGTAACGCTGGTCGTGGCCCGGGCGATCCTGAACATAGGTGATCAGGCTGGCGTGTGGACGATGAGCGGAGTCCGGACGCAGCTCGTCGAGCAGTGCGCAAAGGGTGTGCACCACTTCGATATTTTGCTTCTCGTTATGGCCGCCGATGTTGTAGGTCTCGCCAATCACGCCTTCGGTCACGACTTTGTAGAGTGCGCGGGCGTGGTCTTCGACGTAGAGCCAGTCACGAACCTGGTTGCCTTTGCCGTAGACCGGCAGCGGCTTGCCTTCCAGTGCGTTGAGAATGATCAGCGGGATCAATTTCTCAGGGAAGTGGAACGGACCATAGTTGTTCGAACAGTTGGTAACCAGGGTCGGCAGGCCGTAGGTACGGCTCCAGGCGCGAACCAGGTGATCGGAACTGGCCTTGCTGGCCGAGTACGGCGAACTTGGCTGATACGGCGTGGTTTCGGTGAAGAGGTCTTCCGGACCGTCAAGGTCTCCGTAGACTTCGTCGGTGGAAATATGGTGGAAGCGGAAGTTGGCTTTACGCACATCGTCCAGTGCCGCCCAATAGTGGCGTGCAGCCTCCAGCAAGGTGTAAGTGCCGATGATGTTGGTCTGGATGAATTCAGACGGACCGGAGATCGAGCGGTCAACGTGGGACTCTGCGGCCAGGTGCATGATTGCATCCGGTTGGTGTTCACGCAGGACACGGTCCACTTGGTCGCGGTCGCAGATGTCGACGCGCTCGAACACATAACGCGAGTTCTGACTGACTCCGGCCAGCGACTCAAGATTACCGGCATAAGTCAGTTTATCAACGTTAACGACAGAGTCGGCAGTGTTGGAGATGATATGACGAATGACTGCCGAGCCGATGAACCCGGCGCCGCCGGTTACTAGAATTTTCACGCGAAACCATACCCTTGAGTTGCTGACAGGGCCGCCAACCGCGCACTGTCTAATCCATGAATGCAAAAGCCATCAAGTCAGCCGAGGCTTCTGACAGAGTCAGTCTGAACCGAAATGGGAACATCCCTGTCGGCCAAGCGCAGCATTTTACAGCTTAATGAAGGTTTTACTAATGGATATGGACAAGCTGCGACGCAAATTCCATGCCTACAGCGGGTTTCCCGGAATCAGACAAGGCGTTTGCGGGAGGCTCTGGATGTACGCCCCAGAAACCAGCCGAGAATCGGCCCGATCAGCATGCCGATCAGCAGCGCAATTACCATGATCAACGACACTGGCAACTGTGGGCCCACCCACCCTAGAAACAGCAATGACACGCCTTGCTGGTTCTCAAGAACGAACGCCAGGATCACCAGAACGAGCAACAGGACAAATACAGCGAGGAGTACGCGCTTGAGGTTACGCATCAGCGACTCCTTGAAGTGCGGAAGCCGTCAAAGCCCTTCCTCCTCATCTTCGTTCACACGATCGCGCAGTTCTTTGCCTGGCTTGAAATGCGGAACGAACTTGCCGTCAAGGCTGACGGACTGACCTGTTTTTGGATTGCGCCCTACGCGCGGTGCGCGATAGTGCAGTGAGAAGCTGCCAAAACCACGGATCTCGATTCGATCACCAGTGGCCAGACATTGGGACATTTGCTCAAGCATGGTCTTGATGGCCAGCTCCACATCCTTGGATGAGAGTAGCCCTTGATGGGTGACAATTCGTTCGATCAACTCCGACTTCGTCATATTTTTCCCTTCTTTTTCAAGCAGCTAGATCAGCGCTTCAAAGGTTTTAGCATGCTCTGATGAATTTGAACAGCCTGAGCTTTGACATATTCTCCCCGGCCGCGAGATGCCTGATTTCAGAGCACCGGAACGCTGACGAACTCATCCGCTCACCTGCATATGACGAGCATGGTGCGCGTCAGATAACCTGCAGGATTGAAGCCGAAAGGGAATACATCTTCCTCTTTGGCCTCATCGGACCTTACGATGACTTTATAGCCTGCCCCCTTACACTCCTTGGCCGCTCGCTTGTAACACCTCTCCCATCCCGAGCCCAACCCCGAACAATCGACCTCTATGCCACTGACGCCGCGTATCGCATGAGTTTTGGCATTAGTGGTACAACCTGCCAATGTCATTACTGCTATCACGACAATGAGCTTGTTCATTCACTTCCTTATGCCGGATACACAACCCGGCGGTCGTTCACTTCAGACTAAGCCTAGCCTTGAATAGACGATTGACCTGTATGAAGTTACAGACAACTTATGTAGATCATTGGTTTCACGAAAGAAATATTGCAGCGTCAGCACATTAGGGATTCACCAAATCGCAGACATCGGCATAGGGGACGGCCTTCATAGGCCGCTCCCCTGCCACACCACCCGGCATGCGGGTCCGCACCGGGCGGTTCGAGAGATTGAGGTTATGAGAGACGCACTAATCCCAGCCTGTCGAACCACGCAATATTAAGTACGCGGTTCAGATCGAGACGACTGTTATGCCACCAGCGGCAGGTGTTCCCTGCCACCTTCTGCGCCACTTGGTTACTCGCGCCAAGTGCTCGCAGCTCACGATATGTCGTCGTTCCGCGCTTCCATTGTTTAAGCTGGATAGCTCGCAATCGGTTTCGTATCCATTCGTCCAGCTCGCGCCAGACGGCTGGGGTTTGCGACAGCCCGAAGTAAGCTTTCCAACCCAAAATGTAAGGTCGCAGGTCATCGACGATCTGCTGCAGGCTGCGACCGCACGAGCGCCGGGTATACCAGCGTACTCGCTGCTTGAACTGCTTTTGTGCCTTGTAAGACGCTGCGCGCTTGACCTCGTTTCGGGAAGACCACAGTTCGTAGCCCAGAAACTTGCGACCAAATGCACTCGCCACCGCACTCTTGTTCTCGTTGACACTCAAGTGCAGCTTTTCATACAGACGCCTCAGCAAGACCATGACTCGCTCGCCTGCCTTCCGGCTGCGAACATACACATTCGCATCGTCGGCATAGCGCACAAAACAATGACCTCGACGCTCAAGCTCCCGATCCACTTCGTCCAGCAGCACATTCGCCAGCAACGGCGACAGCGGGCCGCCTTGCGGCGCCCCGCAGCGGCTTTTCTCGACCACGCCATTGATCAACGCTCCCGCATCCAGATACGCACGGATCAGCCGGATAACCGCCCGATCCGAAATCCGTTTACGTAAACGATCCATCAGAATGTCGTGATCGACCCGGTCGAAGAACTTCTCCAGATCAACATCCACCACCACTTGATACCCCGAAGACACGTAGCGCTGAGCCGCCGAGACGGCGCCCTGCGCACAACGTCCCGGACGGAAGCCGTAGCTGTGTTCACTGAAAGTGGGATCGAGTAGCGGCTGCAAAATTTGCAGTAACGCTTGTTGGATCAAGCGGTCAGTGACCGTTGGGATACCCAACTCGCGCTCACCGCCGTCGGGTTTGGGAATGACCACACGTCGTACCGGACTGGGCCGATAGACACCGGACATAAGCTGTTCACGAATCACGACCCACTGGGTCAGCAGATGCTCGGCCGTCTGATCCATGTCCAGACCGTCGACTCCTGCGGCACCCTTGTTGGCCTTGACCCGCTTCCACGCCCGCTTCAGGTTTTCTCTCGCAAAGGCCCGCTCCAGCAGCCCTTGCCCTGCGTTGTCGGATTCATCTTGCGGGCGATTGACCTCGTCGCTGACGGGATTTCTCACGGTTTCACCGCTCGTTACCTCCGCCCGCCCCGCGTTTGGCAGGCATCTGACTTCCGGTTTCTCGCATCAATATGGCCTATAACGCTTTCTCTCGTTCGGCCCTTCGTCAAAAAAAAGACTACTATGGCCTCTGCTGACTTCTCGCTCCGGCTGGCGCCGTCGCCCTTTCAGGCACAAGGCGAGATCTCCCCAGGTAAGAACGCAATCCTTCACCACACAACCGCCGGATTTACGCAGCCTGATCCTTGACCACAAGAGCTTCGCGGTTTTGTGCCCGCTCGCCCTGATCGGCTTCGCCTTTTATCCGGTTCTTGTACATCGGCTCATGGCTTCGATTCACGCTTCCTCCCCACACTCGGTCGCCCTCATGCAGTTGCGCTTCACTTCGTTCGCTGTGGCCAGCTTACGGCGGGACTTTCACCCACAAGATTGCGCCCATGCTGGGCGCACACAAAAAAGGGCGACCGAAGTCGCCCTTTTTCTATGGTCTGACAGAACTCAGTTCTGTTTTTCCATTTGTGCACGCAACAGGTCGCCCAGAGTGGTAGGACCAGCAGCGATGTCAGCAGCAGGCTTGTCTTTCAAGCTCTGGATTGCTTCTTTCTCTTCAGCATCATCTTTCGACTTGATGGAGAGCTGGATTACGCGGCTCTTGCGATCAACGCTGATGATCTTGGCTTCTACTTCCTGGCCTTCTTTCAGAACGTTGCGCGCGTCTTCAACGCGGTCACGGCTGATTTCGGAGGCTTTCAGAGTCGCTTCGATATCGTCGGCCAGAGTGATGATGGCGCCTTTAGCGTCAACTTCTTTCACGATGCCTTTAACGATGGCGCCTTTGTCGTTCTCTTGAACGTACTCGGAGAACGGATCGCTTTCCAGTTGCTTGATACCCAGGGAGATGCGCTCGCGCTCTGGGTCAACCGACAGGATAACGGTGTCCAGCTCGTCGCCCTTCTTGAAGCGGCGAACGGCTTCTTCGCCCACTTCGTTCCAGGAGATGTCGGACAGGTGAACCAGACCGTCGATGCCGCCGTCCAGACCAATGAAGATACCGAAATCGGTGATCGACTTGATGGTGCCGGAGATTTTATCGCCCTTGTTGAACTGGCCAGAGAAATCTTCCCATGGGTTAGATTTACACTGCTTGATGCCGAGGGAGATACGACGACGCTCTTCGTCGATGTCCAGAACCATAACTTCCACTTCGTCGCCGACTTGTACGACTTTCGAAGGGTGGATGTTCTTGTTGGTCCAGTCCATTTCGGAAACGTGTACCAGACCTTCAACGCCTTCTTCCAGCTCAGCGAAGCAGCCGTAGTCGGTCAGGTTGGTTACACGAGCGGTAACGCGAGTGCTTTCTGGGTAACGGGCTTTGATAGCAACCCATGGATCTTCGCCCAGTTGCTTGAGGCCCAGGGAAACACGATTGCGCTCGCGATCGTACTTCAGAACCTTGACATCGATCTCGTCGCCAACGTTGACGATTTCGGAAGGATGCTTGATACGCTTCCAAGCCATGTCGGTAATGTGCAGCAGGCCATCGACGCCACCCAGATCGACGAATGCGCCGTAATCGGTGAGGTTCTTGACGATACCTTTGACTTGTTGGCCTTCCTGCAGGGATTCCAGCAGAGCTTCACGCTCGGCGGAGTTCTCGGCTTCGAGGACGCTGCGACGGGAAACGACAACGTTGTTGCGTTTCTGGTCGAGTTTGATGACCTTGAATTCCAGCTCTTTGCCTTCCAGGTGCGTGGTGTCGCGCACTGGACGGACGTCAACCAGAGAACCTGGCAGGAACGCACGGATGCCGTTAACGTCGACAGTGAAGCCGCCTTTAACCTTACCGTTGATAACGCCCTTGACCACTTCTTCGGCTGCGAAGGCTGCTTCCAGAACAATCCAGCATTCAGCGCGCTTGGCTTTTTCACGGGACAGCTTGGTTTCACCAAAGCCGTCTTCAACCGAGTCCAGAGCAACGTGAACTTCGTCACCGACGTTGATGTTCAGTTCGCCAGCGTCGTTGTAGAACTGCTCAAGCGGGATGAGTGCTTCAGACTTCAGGCCAGCGTGAACGGTTACCCAGCGAGCTTGGTAATCGATATCAACGATAACACCGGTGATGATGGAGCCTGCCTGAAGGTTCAGGGTTTTTAGGCTTTCTTCAAAGAGTTCCGCAAAGCTTTCGCTCATTTTAATTCCTGTTGATAAGGGCGAAGAATACGCCCATCTCCACATCCCAGACGATGTGGGTTAGTTTCATTTAAAAGAAGCTCCGCAGGACTATGACTGGTCCCCTGCGGCCCTCTTGGTCACCCGGCGATATCGCGAATGGCGATCTCGCTCATGATGCGTTCCAGCACCTGGTCGATGGATAATTCCGTGGAATCCAGCTGTATGGCGTCAGCCGCCGGTTTGAGCGGGGCTACCGCTCGCTGGGTGTCACGCTCATCGCGCGCACGTATCTCATCTAGCAGACTCGACAGACTAACACCATCGACTTTGCCCTTCAACTGCAAGTAACGTCGGCGCGCACGCTCTTCGGCACTGGCAGTGAGGAAAATCTTCAAGGGTGCGTCGGGAAATACCACCGTACCCATGTCGCGACCATCGGCCACCAGACCCGGCGCCTCCTGAAAAGCCCGCTGACGCTGCAGCAACGCCTCGCGAACCGCAGGCAACGCGGCGACCTGCGAGGCACCCGAGCCGACACTCTCGGTACGGATCACATCGCTGACTTCATCGCCTTCCAGAATAATGCGCTGCAACTGACCATCGGTCGCCGCGATGAACTGCACATCCAGATGAGCGGCGAGCTTCTTGAGCAATTCCTCATTGGTCAGGTCGACGCCATGGTTATGCGCGGCAAAAGCCAGCAGTCGATAAAGTGCACCGGAATCCAGCAGGTTCCAGCCCAGGCGCTTGGCCAGAATCCCGGCGACAGTACCTTTGCCAGAGCCGCTTGGCCCATCAATAGTGATGACCGGTGCAATGCTGATCACGACTGAGCCTCTTGTGCAACACGGATACCGACCTGCGCGCACAGCGCGAGGAAGTTCGGGAACGAGGTCGCGACGTTGGCGCAATCATGGATGCGGATCGGCGCAGTGGCGCGCAGTGAAGCCACGCTGAAGGCCATGGCAATCCGGTGATCGCCGTGACCGTGCACTTCGCCGCCGCCGATCTGGCCGCCGTCGATGATGAGGCCGTCCGGAGTGGGCTCGCACTTGACGCCCAGCGCCAGCAGACCGTCCGCCATGACCTGGATCCGGTCCGATTCCTTCACGCGCAGCTCTTCGGCACCACGCAGCACAGTGCGACCTTCGGCACATGCAGCCGCCACGAACAGCACCGGAAACTCGTCGATAGCCAGTGGAACCAGCGCTTCGGGAATCTCGATACCTTTGAGTTTAGCTGCCCGTACGCGCAGGTCGGCTACCGGCTCGCCACCAACTTCACGCTGGTTTTCCAGAGTGATGTCAGCGCCCATCAGGCGCAGGATGTCGATTACGCCGGTGCGGGTCGGGTTGATGCCGACGTGTTCGAGCACCAGCTCCGAACCTTCGGCAATCGACGCCGCCACCAGGAAGAACGCCGACGACGAGATATCGCCCGGCACTTCAATGTGGGTCGCGGTCAACTTGTGGCCGGACTCGACCGAGGCGGTCGCCCCGTTAACGGTCACCGGGTAGCCGAAGCCGCGCAACATGCGCTCGGTGTGGTCGCGAGTCGGTGCCGGCTCGGTGACCGTGGTCTTGCCTTCGGCATATAGACCCGCCAGCAGCAGGCAGGATTTAACCTGGGCACTGGCCATCGGCATGGTGTAAGTCAGGCCCTTGAGCTTGTTGCCGCCACGAATGGTCATCGGTGGACGACCGTCAGCGGCGGTCTCGATCACAGCGCCCATTTCACGCAGCGGATTGGCCACGCGATTCATCGGGCGCTTGGACAACGAAGCGTCGCCGGTCAGGGTGCTGTCGAAGTTCTGCGCAGCCAGCAGGCCAGACAGCAGACGCATCGAAGTGCCGGAGTTACCCAGATAGATCGGGCCCGGCGCAGGCTTCAGGCCATGCAGACCGACGCCGTGAATGGTCACACGACCATGGTGCGGACCTTCGATGACGACGCCCATGTCGCGGAAAGCTTGCAGGGTCGCCAGGGCGTCTTCGCCCTCGAGGAAACCTTCCACTTCGGTGACGCCTTCGGCCAGGGAACCGAGCATGATCGAGCGGTGGGAAATCGATTTGTCGCCCGGTACACGAATCCGCCCAGTCAGGCGGCCACCAGGTTGTGCCAGGAAAATCAGATCGTTGGAATTCATAGCGTCCACATAGGCCCGGCGGGCCAGGATTTTACTGAAATGCTCGCGGGCAACCCGGGCGCGAGTGAACACGCCCAACAATTGGTGCCCATCCCCTGCATCGACCGCGTCGCGCAAGGCGTCGAGGTCGCTGCGAAATGTATCGAGTGTGCGCAGGACAGCTTCGCGGTTGGCGAGGAAGATGTCGTGCCACATGACCGGGTCGCTACCGGCGATTCTTGTGAAATCGCGGAAACCGCCCGCAGCGTAACGGAAGATCTCAAGATTTTCATTGCGTTTGGCCAATGAATCGACCAAACCGAACGCCAGCAAGTGCGGCAAATGGCTGGTTGCCGCCAACACTTCGTCATGACGCTCGACTTGCATGTGCTCGACGTCGGCGCCCAATTCGCGCCACAACCGGTCGACCACTGCCAGCGCGGCCGGATCGGTCTGATCCAGCGGCGTCAGAATCACTTTATGGCGACGAAACAGGTCGGCATTGGAGGCTTCCACCCCACTCTGCTCGGAACCGGCAATCGGATGCCCCGGCACGAAACGCGCCGGCATGCCGCCAAATGCTTCGGTCGCCGCGCGCACCACATTGCCCTTGGCACTGCCGACGTCAGTCAGAATCGCCTGCCCCAGGTCCATGCCCGCCAACAGCGCGAGCAGTTTCTCCATGGCCAGGATCGGCACCGCCAACTGAATCACGTCCGCGCCCTGGCAAGCCGCCACCAGGTCTTCTTCGCAGCGATCCACCACACCCAACTCGACCGCCAGCTTGCGCGACTGCGGGTCGAGATCGACCCCGACCACTTCGCGGCACAGACCGCTTTCACGCAGGCCTTTGGCAAACGAACCGCCGATCAACCCCAGACCGACCACCACCAGGCGACCGATCATAGGTTCAGCAGATTGCAGTGCAGTGACATCAACCACGAGCCATAACCTTGGTCAGCGCCTCGAGGAAGCGGCTGTTTTCCGCTGGCAAACCGATGGTGATGCGCAGGTGATTCGGCATGCCGTAGTTGGCCACCGGACGCACGATCACGCCTTCGCGCAGCAACCCCTGGAACACCGGGGCAGCAACGCGACCCAGATTGACACAGATAAAGTTGCCTTTGGATGGAATCCAGCTCAGCCCCAACTCACGGAAACCCGCCTCAAGCTGCTGCATGCCGGATTGGTTCAGGCGACGGCTTTCAGCCAGGTACTCGACGTCTTGCAGCGCGGCACAAGCGGCGGCCAGCGCGAGGCTGTTGACGTTGAACGGCTGACGCACGCGATTGAGCACATCGGCGACGATGGCCGAGGACAAACCGTAGCCGACCCGCAGCGACGCCAGACCATAGGCCTTGGAGAAGGTGCGCGAGACCAGCAGGTTCGGATAGGCCGCCAGATAATCCAGGCCATCTGGCAAGTCGCTGCCTTCGGCGTACTCGATGTAGGCCTCGTCCAGCACCACCAACACATGGGCCGGTACGTCCTGCAGGAATTCATCCAGCGCTTCGGCGTCGAACCAGGTCCCGGTCGGGTTGTTCGGGTTGGCGATGAACACCACGCGGGTATCGGCATCGATCGCGGCCAGCATCGCCGGCAGATCATGCCCCCAGTCTTTGGCCGGGATCACTTTTGCCTGGGCGCCAACGGCCTGGGTCGCGATCGGATAGACCGCAAACGCATGTTCGCTGAACACCGCGTTCAGGCCCGGTGCCAGATAGGCACGCGCCACCAGCTCCAGAATATCGTTGGAGCCGTTGCCCAGCGTCACCTGATTCAGCTCGACGCGACACTGGTCGGCCAACAGGCTTTTGAGCGCAAAACCATTGCCGTCCGGATAGCGGGTCAGCTCGGCCAGCGCTTCGCGAATCGCCGCCAGCGCCTTGGGACTGGCGCCCAACGGGTTTTCGTTGCTCGCCAGCTTGACGATGCTGGCCGGATCGAGGTTCAGCTCACGGGCCAGTTCGTCCACAGGCTTGCCCGGAACGTAAGGCGAAAGTTGTTGCACGCCCGGCTGTGCCAGAGCGAGGAAGTTGCCACTCATTTGCTACCGCCCTTAGAGAACTGCTTTCGGGTAGGAACCCAGCACTTTGAGTGCCACCGCTTCCTGACTGATCTTTTCCAGCACACCTTTGACCAGCGGGTCGCGGTGATGGCCGACGAAGTCGATGAAGAACACGTAGGTCCATTTACCGCTGCGCGACGGACGGGTCTCGATCCGTGTCAGGTCAATGCCATTGTCGTGGAACGGCACCAGCAACTCATGGAGAGCGCCGGGCTTGTTGCTCATGGAAACGATGATCGAGGTCTTGTCGTCACCGGTCGGCGGCACTTCCTGGTTACCGATCATCAGGAATCGCGTGGAGTTGTCCGGGCGATCCTCGATTTTCTCGGCCAGACGGGTCAACCCGTAGAGGCCGGCAGCCATGTCGCCGGCAATCGCCGCCGAGTTCCACTCACCCTTGACCCGCTTGGCCGCTTCGGCGTTGCTGGACACCGCCACGCGCTCGACATTCGGGTAATGGGCATCCAGCCACTTGCGGCACTGGGCCAGGGACTGGGCGTGGGAATAGATGCGACTGATGCTGTCGGTCTTGGTGTTTTCGCCAACCAACAGGTGATGGTGAATACGCAGCTCGACTTCGCCACAGATCACCATGTCGTGTTCGAGGAAGCTGTCGAGGGTGTGGTTGACCGCGCCTTCGGTGGAGTTTTCCACCGGGACCACGCCAAAGTTCACCGCACCGGCCGCCACTTCACGGAATACTTCGTCGATTGCCGCCATTGGCTTGCTGATCACCGCGTGACCGAAGTGCTTCATGGCCGCTGCCTGAGTGAAGGTACCTTCAGGGCCGAGGTAAGCCACTTTCAGCGGCTGCTCGAGGGCCAGGCACGAGGACATGATTTCGCGGAACAGCCGCGCCATCTCTTCGTTGCCCAGCGGCCCCTGGTTACGCTCCATCACGCGTTTGAGCACCTGAGCTTCGCGCTCAGGACGATAGAACACCGGCACTTCGCCTTCGGCCAGCGAGGCCATCTTTACTCGCGCAACTTCCTGGGCGCAGCGTGCGCGCTCACTGATCAGCTCCAGGACCTTTTCGTCCAGAGCATCAATGCGCAGGCGCAGTGCCTTGAGTTCTTGCTCAGACATTAGCCGTGTTCCTTCTCGAACTCTGCCATGTACGAAACCAGTGCGTTGACCGCAACGATATCGACGGCGTTATAGATGGAGGCACGCATGCCGCCCACGGAACGGTGACCTTTGAGGTTCAACAGGCCACGTTCGTCGGCACCGGCCAGGAACGGCTTGTCGAGACGATCGTCGGCCAGACGGAACGGCACGTTCATCCACGAGCGGTCCGACTTGTTGATCGGGTTGCTGTACAAGCCGCTGGCGTCGATGAAGTCGTACAGCGTGCGCTGCTTCACTTCATTGAGCTTGCCGATGGCTTCGACACCGCCCTGCTCTTTCAGCCACTCGAACACCAGACCGGACAAGTACCAGGCCAGGGTTGGCGGCGTGTTGTACATCGAGCCGTTGTCGGCCGCGACCTTGTAGTTGAGCATGGTCGGACAGATGGAGCGGGCGTTACCCAGCAGGTCTTCGCGAACGATGTTGACGACGATGCCGCTCGGGCCGATGTTTTTCTGGGCGCCGGCGTAGATCATGCCGAAACGCGAGACATCCACCGGGCGCGAAAGAATGTCCGAGGACATGTCGGCGACCAGCGGTACATCACCGGTTTCCGGGATCCACTGGAATTCCAGGCCGCCGATGGTTTCGTTCGGCGCGTAGTGAACGTAGGCCGCATCTTTCGACAGGTTCCATTCGTTCTGACCAGGCACAGCGAAATAGTCGTAAGGCTTGGCGGTCGCGGCGACGTTGACGTGGCCGTAGCGCGAAGCTTCTTCGATAGCCTTCTGCGACCAGATACCGGTATCGATATAGTCGGCGGAGCGGCCTTCCGGCAACAGGTTCAGAGGAATCTGAGCAAATTGCTGGCTCGCGCCACCTTGCAGAAACAGCACTTTATAGTTCGAGGGGATATTCAGCAGATCACGCAGATCCTGCTCGGCCTTGGTGGCAATGGACACGAACTCATCGCTGCGATGGCTCATTTCCATGACCGACAGGCCCTTGCCGTGCCAATCAAGGAGTTCAGCCTGGGCGCGCTTCAGGACAGCTTCGGGAAGCGCCGCAGGACCGGCACAGAAGTTATAGGCTCTCTTGCTCACATCCAATCTCGCTCTGATTTGGTGGTATCACGCAATAAATCTGTAGGAGCTGTCGAGCAGAGCGAGGCTGCGATCTTTTAGTGCTGAGCGAAAGCAAGAGCCAGATCAAGAGATCGCAGCCTCGCTTCGCTCGACAGCTCCTACATTAAAAACAATTCCACAGTTCCCTGAGGACAAACAACAAGGGGGCGAATCTTCATCCGCCCCCTGCTTGCCCGCTTACTCCTGCGGCTCTTCGTCGGCGGCGGCGTCGAGTTGCTGGTCGTCGGCAACATCGTCGATCACGACCTCACCCTCGAACACTGCATCCTCTTCACCTGCAAGCCCTTCGCCTTCCAGCTCTTCGCCTTCGACTTCCGACGGCTCCTGAACCCGCTCCAGGCCCACCAGCGTTTCATCGTTGGCCAGCTTGATCAGGGTCACGCCCTGGGTGTTACGGCCCAGGCTGGACACTTCGTCGACGCGGGTACGAACCAACGTACCCTGGTCGGAAATCAGCATGATTTCCTCGCCGTCGAGCACCTGAACGGCGCCGACCAAGCGGCCGTTACGCTCGTTGCTGACCATGGCAATAACGCCCTGACCGCCACGCTTGTACTCAGGGAACTCGGTGATCGCGGTGCGCTTACCGAAACCACGCGCCGAAGCGGTGAGGATCTGGCTGCCTTCTTCCGGGATCAGCATGGAAATCAGCTTCTGGCCTTCCGGCAGACGCATGCCGCGGACACCGCGAGCGGTACGGCCCATGGCGCGAACGTCGGTTTCCTTGAAGCGAGTCACCTTGCCGCCGTCGGAGAACAGCATGACTTCGCGATCGCCATCGGTAATGGCCGCAGAGATCAGCACGTCGCCTTCATCCAGCTCCAGCGCGATCAGACCGACGCTGCGTTGACGGCTGAAGGATTCCAGCGGGGTCTTCTTCACGGTGCCTTTGGCAGTGGCCATGAAGATGAAGTGACCTTCGGTGTATTCCTCGACCGGCAGCATGGTGGTGATGTATTCATCACTGTCCAGCGGCAGCAGGTTGACCAGCGGACGACCACGGGCAGCGCGGGAGGCTTCCGGGATTTCGTAGGTTTTCAGCCAGTACACTTTACCTTTGCTGGAGAACAGCAGCAGCGTGGTGTGGCTGTTGGCGACCAGCAGGTGAGCGATGTAGTCCTCATCCTTCACGCCGGTAGCCGATTTACCTTTACCGCCACGACGCTGAGCCTGGTACGCAGCCAGCGGCTGGGTCTTGGCGTAGCCACCGTGGGAAATGGTCACGACGCGCTCTTCTTCCGGGATCATGTCGCCCAGGGTCAGGTCGAGACGGGCATCGAGAATCTCGGTGCGACGCACATCGCCGTACTCGGCGCGGATCACTTCCAGCTCTTCGCGGATCACTTCCATCAGGCGCGTGGCGCTGTTGAGGATGCGGATCAGCTCGCCGATCTGGTTGAGGATCTCTTGATACTCAGCCAGCAGCTTCTCGTGTTCCAGACCGGTCAGGCGGTGCAGACGCAGTTCCAGAATGGCTTGTGCCTGCTCTGGCGACAGGAAGTACTTGCCGTCGCGCAGACCGTATTGCGGATCGAGGTTTTCCGGACGGCACGAATCGGCGCCGGCACGTTCAACCATTGCAACCACCGCGGAGGATTCCCACGGCGTGCTGATCAGCGCTTCCTTGGCTTCCGACGGGGTCGGCGAAGCCTTGATCAGGGCGATGACCGGGTCGATGTTCGACAGGGCAACCGCTTGACCTTCCAGGATGTGGCCACGTTCGCGCGCCTTACGCAGTTCGAACACGGTACGGCGGGTCACGACTTCGCGACGGTGACGAACGAAGGCTTCCAGCAGATCCTTGAGGTTGAGGATCCGCGGACGGCCGTCGATCAGCGCAACGATGTTGATGCCGAACACGCTTTGCAGCTGAGTCTGGGCGTAGAGGTTGTTGAGGATCACCTCAGGCACTTCGCCGCGACGCAGCTCGATCACGACGCGCATACCGTCCTTGTCGGACTCGTCGCGCAGCTCGGTAATGCCTTCGAGTTTCTTCTCTTTGACCAGCTCGGCGATCTTCTCGATCAGACGGGCCTTGTTCAGCTGGTAAGGGAGTTCGGTGATGACGATCTGCTGACGACCACCGACCTTGTCGATGTCTTCGATGATCGAGCGGGCACGCATGTAAATGCGCCCGCGACCGGTGCGGTAGGCTTCGATGATGCCGGCGCGACCGTTGATGATCGCGGCGGTCGGGAAGTCCGGACCGGGGATGTATTGCATCAGCTCGTCGACAGTCAGCTCCGGATTGTCGATGAGTGCCAGGCAACCGTCGATGACTTCACCGAGGTTGTGCGGCGGAATGTTGGTCGCCATGCCCACGGCGATACCGCTGGAGCCGTTGACCAGCAGGTTGGGGATCTTGGTCGGCATGACCGCGGGGATCATTTCGGTGCCGTCGTAGTTCGGCACCCAGTCCACGGTTTCTTTATGCAGGTCGGCCAGCAGCTCGTGCGCCAGTTTGGTCATGCGCACTTCGGTGTATCGCATGGCCGCGGCGTTGTCGCCGTCTACCGAACCGAAGTTGCCCTGACCGTCCACCAGCAGGTAACGCAGCGAGAATGGCTGCGCCATCCGAACGATGGTGTCGTACACCGCGGTATCACCGTGCGGGTGATACTTACCGATCACGTCACCGACAACACGGGCAGATTTCTTGTACGGCTTGTTGAAGTCGTTGCCCAGCTCGCTCATCGCGAACAGCACACGCCGGTGCACGGGCTTCAAGCCATCGCGCGCATCCGGCAGTGCCCGCCCGACAATTACGCTCATCGCGTAGTCGAGGTAGGACTGCTTCAGCTCGTCTTCGATATTGACCGGGAGGATTTCTTTGGCCAGTTCGCCCATGAGAAGCCTGATTCCTTTTTCTGGTGAAACTTCGTCACATCCATATGGGACGAACGAAGCTCGCCGATGCAGACTGAGTGCCATGCACCGACTTACGACAAATCAACGAGTTATGCCATGGATCTGCGCAGTAAAGGCAGCCACATCAGGCTACCCTGGAAACCGCCGGATGTTATCACAAGAGCCGCCACGCACCTATCCCCCAGATGCGCATGGAGCATAGTTAGTTGACCGGTGACAGGCTTGAAGGAGACGAGAGGGGCTTAGAGCAGCATCGAATGAAGAATTCAGGCCTGATTCGGGCCTGATTCATTGTGTTTCCGGGCCTCTTCGCGGGCAAGCACGCTCCCACAGGGTTCAGCGGTGCTCACTTATACCTGTGGGGGCGGGCTTGCCCGCGATGGCGTCCTTTCAGGCAATACAGATCATCAATGCAGACGCTTGCGGCACATCAATTGGGCCATTTTCGCAGTGTCCGGGCGCTCGACGATGCCTTTTTCGGTGACGATCGCATCGATCAGGTCGGCCGGGGTCACGTCGAACACCGGGTTGAACGCTTCCACATCCGCCCCCACCCGCTTGCCGCCAACTTCCAGCAACTCGCGGCCATCACGCTCTTCAATAGGAATCTCTTCGCCACTGGCCAGGTTCATGTCGATGGTCGAACTCGGCGCCACCACCATGAAGCGCACGCCGTGGTGCATGGCGTTGACCGCCAACTGGTAGGTACCGATTTTGTTCGCCACATCGCCATTGGCAGTGATCCGGTCGGCGCCGACGATCACCCAGGTCACACCCTTGGTTTTCATGATGTGCGCAGCAGCGGAGTCGACATTGAGGGTCACCGGAATACCCTCATTGGCCAATTCCCACGCAGTCAATCGCGAACCTTGCAGCCATGGCCGGGTTTCGTCGGCGTAGACGCGCTCGACCATGCCTTCGATGAACGCCCCGCGAATCACTCCCAGCGCCGTGCCGAAACCACCGGTGGCCAGCGCGCCGGTGTTGCAGTGCGTGAGGATCGCCTGGGCGTTGCCTTGATGTTTGCGGATCAGGTCGACGCCCAACTGGGCCATGGTCAGGTTGGCTTCGCGATCACTTTCGTGGATGGCGATGGCTTCGGCTTCCAGCACCGACAGCGGATCGGCGTGCTCCCTCAGGCGCTCAAGCCGCTCACGCATGCGACCCAAGGCCCAGAACAGGTTGACCGCGGTCGGACGGGAGTCGGCCAGCAGCGCGAAATCCTCTTCCAGCGCCGCTTGCCAGTCGCCACCCTCGGCAAATCGGGCGCGAGCCGCCAGCACCACGCCATAGGCAGCGCTGATGCCAATGGCCGGCGCACCGCGCACCACCATCGAGCGAATGGCTTCGGCCACACCGGCGGCGCTGGTGTAGGCGATCCAGGTTTCCTCGAACGGCAAAATACGCTGATCCAGCAGGTACAGTGCGCCATCACGCCAATCGATGGCCTTCACCTTCTCCGCAGCCAACAGTCGATCGCGCATCCCACACCCCGCACTCATGAACAAAAGCCGCCGATTATAGCGATCCCCCCGCGAAGACGCTCGGGTATACTTCGCCATCCTTTACAAAAGCACTGGAACCGACTCTCGATGCCGACCCCCACCGCTGCGCTCGACCTATTATTGCTGCCGACCTGGCTGGTACCCGTCGAACCGGCTGGCGTGGTCCTTAAAGAGCATGCCCTGGGTATCCGCGACGGTCGTATCGTGTTTATCGGCCCACGCGCAGCAGCCTTGAAGCTTAACGCAACCGACGTGCGCGAATTGCCGGGCATGCTGCTCAGCCCGGGCCTGATCAATGCCCACGGGCATGCAGCAATGGCGCTGTTCCGCGGCCTGGCCGACGATCTGCCGCTGATGACCTGGCTGGAAAACCACATCTGGCCGGCCGAAGCCAAATGGGTCGACGAGGCTTTCGTACGCGACGGCACGGACCTGGCCATCGCCGAGCAGATCAAAGGTGGCATCACCTGTTTCTCTGACATGTATTTCTTCCCGAAGGTCGCCAGCGAACGCGTACATAACAGTGGCATTCGCGCCCAGATCGCCATTCCGATCCTCGATTTCCCGATTCCAGGCGCCAGCACGGCGGATGAAGCCATTCGTCAGGGCGTCGAATTATTCGGCGATCTCAAGCATCACGAACGGATCAAAGTCACCTTCGGCCCCCATGCCCCGTACACCGTGGGCGACGAAAACCTGGAAAAAATCCGGGTGATCGCCGAAGAACTGGATGCCTCGATTCACATGCATGTCCACGAAACCGCCTTCGAAGTGCAGCAGTCGGTGGAGCAACGCGGCGAACGCCCGCTGGCCCGCCTCGGCCGCCTGGGCCTGCTCGGGCCGCGCTTCCAGGCCGTTCACATGACCCAGATCAGCGATGAAGACCTGGCGCTGCTGGTAGAAAGCAACACCAATGTGATTCATTGCCCGGAGTCGAACCTGAAGCTGGCCAGTGGCTTCTGCCCGGTCGAGCGTTTGTGGCAGGCCGGGGTGAATGTGGCGGTCGGCACCGATGGCGCGGCCAGCAATAATGACCTGGACCTGCTTGGTGAAACCCGCACCGCCGCATTGCTGGCCAAGGCTGTCGCCGGCTCGGCCACCGCGCTGGACGCCCATCGCGCCCTGCGCATGGCCACGCTCAATGGCGCCCGTGCGCTGGGAATCGAAGCGCAAACCGGCTCGCTGGAAGTCGGTAAAGCGGCAGACATCGTCGCGTTCGACCTGTCGGGCCTGGCGCAGCAACCGGTCTACGACCCGGTTTCGCAACTTATATATGCCACTGGCCGCGACTGCGTGAAACACCTTTGGGTCGCCGGCAAACAACTGCTCGACGACCGCCGCCTGACCCGCCTGGATGAAGCGCAGCTGTGCGCCACCGCCAAGGCCTGGGGCCAGCGCATCAGCGGCCATACCGAATCGTAAGCACCGAATTGTAAGCACCCTGGACCAAAACCGGGGCAACAGAATTTTTCAAGTTTTAGAGGACTGACACCATGAGCAACGTCGACCACGCCGAAATCGCCAAATTCGAAGCCCTGGCCCATCGCTGGTGGGATCGCGAAAGCGAGTTCAAACCGCTGCACGACATCAACCCGCTGCGGGTCAACTGGATCGACGAGCGCGTCAATCTGGCCGGCAAGAAAGTCCTCGACGTCGGTTGCGGCGGCGGCATCCTCAGCGAAGCCATGGCCCAGCGCGGCGCCACCGTGATGGGCATCGACATGGGCGAAGCGCCGCTGGCGGTCGCGCAATTGCATCAATTGGAATCCGGTGTGAATGTCGAATACCGGCAAATCACCGCCGAAGCCCTGGCCGAAGAAATGCCTGAGCAATTCGACGTGGTCACCTGTCTGGAAATGCTTGAACACGTTCCGGATCCATCCTCGGTGATCCGCGCCTGCTTCCGCATGGTCAAGCCTGGCGGCCAGGTGTTCTTCTCCACCATCAACCGCAACCCGAAGGCTTATCTGTTCGCCATCGTCGGCGCCGAATACATCATGAAGCTGCTGCCACGCGGCACTCACGACTTCAAGAAATTCATCCGCCCTTCCGAGCTCGGTGCCTGGAGTCGCATGGCCGGCCTGACCGTCAAAGACATCATCGGCCTGACCTACAATCCGCTGACCAAGCACTACAAACTGGCATCCGATGTCGACGTCAACTACATGATCCAGACCCTGCGCGAGGAGTAAGCCGATGCGTATCAGAGCAGTTCTTTTCGACATGGACGGCACCCTGCTCGACACCGCGCCGGATTTCATCGCCATCTGCCAGGCGATGCGTGCTGAGCGTGGTTTGCCGCCGATGAACGACAAGCACATCCGTGACGAGATCTCCGGCGGCGCCAGGGCGATGGTCGCGGTGACTTTCTCGATGGACCCGGAATCGCCGGGCTTCGAGGAGCTGCGCCTGGAATTTCTGGAGCGCTATGTCAAAGGTTGCGCGGTGCACAGCAAGCTCTTCGACGGCATGGGCGAATTGCTGGCCGACATCGAGAAGGCCAACCTGATCTGGGGCGTGGTCACCAACAAACCGCTGCGCTTCGCCGAGCCGATCATGCAGCAACTGGGGCTGGCCGAGCGTTCGGCGCTGCTGATCTGCCCGGATCACGTGAAGAACAGCAAACCGGACCCGGAGCCGTTGATCCTGGCGTGCAAGATGCTCGACCTCGATCCGGCCAGCGTGCTGTTCGTCGGCGACGACCTGCGCGATATCGAATCCGGCCGCGATGCCGGCACCAGAACAGCCGCCGTGACCTACGGCTACATTCATCCGGAGGATAACCCGCGGCATTGGGGCGCGGATGTGGTGGTCGATCATCCAATGGAGTTGCGCCTGGTGCTGGATAGCGCTTTGTGCAGTTGCTGATCTGACTGACAACAGGAAGCATTTGTGGCGAGGGGGCTTGCCCCCGTTCGGCTGCGAAGCAGTCGTAAATCCAGAGAACACGGTCTGGCTGAAGGTAGCGAATGGAGGGCCGCTTCGCGACCCAACGGGGGCAAGCCCCCTCGCCACAATAAGCGCTCTTGCCACAGATGCGATGCATGCCTACGTTGAATTGTTGTGAGGTTTTTTATGTTTGATTATTCCGCCCGTCCTGAATTGCTCAAGGACCGGGTTATCCTGGTCACCGGCGCTGGCCGAGGCATCGGTGCTGCCGCCGCGAAAACCTACGCTGCTCATGGCGCCACCGTGTTGCTGCTGGGCAAGACCGAAGCCAATCTGACTCAGGTCTACGACGAAATCGAAGCGGCTGGGCATCCACAACCGGTAGTGATCCCGTTCAACCTGGAAACCGCCCTGCCCCACCAATACGATGAACTGGCGGCCATGATCGAAACCGAATTCGGCCACCTCGACGGCTTGCTGCACAACGCGTCGATCATCGGCCCACGCACGCCGATCGAGCAGTTGTCCGGCGAGAACTTCATGCGCGTCATGCAAGTCAACGTCAACGCCATGTTCATGCTCACCAGCACCCTGCTGCCGCTGCTCAAGCTGTCGCAGGACGCCTCGGTGGTGTTCACCTCCAGCAGCGTCGGTCGCAAGGGTCGTGCGTATTGGGGCGCTTACGGCGTGTCCAAGTTCGCCACCGAAGGCCTGATGCAAACCCTGGCCGACGAAGTAGACACCGTCGCCCCCGTGCGCTCCAACAGCATCAACCCCGGCGCCACCCGCACCAGCATGCGTGCTCAGGCCTACCCTGGGGAAAATCCGCTGAACAACCCGACACCCGAGGAGATCATGCCGGTCTACCTTTACTTGATGGGGCCGGACAGTACCGGCATCAACGGTCAGGCGTTCGACGCTCAGTAATGCCCGTGCGTCGCTTTTGTGCCGCGACGACTTCCCGTCGCGGCACGCAAAGCCCCTGATAACTGTTGCTGTTTCAAGTCAAATAAATGCCAACATCCCCGACACCATCCTTCGCAACCTCCCCAACCTTGTTGATTTAGAACGCTTTTTAGCCGACTGAACTGAATGGCACGACTTTCGCTCTAATTTTGCTCAGACACGCCGTGTGAAAGCAGACGGGGCAGAGCTTGAGCCGAGAGGTTACTAATCTTCGGCAAAGCGGACTAAACTCGTGCCAAATGTCCTACGGGACTGATGGACCAGTATGACGCGCAGCCCAAAGCCGCTCTCACCCAGCCTGTAAGACAGTCTTACTGTTTAGGGGCTCACGCCATATGAAATCGCCTTCCCAGACCAACGCAATTGACTTCGACAGCGCCAAATTGCAACGCCTGGGCTTTGGTCAGCAGCCTCCCCTTCTGGAGCGGCCCGTCAGTCTTGCGCAATTGCGTCAGGAGCTGGGCCTGCAACTGCAAACCAGTCTTGAGCCGCAACGCATTCTCGGACTTTTCTTCCGTGAAATTCAGCGCCTTGTACCGCTGGATGCCTTGAATTATGAGCATCAGCCCAGCGACTTGCGCCTGCAGTTCGGCCAGCGAGGTCATCATTCGATCAGCTACAGCCTCAGTCATGAAGGCGAGCAATTGGGTGAACTGGTGTTCCGTCGCAATCAGCGTTTCAGCGATGAGGAGCAAGGCCATCTGGAATCGCTGTTATCAGCGCTTCTCTACCCGATGCGCAATGCCCTGCTCTACCGTGCCGCCACCCAAAGCGCCTTGCGCGACCCGCTGACCGACACCGGCAATCGCATCGCGATGGATCAGACGCTGCAACGGGAAATCGAGATGTCGCGCCGACACTCACAGCCCCTGTCGCTGCTGATGCTGGACATCGATCACTTCAAACAAATCAATGACACCTACGGGCACAGCGCCGGCGATGAAGTGCTCAAGGCCGTCGCAGCCTCGATCAAAAGCCAGTTGCGTAACGTGGACATGGTGTTCCGGTTTGGAGGCGAAGAATTCATGATCTTGCTGTCCAACACCAGCCGGGAAGCCGCGGCCATGGTCGGCGAACGACTGCGGTTCGCTGCGCAGGCTCAGGACTATGTGGCCGAAGGCAAGGCCATCGAACTGACGGTCAGCCTGGGTTGCTCGACCCTGCTGCCCGGCGAGTCTGCCGAGAGCCTGTTGCGACGAGCCGATAGTGCGCTGTATGTGGCCAAGCGCGAGGGGCGTAACCGGTTGGCGATGGCGGGCTGAGTCAGCCCCCGATAATCAAATGTGTGGCGAGGGGGCTTGTCCCCTCGCCACACAGGCTAGCTCCTACAGTTGTTTTGTGTAGCCTTCGGATCAACTCTCGGCCAACGCCATCCGCTCACGGACTACCGGGGCTTTTGCTGCCAGTTCCAACTGCATGCATCGCTCCAGGAACAGGTACATGTAGTCGTAACTTTTGCAGACCGCCTGGCGCAATTCCATTTGCAGGGATTTGCTCGGGTTCAGCCCCGCCAGGGTGCAGATGATTTCCAGCGCTTCCCAAGGATGGGCATCGTCGTACTGGGCGTGCATCTTCAACCACTTCATCGCCCGCTTGCGATCTTCCTCGGGGAACGATGCCGCATAGACGCCACTGGAACAGACCAGCGCCGACCACTCCCCGGTAGCACCCTCGATGGCATAGTTGGTGGCGGCGATAGCCACGATCAGCGAGTCCGACGAACTGGTGTGCCAGCACCAGTGACTCAAGGCGTGAAGTTCAGGGGCAACCTGTTGCGCCTGCAGATCTTCCAGGCTGATACCGTGAGCACGGCTCCAGTGCACCCAGTAATCGGCATGGTTCAGTTCGACGCGAATATTGCGCATCAGCCAGCGACGCGCCATGTCTTCGCCAGGGTGGCGTGCAAAACGGGTCTTGGCCAGGTTCTGTGCCATGTATAAGGCGAACTGTTCGACCACCGGCCAGCCACCAATGAGGTACTGACGCATGGTTTTTGCGCTGAGCTTGTTATCGCGCATCCGCTGGTACAGTTCATGTTCGACGACGCGGCGCTTGCTCTCGCTGCAATCCTGAATCAATTGCTGAGCCCAGGCGGGGTAACTTGCAGCTTCCATGAGGGGTCCGGTTCTGTTGAATGTGTCGATCACTGTCGCGCTCCTTTTGATTGTGATTTTCAGATCAACAAGAGATTTCAACGGAACGTGCCGGGCGCCTTGAATAACAAAGGCCGTGGCCTGGCAGGACGACTTTGTAAACTGTCGCAGGTAAACAGATGCGGGCGTTCAATCAGATACCCTTGAGCGTAATCCACCCCGATCTCCAGCAATGCCTGCTCGATCTGAGGTGTTTCAACGAACTCGGCAATCGTACGCTTACCCATGACATGCCCGATGTGATTGATCACTTCGACCATGGCGCGGTTAATCGGGTCGTCCAGCATATCCTTTACGAAACTCCCGTCGATCTTCAGGAAGTCTACAGGTAAATGTTTCAAGTAAGCGAATGAGGACATACCGGCGCAGAAGTCATCTAATGAGAAGTGGCAACCTAAGCCTTTGAGTTCATTAATAAATCTAATTGCGCTAGGCAAATTGGAAATCGCACTGGTTTCTGTAATTTCAAAACAAATCATTTCAGGTGGAATTGAATATGCAACAAACTGTTCACGAAGGAAGTCCAGAAACGCCTCATCTCCGATAGTAATACCTGACAGATTTATCGCACACATGGCCAGCGGCTCTTCGCCCTCTTGGGCGATGGCCTGGGCAATGACCTTGAAAACGTTCTCCACCACCCAGCGGTCAAGCGACGTCATCAAACCATAACGCTCGGCGGCCGGAATGAAACTGTCCGGTAGAATCATGCGCCCGGCTTCGTCATGCAGGCGCAGCAGGATTTCGATATGTCCGCCGTCCCGCTCGCCAAGACCCAGAGGCGCGATTTCCTGGGAGTAGAGGCAAAAGCGGTCCTCCTCCAACGCCATGTGCAGGCGTTGCACCCAGGCCATCTCACCATAGCGCAGGGACAGTTCCGAATCGTCGGCGTGATAGACCTGAACCCGGTTGCGGCCCTTTTCCTTGGCCATGTAACAGGCCATATCAGCAGCTCGCAGCGAGGCTTCGAGGGTGGCCGGACTCTGAGTGACGTGCACCAGACCAATGCTCACCGTGGTCACGAACGGCCGGCCTTTCCAGACAAAATGCAGGTTCTGCACAGTCTGGCGCAGGACTTCGGCAATTTTCTCAGCCGCTTCCGGCGCACAGTTTTCCAACAGAATGCCGAACTCGTCACCCCCCAATCGGGCCAGGGTGTCGCCTTCGCGCAATCCTGATTGCAGCAACGCACAAATATGCCGCAACAACTCATCGCCGGCAGCATGACCGCAGGTGTCGTTGACCAGTTTGAATTGATCCAGATCGAGGAACATCAAGGCGTGACGTCCCGCTTGTCGCATCAGGCCATGCAGGGCCTGTTCCAGGCGATATTCGAATTCGCGGCGGTTGGCCAGCCCGGTCAAGGCGTCATGGGTCGCCTGCCAGGACAGATTGGCGATGTACTGCCGCTCTTGGGTCATGTCATGCAGCACCAGCACGGTGCCACTGACCTTGCCCGCATTGCGGATCGGCGCACCGACCAAGGTGACCGAAACCGTGCTGCCATCCAGTCGCTGGATCAGTTTGGAATGTTCGCTACCGCCACTGAGCTGGCCGCTCAAAATGTGTTCGATCAAGGTAAAACCGTCGGCCTGAGCGTTCTCGTCCAGCAGATTGAACAGCGCCGCCAATGGCAACCCCGTCGCCTGTTCGGCCTTCCAGTGAGTCAAGGCCTCGGCGGCCGGGTTCATGTAGGCAATCGCGCCCTCGACGTCGGTGGTGATCACCCCGTCGCCAATCGATTGCAGGGTGATCTGCGCCCGGTCTTTCTCCAACTGCAAGGCATCGGCGAAGGCATGCCGCTGTTCGAGTAGTTTGTGGGTACGCAGCAAGGCCAGCACGATCAGGCCCAGCGCTGTGGCGAGGTTCGTCGCCAGCAGCAGCCGGAGAATCATGCGCGAGCCCTCGCCCAAGGCATCGCTGAACGCTTTGGCAGGGGGCGTCACGCCATCGTTGATGGCCAAAATCTGCGCCTTCCAGTGCTTGATATCGGCATCGGTGGCCTGGTTATCGACGATACCCTGATGCATTTCCCGCGCGACGTCATCGAGCCGCACCAGGTACTCGTCACCGATCGTCCAGAGTTCGATGGCTTTTTCCAGGTAACTGAAATGCCGGAAATTGAGGTACAGCCAAATCAGGCTGGGGACGTCGTCCGGGTGATTGCCGCCCTTGAGAATCGCGAGCCGCGCGGCCTCGATATTCGGTGGCTGATGATCCAGCGCCATACGCAACTCATGGCCGCCCTGAGGCACGGCAATCGCGTTCTGGTATTTGAGAAAAATCGTCTCGTCGCGACTGTCGGCGTAGAGATTGAGGTAATAGATGGCGTCTTTCTGGCCCTTGGACCACAGGCTCTCACCGCCGACGTAGCCACGAACCGCTGAAAGAACGTAAAGACTGACGCCGCCCAACAATGCCTGAAACAACACAACGGCGATAAATGGCCAGACGATGCCCAACAGCCGTGGCGTTCCGAGAGTCCGTTTTTGCTTCATGAGGTCCCTTGCATAAGCATTGCCGGATGAACACCCAAATAAATCCCGCACCTGACAGCACAGACTAGGCTAATTTCCGACACTTCGAATCATCGAGCACACCACTGCAATCCGATTGTCTGGCCAGACAGAGCGCAAAAAACGCCAAAATTCCTCGGGACCGCTCAAACACTAAGCACAGAAAACCGTACAAAGTTCAAGGTCGTTGAATTTGCTGCAAATGCCCATAAAGCTTGGCGTACAAACCACCATCGGCAATCAACTGCTGATGGTCGCCATCCTCGGCAACCTGCCCGCCATCGAACACCAACACTCGATCGGCCTGCTTCACGGCCGACAATCGGTGCGCAATGATCAACGTGGTGCGGCGGCTCAAGAACCGCGCCAGCGCCTGGTGCAGGTTGTATTCGGTGGCCGCGTCCAGTGCGGACGTGGCCTCGTCGAGGATCACCACTTTGGGCTCGGCCAACACCATTCGGGCAATCGCCAGGCGTTGACGCTGCCCGCCGGATAAACGCACACCGGATCGCCCGACGATACTGTCCAGACCGTTGGGCAATGCACGCACCGTGTGGTGCAGTTGAGCAATTTCCAATGCCTGCCAGCAGGCTTCGTCACTGCGTTCGCGGCCCATGGTCAGGTTGGCGCGCACGGTGTCGTTGAACAGGGCGGGATGTTGCAGGACCACGGCGACATTTTCGCGCACAGTTTCCAGGCCGATTTCTTGCTGAGTCGAACCACCGAAACGGATGGTCCCGGCCAGCGGCGTGTACAGGCCCAACAGTAACTGCACCAGAGTACTTTTGCCCCCCCCGCTGGCGCCGACAATCGCGACTTTTTCACCGGGGGCAATCGACAGGTTCATTTGGTTCAGCACCAACTCGTCGCCGTAGCCGAAACTCAGCCCCTGCACTTCGATGCCCACCGTGTCGCGCCCTTGGAACGGATCGACACTGCCGGTGTATTGCGGCTCGTCGGCACGGGCCAGCAACTCGTTGATCCGCGACAGCGCACCGCCGGCGGCGTAAAAGGCGTACTGCAGATTGAGCAGCTGCTCCACCGGACCGATCATGAACCACAGGTAGCTGAACACCGCCAGCATCTGGCCGATGGATAGGTCGGAAAACAGCACGGTGAGCATGGCTGCGGCGCGGAAAATATCGATGCCGAACTGGAACAGCAAACCGCTGGCCCGGTTCGATGCATCGGTTTTCCACTGCGAGCTCACCGCGTAATCGCGCACTTCCCGCGCTCGCTGCCCCAACCGTCCGAGGAAAAACCCCTGACGATTACCGGCACGCACTTCCTGGATAGCGTCCAGGGTTTCGGTCAAGGCTTGGGTGAAGCGTGAGGTGCTGTCGTTCTCGAGCTTCTTCAGATGTTTGACCCGCTTGCCCAACTGCACCGTGGCGTAGATCACCAGCGGGTTGAACAGCAGAATCAGCAGCGCGAGTTTCCAGTGCATCCACATCAGGATCGATGCGGTGCCCACCAGCGTCAGCATCGCCACGAGGAAACGACTGAGGGTTTCGCCGACGAATTTGTCCAGGGTATCCAGGTCGGTGACCAGGTGCGTGGTCACCGTGCCGCTGCCCAGGCTTTCGTATTCGCCCAGCGAGATGCGCTTGAGCCGGTCGATCAACCGCACCCGAATCCGATACACGATGTCCTTGGCCAGCGCCGCAAACAATTTCGCCTGCACCACGTTGAACAACAACGCGGCGCAACGCAGCGCCAGGGTCACCAGCAGCATCAGGCCGATATAACCCGCGGCTTTCTGCCAGACGTCGGGCAGTGCGTGGTTCATGACTTTCAGTGCAACGTCACCGTGGCCCAGCAGCACTTCGTCCACCAGCAACGGCAACAGCAACGGGATCGGCACGCTGCACAGCGTTGCCAATACCGCAACGCCGTTGGCGATCCACAGGGATTTTTTATGATGAAGGGCCAGGCGGCGGATTTCCGCCCAGCTCAGCCGATCGACACGTTTGGGAGCTGCTGCATCATCGGGCAGATCATGCACAGGCAGCGCGCTCCAGCCAGCGGCCGAGCAACGGTGACAACTCGCTCAGGGGCTGATAGCCATTGGTCAGCAGCGCCAATTGACCATTGCGCTCTGCCAGCAAGGTCGGGAAACCGGCAATGCCCAAGTCCTGGACCCAAGTGAAATCGGCGGCGGTCGCAGCGTGCTGATCGGCACGGTCGAAGGCTGCGGCAAATTCGATGCGCGGCAAACCGGCCTTCTCCGCCAGCTCCACCAACACGCTGGCACGAGTGACATCGCGACCTTCGGTGTAGAACGCGTGCTGGATCAGCCCGAGCAATGTCCAGGCGCAATCTGGCGCCAGGCTGCGCGCGGTCACCAGCGCCCGACAGGCAGGCTCGGTGTCGTAGACAAACCCGTCGGGCAACGCGCCTTCAAATTTGAACGGCTGGCCGGTGGCCTCGTGAACCGCCTGCCAGTGCTCAAGAATGTAGCGTCGGGTGGTCGGCTCCAGCGCCGCGCCACTGCCGGTGCGCAAACCACCCACCACCAGATGCAACTCCACACCCGCCGCCTGCGCCTGCTCAACCAGCGCTTTGGCCACCGGAGCGAAGCCCCAGCACCAGGAACACATCGGATCCATCACATAGAGCAGGCGTGCAGACATGGTTCAAGCCTCGGAAGCGGATTGCTTGTAGTTGTAACCGATCGGGTGCGGCATGTTGCGCGCCTTGGCCAGTTCGATCTGCTTCTGCCGGTCGATGGCACTGCGACGGGTTTTCTCGCTCAGCTTATCCCAGCAATGCGGGCAACTGATGCCGGCCACATAGTGCTCGGATGCGCGGTCTTCAACGCTGACGGGCGTACGACAGGCATGACATTGATCGTAGTCGCCTTCGCTGAGATCGTGACGAACGGTCACGCGGTTATCGAACACGAAACAGTCGCCCTGCCATTTGGTTTCTTCCTGCGGCACCTCTTCGAGGTACTTCAGGATGCCGCCCTTGAGGTGATAAACCTCGTCGAAACCCTGGCTGAGCATGTAGCTCGACGCCTTCTCACAACGAATGCCGCCGGTGCAGAACATCGCGACTTTCTTGTGCACGGCCGGGTCGAAGTTGGCTTTGATGTAGTCGGGGAATTCGCGAAAACTGGTGGTCTTCGGATCGATGGCGCCTTCGAAGGTGCCGATCGAGACTTCGTAGTCATTGCGGGTGTCGATCAACAGCACTTCCGGATCGCTGATGAGCGCGTTCCAGTTCTGCGGATCCACATAGGTGCCGACCTTTTTGTTCGGGTCCACGCCCTCAACGCCCAAGGTGACGATTTCTTTCTTGAGTTTGACTTTGGTGCGGTAGAACGGCTGTTCGTCGCAGTACGACTCTTTGTGGTCGATGTCGTCCATGCGCGGGTCGTTCTTGAGCCAGGCCATCAGCCCGTCAATGCCTTCGCGGCTGCCGGACACGGTGCCGTTGATGCCTTCTTCGGCGATCAGCAGCGTGCCTTTGATGCCGTTGTCGATCATCGCTTGCAGCAGTGGCTCGCGCAGATCAACGTAATTTTCCAGGGTGACGAACTTATACAGTGCCGCCACGACAATCTGTTGTGTCATGGGTAATTCTCCAGGTGGCTACCCTCGTAAGGGGTGAACCGGATGCGAAAAAAAACGCGCCGGGTGAGCGGCGCGTTGCGGATTCTAGCAAAAAACCAAGGGTTAATGCTTGCTGCCGCCAGCACAGGTCGGCGAGGCCGGAGCCGCGTCGATCTGCGCCCATTCCTCAGGCGTGTAGGTATGCAGCGCCAACGCATGGAACTCGCCCATCAGTTCGCCCAAAGTGCCGTACACCTTCTGGTGACGCTTGACGCGATTGAGCCCTTCGAACTGCCGGCTGACCACCACCGCCTTGAAGTGGGTCTGCAAGCCACGGCTGTGCATGTGGCTTTCATCCAGTACTTGCAGGTGCTCGGGCTGCAGCAGCCCCAGCGTCGATTCGATGCGTTGTTGCATGGTCATACCCGGCTCCGCTTAAGGCTTTTTCTTGGCTGCAGGAGCAGCGGCGCCGGCTTTAGGATCCAGCTCGTTAGTCATGTCAGCCAGCAGTTTGTTGACCACAGGCACCGCGCTTTCCAGCTTGGCTTGAGTCATCTGGGCCGACTGCTGAGTCAGCTGCGGCATTTTTTCCAGGACTTTCTTGCCCAGTGGCGACTGGTAGAACGCCACCAGATCCTTGAGCTCGGATTCGCTGAAGTTGGTGGTGTAGAGCTTGACCATGTCCGGCTTCAGCTTGTTCCAGCCAATGGCTGCGTCCAGCGCTGCGTTGGCCTTGGCCTGATAAGTTTCCAGAACGGCTTTCTTCGACTCAGGGGCTTTGGTCTGTTCAAAGCGCTGAGCGAACATTTGCTGCACTTGCATGTACACCGGAGTGCCCAGTTTGTCAGCGTGCGCCAGGGTCAGGAAAGCTTCGGCACTGGCGTTGTGGCTGGCGGTATCGGCAAAAACCTGGCCGCTGGCGCAAACCAGTGCAACCGCGGTACAGATGGCACGAAGACGAGTCATCGAGTTTCCTTTTCTAGCAGGCGAGGTATAACCCCAAGGGCGACCATTCTGCGCCTAAAAAAGTGTGTCGCTCAACCCCAAGCCTTGTCGCGACTGATTTAGAGGGGTTGAACGGTCAAATTCCAGACTGATGGAACCACGACCGGCGATCACAGCCTAAACTGCGCTATCAGACCTACAGGAGTGTGCATGATGAGCCGTATCGAAACCGACAGCCTGGGCCAGGTGGAAGTCCCGGATGACGCTTACTGGGGCGCTCAGACGCAACGCTCGCTGATTAATTTCGCCATTGGCAACGAACGCATGCCGCTGGCTGTGTTGCATGCCCTGGCCCTGATCAAGAAAGCCGCGGCACGCGTCAACGATCGTAATGGCGACCTGCCCGCCGACATCGCCCGCCTGATCGAACAAGCGGCCGACGAAGTGCTCGACGGCCAACATGACGACCAGTTCCCGCTGGTGGTCTGGCAGACCGGTAGCGGCACCCAGAGCAACATGAACGTCAACGAAGTGATCGCCGGTCGCGCCAACGAACTGGCCGGCAACCCGCGCGGTGGCAAGAGCCCGGTGCACCCCAACGATCACGTCAACCGCTCCCAGAGTTCCAACGATTGCTTTCCCACGGCCATGCACATCGCGACGGTTCAGGCGGTGCAACAGCATTTGCTGCCGGCGATCGCTGAGTTGTCCGGCGGCTTGGCGGAGCTGTCCGCGCGGCACATGAAACTGGTCAAGACCGGTCGTACCCACATGATGGACGCCACGCCGATTACATTCGGTCAGGAACTCTCGGCGTTCATCGCACAACTGGATTACGCCGAGCGGGCGATCCGCAGCGCGTTGCCGGCGGTCTGTGAACTGGCCCAGGGCGGCACCGCGGTCGGCACCGGATTGAACTCACCCCACGGTTTTGGCGAAGCGATCGCCGCCGAACTGGCCGCCCTCTCCGGCCTGCCGTTCGTCACCGCGCCGAACAAATTCGCCGCACTGGCCGGTCATGAGCCACTGACCACGCTGTCCGGCGCCCTGAAAACCCTCGCCGTGACCCTGATGAAAATCGCCAACGACCTGCGCGTGCTGGGCTCCGGACCACGAGCCGGGTTTGCCGAGGTGAAACTGCCGGCCAACGAGCCGGGCAGCTCGATCATGCCTGGCAAGGTCAACCCGACCCAGTGCGAAGCGTTGTCGATGCTGGCCTGTCAGGTGTTGGGCAACGACGTCGCCATCGGTTTTGCCGCCAGTCAGGGGCACCTGCAATTGAACGTGTTCAAACCGGTGATCATCCACAACCTGCTGCAATCGATCCGCTTGCTGGGCGACGGCTGCAGCAACTTCCAGCAGCATTGCATCTCCGGCCTGGAACCGGATGCCGAGAAAATGGCCGAGCATCTGGAACGAGGCTTGATGCTGGTGACGGCGCTGAACCCGCACATCGGCTACGACAAATCAGCCGAGATTGCCAAGAAGGCCTACAGCGAGGGGCTGACACTGCGTGAGGCGGCGTTGAAGTTGGGGTATCTGACCAATGAAGAGTTCGATGCGTGGGTGAGGCCGGAGAATATGCTGGAGGCAGGTGCCAAGGGCTGAGTTCTCTAGCGCCCGACAGTCAGTCATCGCGGGCAAGCCACGCTCCCACAGGATTTGTGTCAATCACAACACCCGTGAGCGACCCAAAACCTGTGGGAGCGTGGCTTGCCCGCGATGAACGATAACGCGGTCTAACTGGCTGCCATCCGCACCCGCCGTGCCCTGAGCCCGGCGATCAACGATGGCCCCAACGCCACCAGCGCCGACCCGAGCACCACCAGCACCGCCCCGCCATAACCCAGACCGTTGATCGTTTCGGCATGCACAAAGTCAGGCCACAACCAGGCCGCCACGGCCACCGCGGCAAAAGTCACCAGCGGCGTGATCGCCAGCGTCGCGCTGACCCGCGAAGCTTCCCAATGGGCCAGGGCTTCGGCGAAGGCACCATACGCGATCAGGGTATTCAAGCAGCACGCCAGCAGCAGCCAGCCTTGCAGCGGGCTCAGTTGCAGTGCTTCCAGCGGATGCACCCACGGTGTCAGCAACAGCGCGCAGAACAGGTAAATCACCATCATCACCTGCAACGAATTCCACACCGTGAGCAGCTGCTTCTGACCCAAGGCATAGAAGGTCCAGACCGTCGACGCCAACAGCACCATCAGCACACCCGCGGTGTAATCGGTCAGGGAGGTGAGCAACTCGCCCAAGCGCTGATTGAAGAACAGTGCAAAGCCGATCAGCAGCACCAGCAGGCCAATCCCCTGCCCCACGCTGAAACGCTCTTTGAACACGAACAGACTGGCGATCAGCAACATGATCGGACCCATTTGCACCACCAGCTGCGCGGTGCCGGGGCTGAGCAGGTTCAGGCCCATCAGGTACAGCACGTAGTTGCCGACCAGTCCGAGTACCGCCATCAACACCAACCAGCCACCGTGCGGGCCGAGGACTTTGCGACTCGGCAAGCGTCTGGTCGCCGCCAGATATATGAACAGGCACCCGCCGGACACCATCAAGCGAAACCAGGTCACCGTTATCGGGTCCATCACCAGCAGCACTTGCTTGAGTTTGATCGGCAGAATTCCCCACAACAACGCGGTCAGCAAGGCCAGGAATAAACCGTACACCCAGCGACCCGATGAAATATGCATGCTGCCCCCGAAGCCCATTGGCAAGAATGCTCATTCTAGGCTCAGACCGGAGCGCGACACAGGGACAGTTGCCCTCGGGCCGCGAATGAAACTGTGCAGGTCGCACCATGACATTGACGGGATGCCGTCGATCAGCTCGCCAGGCGTTGCAAAGGGTTCATGCATAAGCTCATTGAAACCGCCCTCTGCAGGAGATCGCCCATGTACGGCATGCGCGCCCATGACACCGCCCCCGCCACGCACTTTCGCTGCGACCGGTTGTGTCGTGTCAATGGGGAGTTGTATTTCACCACCCGGGAACAGACCCTGGAGGGGCCGTTCGGTAATGCGGCGACGGCCGAGAAGGAGATCCAGGCTTATATCGAGCGGATGCAGGTTTTGAGCATGAACATGTCATCGAGGTGACTGCTTCGCGGGCAAGCCTCGCTCCCACGGGATAGCATGGGCTTGCCCGCGAAGGCGACCTCACGGAATTACCGCACCGCCTCAAACAACCCCGTAGCCCCCATCCCACCGCCCACGCACATGGTGACGATGCCGTAGCGCAGGTTACGCCGCTGCAACTCGCGCACGATGTGCCCGACCTGACGCGAACCGGTCATGCCGAACGGGTGGCCGATGGAAATCGAGCCGCCATTGACGTTGTATTTGTCGTTGTCGATCTCCAGTCGGTCGCGGCTGTACAGGCATTGCGAGGCGAACGCTTCGTTGAGCTCCCACAAATCAATGTCGGCAATCTGCAACCCCTTGGCCTTGAGCAACTTCGGCACCGAGAACACCGGGCCGATGCCCATCTCGTCCGGCTGGCACCCGGCCACGGTGAAACCGCGAAAGAAGGCTTTGGGCTTGAGCCCCAGCGCCAGGGCTTTTTCCAGGCTCATCACCAGTGTCATCGAAGCACCGTCAGACAGCTGCGACGAGTTGCCGGCGGTCACCGAGCCGTCTTCGGCAAATACCGGTTTCAACCCCGCCAGGCTTTGCAGGGTGGTGTCGGGGCGGTTGCAGTCGTCGTGATCGACAATGCCGTCGAGGATCTGCACTTGGCCGGTGGTCTTGTCTTCAACGCGATACTTCACCGCCATCGGCACGATTTCATCGTTGAACAACCCGGAGGCCTGCGCCAGAGCGGTACGTTGCTGGCTTTGCAGGGCGTACAGATCCTGCTCTTCACGGCTGACGCCGTAACGACGCGCGACGATCTCGGCCGTCTGGCCCATGGGGAAATAGATACCTGGCACCTGCTCTTTCAGCAGCGGGTTGATCAGGTGGTCGGTGTTGACGCTTTTCATGGTCAGGCTGATCGACTCGACACCGCCGGCGACGATGATGTCGCTGCAACCGGAAGCGATCTGATTGGCGGCAATCGCGATGGCCTGCAAGCCCGACGAACAGAAGCGGTTAAGGGTCATGCCACCCGTGCCGATGCCCAGGTGCGACAGCACCGCGACGTTGCGACCGATGTTGTAACCCTGGGCACCTTCGTTGGAACCGGCGCCGACGATGCAATCCTCGACGCTGGCCGGGTCGACGTCATTGCGCGTGAGCAGCGCGTTGACACAGTGGGCCGCCATGTCGTCGGGACGGGTCATGTTGAACTTGCCGCGAAAGGATTTGGCCAGGCCGGTCCGCACGCTGTCGACGATCACCACTTCACGCATGGCATACACCTCATTGTTGTTGTCAGTCGGGAGTTGGACCGAGCATAAGTCCGACTCATGACTGACCGCGACAATCATTCACCCCGCGTATGCGTAACCATCGGCTCAGCGCTTGCGCTTTTGCAGTTTCTTCTCCCGTTTGTCGGACTTTTCGAATGCTGCTTCCAGCGCCTCATTGAGGGTGCGCAATACCTTGACCCGCGCCCAGCGCTTGTCGTTGGCTTCCACCAGGGTCCAGGGCGATACCTCGGTGCTGGTGCGGTCGACCATATCGCCAACCGCAGCGCGGTAATCGTCCCACTTGTCGCGGTTACGCCAGTCGTCTTCAGTGATCTTGAAACGCTTGAAGGGGATCTCTTCGCGCTCCTGGAAGCGCTCCATCTGAGTCTGTTTGTCGATGGTCAGCCAGAACTTGACCACGATCACCCCGGCATCGTCGAGCTGCTCTTCGAAGTCGTTGATCTCGCCGTAGGCACGCAACCAGTCCGCCTCGCTGCAAAAACCCTCGATGCGCTCCACCAGCACCCGGCCATACCAGGAACGATCGAACACAGTGAATTTTCCCCGCGCCGGAATATGCCGCCAGAACCGCCAGAGATACGGCTGCGCCCGTTCTTCTTCGGTAGGCGCGGCGATCGGCACGATGTTGTACTGACGTGGGTCGAGTGCCGCGGCCACCCGACGGATCGCCCCGCCCTTGCCTGCCGCGTCGTTGCCCTCGAACACCGCGATCAACGCCTGACGACGCATGCGTTTGTCGCGCATCAGCCCGGAAAACCGTGCCTGCTCGGTAATCAGTTGCTCTTCGTAATCGTCCTTGTCCAGGTTCAGGGTCAGGTCCAGGCTGTCGAGCAGATTCACGTGATCGACGCTGGGAGACAAGGGCGCGGCACTGACTTTGTGCGGGTGAATCCTGGGTCTCTTGAGTGCGCTCTGCAAGCCCTCGAGCAGAATCTTGCCAACCGCCAGGCTGCGATAACGCGCATCCAGGCCAGCAATCACGTGCCACGGCGCGTAGTCGCGGCTGGTGCGGCGCAGTACCCGTTCGCCGTACTTCACGAACTTGTCGTAGGTCGCGGATTGTTGCCAGTCCAGCGGGCTGATGCGCCAGCTGTGCAGCGGATCGTCGTTCAGCGCCTTGAGCCGCGCTTTCATTTGTTTCTTGGAGAGGTGAAACCAGAACTTGAAGATCAGCGCACCTTCGTCGCACAACATCTTCTCCAGCCGTTCGGCGCCGTTGATGGCTTGATCGAGTCGCGGATCCTTGAACAAACCATGAACCCGCCCTTGCAGCATCTGGCTGTACCAGTTACCGAAGAAAATCCCCATGCGCCCCTTGGCCGGGAGCATCCGCCAGTAGCGCCAGGCGGGTGGTCGAGCCAGCTCTTCGTCGGTCTGCTGGTCGAAGGTGCGGACCTCGATCAGGCGCGGGTCCATCCATTCGTTGAGCAACTTGACCGTCTCGCCCTTGCCGGCCCCTTCGATGCCGTTGATCAAAATGATCACTGGAAAACGGTGTTGCTGCCGAAGTTCGAACTGCGCTTCGAGCAAGGCTTCACGCAGGGCCGGCACTTCGGCTTCATAGGTTTCTTTGTCGATGACATGACCGATTTCGGCGGATTCGAACATGGAGACACTCCTTCCAGGATTGAGCAAGACTAGCGGATTGGCGTCTCATGCGTAGGACAAATCCATCCTTGAGACTGATACGAACCCTGTGGCGAGGGAGCTTGCTCCCGCTGGACGGCGAAGCCGTCCCGATATCAGAAAACATGTACTCCGGTGCTACATAGACAACCAACTTGCGGCTGCTTCGCACCCGAGCGGGAGCAAGCTCCCTCGCCACAAAACGACGATTCTCCCTGCCCCCCGAATGTGGCACTTGCCACGGATCGAGCACCACCGTGGCGATCGGCTAGAATGGCGGTCTTGCCGTTGCCGAACCTGCCATGAAACCTGTATTGCCCCACGCCCAGCTCGACTGGGACGACCAAGGTCGCCCGCGTTCGCGGGTGTTCGATGATGTGTACTTTTCCGACCAGTCGGGCCTTGAAGAAACCCGCTACGTGTTTCTGGAGCAAAACGATTTGCGCGACCGCTTCGCCGCATTGCCGGCGGGTGGGCGACTGGTGATTGGCGAGACCGGTTTCGGCACCGGGCTGAATTTCCTCTGTGCCTGGCAGTTGTTTGAACAGCACGCAGTGGCCGGTGCGCGGCTGCATTTTGTCAGTGTCGAAAAGTACCCGCTGAGCACCGCCGATCTGCAACGGGCCCTGGCGTTATGGCCGGATCTCAAGCCGTTCGCCGATCAACTGCTGGCGCAATACGTGGCGATCCATCAAGGCTTTCAGCGGCTGGTGCTGGGCAACGGCCGCGTCACCCTGACCCTGCTGATTGGTGATGCATTGGAGCAGTTGCCGCAACTGGACGCGCAGATCGACGCCTGGTTTCTCGACGGTTTCGCCCCGGCGAAAAACCCCGACATGTGGACCGCCGAACTGTTTGCCGAACTGGCCCGCTTGGCGGCACCCGGCTCGACCATCAGCACCTTCACCAGCACCGGCTGGGTACGCCGCCTGTTGAACGCCGCAGGCTTCAAGATGAAACGCACGCCAGGCATCGGTCACAAGTGGGAGATCCTGCGGGGCACCTTTCTTGGCTGGCCCGAAGAGACCGCACGACCTGCCGCGACTAAACCCTGGTTCGCTCGCCCAACTCCGCCGACTGGCGAGCGCCGCGCCGCCCTGGTAATCGGTGCCGGGCTGGCCGGTTGCGCCAGCGCCGCCAGTCTCGCCGCGAGGGGTTGGCAAGTGAGCCTGTTGGAGCGCCACGAAGCACTGGCGCAGGAAGCCTCGGGCAATCCTCAAGGCGTGCTGTACCTCAAGCTTTCGGCCCACGGCACGGCGTTATCGCAATTGATCGTCAGCGGTTTTGGTTACACCCGGCGCCTGCTGGAACAATTGCAGCGCGGCGTCGACTGGGACGATTGCGGGGTCTTGCAACTGGCCTTCAATGCCAAGGAAGCCGAGCGTCAGACGCAATTGGCCGCCGCTTTTTCGCCAGACCTGGTACACCTGCTCGATCAACCGCAAGCACAGGCCCGGACCGGCATCGAACTGGAGCACGGCGGCCTGTTCTTCCCCGAAGGCGGCTGGGTTCATCCTCCTGCGTTGTGCCAGTGGCAGGCGTCTTCAACGAACATTCAGTGGCTGCCCCATCGCGAGGTGCTGGAACTGCGCAAGGTGGAGGATCAATGGCAGGCCTGGGACGGCGAGACACTGCTGGCCAGCGCGCCCGTGGTGATTCTGGCCGGCGCCGCCGAGATCAAGCGTTTTCCCCAAAGCGCCGAGCTGCCGCTCAAACGCATTCGCGGCCAGATCACCCGACTGGCGCAAACCCCTGAAAGCCAGAGCCTGGCGACCGTCGTCTGCGCCGAAGGCTATGTGGCACCGGCACGTCTGGGCGAACACACGCTTGGCGCCAGCTTCGATTTCAAGAGTGACGATCTGGCCCCGACTGTCGCCGAGCACCTCGGCAACCTGGCGTTGCTCGAAGAAATCTCCACCGACCTGGTCACCCGCCTGCATGTTCAAGACCTGGACCCGCAGCAGCTTGAAGGACGCGCGGCATTCCGCTGCACCAGTCCCGATTACCTGCCGATCGTCGGACCGTTGGCCGATCAGGCCAGCTTCGCCAATGCCTATGCCGCGCTGAGCAAAGATGCCCGGCAAGTGCCCGATGTGCCCTGCCCGTGGCTTGATGGGTTTTACGTCAACAGCGGCCATGGTTCTCGCGGTTTGATCACCGCGCCATTGTCCGGCGAACTGTTGGCGGCATGGCTTGAGAACGAGCCTTTGCCCTTGCCCAAAACCGTGGCCGAGGCCTGCCATCCCAACCGTTTTGCCTTGCGCCAGTTGATCCGCGGAAAAGTCTGACACACAGACTTATAACTTATCAGTCTAAAACTCCAGGGATTCAGCCGGGTCAGTTTCCGGGTACCCGCCGTTTTTGGCGGGTATCGATTGACCCTCCCCAACGGAAAAACCGGTAAGGACTTATGTGCGGATTAGCTGGAGAATTACGTTTCGACCATCAGCCTGCAGACCTCGCAGCCATTGAACGAATCACCCATCACCTGGCCCCTCGCGGCCCTGATGCGTGGGGCTTCCACAGCCAAGGCCCGATAGCCCTGGGCCATCGGCGCCTGAAAATCATGGACCTGTCGGACGGCTCGGCGCAGCCGATGATCGATAACCAACTGGGTCTGTCCCTGGCCTTCAACGGCGCCATCTACAACTTCCCGGAACTGCGCACCGAGCTGGAAAGCCTCGGTTATGCCTTCTACTCCGGTGGCGACACCGAAGTGCTGCTCAAGGGCTATCACGCCTGGGGTGAAGCGCTGTTGCCCAAGCTCAACGGCATGTTCGCCTTCGCCATTTGGGAACGTGACGCCCAGCGTCTGTTCATCGCCCGCGACCGTCTCGGTGTGAAGCCGCTGTACCTGTCGCGCACCGGCCAGCGCCTGCGCTTTGCCTCGGCATTGCCGGCATTGCTCAAGGGCGGCGACATCAACCCGATCCTCGATCCGGTGGCGCTCAATCATTACCTGAACTTCCACGCGGTGGTCCCGGCCCCGCGCACCTTGCTGGCGGGCATCGAAAAACTGCCCCCGGCGAGCTGGATGCGTATCGAAGCCGACGGCACCACCGAGCAGAAAACCTGGTGGACCCTGCCCTACGGCCCACATGCCGACGAACTGAATCTGACCCTCGAAGACTGGCGCGATCGCGTGCTCGACAGCACCCGTGAAGCGGTGGCAATCCGTCAACGGGCGGCGGTGGATGTCGGTGTGCTGCTGTCCGGTGGTGTCGATTCGAGTCTGTTGGTGGGGCTGTTACGCGAAGTCGGGGTCGAAGACTTGTCGACCTTTTCCATCGGTTTCCAGGATGCCGGTGGCGAGCGCGGTGATGAATTTCAGTATTCGGACCTGATCGCCAAACACTACGGCACCCGGCATCACCAACTGCGTATCGACGAACAAGAGATCATCGAGCAACTGCCGGCAGCGTTCCGCGCCATGAGCGAGCCGATGGTCAGCCATGACTGCATTGCCTTCTACCTGCTGTCCCGGGAAGTGGCCAAGCATTGCAAAGTGGTGCAGAGCGGCCAGGGTGCGGACGAGTTGTTCGCCGGGTATCACTGGTATCCGCAGGTGGACGGCGCGAGCGATCCGTATGCGGCATATCGCGATGCGTTTTTCGACCGCAGCTATACCGACTATGCCGCCACAGTGCAGCCGAAATGGCTGACAACCAACGATGCCGCCGGCGACTTCGTGAAGGAACATTTCGCACAACCCGGTGCCGACGCGGCGGTGGACAAAGCCCTGCGCCTGGACAGCACCGTGATGCTGGTGGACGACCCGGTCAAACGGGTCGACAACATGACCATGGCCTGGGGCCTGGAAGCGCGCACGCCGTTTCTCGACTATCGCCTGGTGGAATTGTCGGCGCGGGTGCCGGGCAAATTCAAACTGCCGGATGGCGGCAAGCAAGTGTTGAAAGAAGCGGCGCGGCTGGTCATTCCCAGTGAAGTGATCGACCGTAAAAAGGGTTACTTCCCGGTCCCCGGCCTCAAGCATTTGCAGGGCGACACGTTGAACTGGGTACGTGAACTGCTGCTCGACCCGAGCCAGGATCGCGGCTTGTTCAATCCCGCCATGCTCGACCGCCTGCTGACCGATCCGCAAGGTCAACTGACCCCGTTGCGTGGCTCCAAGCTGTGGCAATTGGCGGCCCTGAACCTGTGGCTCAGTGAACAAGGAATCTGATCGATGAAACCCCACGCCACGGTTTACAGCCAACGCCTGTTGCGCGGTCAGGCACCCTCCTACGAACGCTTGCAGGCACGCCTGGCCGAAGACGGCAGTGCATTGAGCGCCGCGCCCATCGCCGTACATTGCGGTTGGGGCCGGTTGCTGATCGGCCATACCTTTCCCGATGCGGCGAGCCTCGCCCAAGAGTTGCTCAATGAGCAGCCCGGTGAGCGGGACATCGCCTTGTACGTCGCCGCCCCCCAGCAAGTGCTGGGGCTGGAACCGGCGCAACTGTTTCTCGACCCGTCCGATACTTTGCGCCTGTGGTTCAGCGATTACCGTCAGGCCACCCGGGTGTTTCGCGGTTTTCGCATTCGTCGGGCGCAAAGCGAGGCGGACTGGCAGGCAATCAATCAGCTGTATCAGGCTCGCGGCATGCTACCGATCGATGCGAACTTGTTGACGCCCCATCACCAGGGCGGCCCGGTGTACTGGCTGGCGGAAGACGAGGACAGCGGCGCGATTATCGGCAGCGTCATGGGCCTTAATCACCACAAGGCATTCAACGATCCGGAAAACGGCAGCAGCCTGTGGTGCCTGGCGGTGGATCCGCAATGTTCCCGCCCAGGCGTCGGTGAAGTGCTGGTGCGGCACTTGATCGAACACTTCATGAGCCGTGGGCTGAGTTACCTGGACCTGTCGGTGCTGCACAACAACCGTCAGGCGAAGAATCTTTACGCCAAACTCGGTTTTCGCAACTTGTCGACCTTTTCGATCAAGCGCAAGAACGGCATCAACCAGCCGTTGTTTCTCGGCCCCGGCCCCGAAGCCGAGTTCAATCCGTATGCGCGGATCATCGTCGAAGAGGCTCATCGGCGCGGTATTGAGGTGCAGGTGGATGACGCGCAAGCCGGTCTGTTTACCTTGATCCATGGCAGTCGTCGGGTGCGTTGCCGCGAATCCCTGAGCGACCTGACCAGCGCCATCAGCATGACCTTGTGCCAGGACAAAAGCCTGACTCACAAGGTGCTGAAAAACGCCGGCCTCAAACTGCCCGCCCAACAACTGGCGGGAAGCGCGGACGACAATCTGGCGTTTCTCGACGAGCACGAACGGGTGGTGGTCAAACCGCTGGACGGTGAACAGGGTCAAGGGGTGGCGGTGGATTTGCGCAGCATTGAGGAGGTCCAGCAAGCCATCGAAAACGCTCGCGCATTCGACAGTCGAGTGCTGCTGGAAAGTTTTCACGAAGGCCTCGATTTGCGGATTCTGGTGATCGGCTTCGAGGTGGTCGCAGCTGCCATTCGCCGGCCGGCGGAAGTGGTGGGCGATGGTCAGCATTCCATCGGTGCGCTGATCGAAGCCCAGAGTCGTCGCCGTCAGGCGGCAACCAGCGGCGAAAGCAAAATCCCGCTGGATCAGGAGACCCAACGCACCTTACAGGCGGCGGGTTATGACTACGCCAGCATTCTGCCGGCCGGCGAGCACTTGTTCGTACGGCGCACGGCGAATCTTCATACCGGCGGCATCCTTGAAGACGTCACGGCGATTCTGCACCCAGCCTTGGTGGACGCGGCGGTGCGCGCGGCGCGAGCACTGGATATTCCGATGGTCGGGCTCGACCTGATGGTGCCGGCCGCCGACCAGCCGCAGTACGTGTTTATCGAAGCCAATGAACGCGCCGGCCTGGCCAACCATGAACCGCAGCCGACGGCCGAGCGGTTTGTGGATTTGTTGTTTGCGCATAGTCAGCCGGCAGTCTCTTAGTGATGCGTTGTCTGTACCAACACCATCAGGAGTTTCCATGACCAGCAAAATTCCCGAACCGGATCTCGATTACCTGCAAAAAGTCCTGCTGGAAATGCTCGCCATTCCCAGCCCCACCGGGTTCACCGACACCATCGTGCGGTACGTCGCCGAGCGCCTTGAAGAACTGGGCATTCCCTTTGAAATGACCCGTCGCGGCACCATCCGCGCCACTCTCAAGGGCAAGAAGAACAGTCCGGACCGAGCAGTCTCCGCTCACCTGGATACCATTGGCGCGGCGGTTCGCGCGATCAAGGACAACGGGCGCCTGACCCTGGCGCCCGTCGGCTGCTGGTCCAGCCGTTTTGCCGAGGGCAGCCGCGTCAGCCTGTTCACCGACAACGGCGTGATTCGTGGCAGCGTGTTGCCGCTGATGGCTTCCGGGCACGCGTTCAACACCGCCGTGGATGAAATGCCGATCAGCTGGGATCACATCGAATTGCGCCTGGACGCCTATTGCGCCACCCGCGCCGATTGCGATTCGCTGGGGATCAGCGTCGGCGATTTCGTCGCCTTCGACCCGTTGCCGGAGTTCACCGAAAGCGGCCACATCAGCGCCCGTCACCTCGACGACAAGGCCGGCGTTGCCGCTCTGCTGGCGGCACTGAAAGCGATTGTCGACAGCGGCGAAGAGTTGATGATCGACTGCCATCCGCTGTTCACCATCACCGAGGAAACCGGCAGTGGTGCGGCGGCTGCCCTGCCCTGGGATGTCAGCGAATTCGTCGGCATCGACATCGCGCCGGTCGCGCCCGGCCAGCACTCCAGCGAACACGCGGTGAGCGTGGCGATGCAGGATTCCGGCGGGCCTTATGACTATCATCTGTCGCGGCATCTGCTACGCCTGGCCGCTGACAACGAACTGCCGGCGCGTCGGGACCTGTTCCGCTATTACTTCAGCGATGCTCACTCGGCCGTCACCGCCGGCCACGACATACGCACCGCGCTGCTGGCCTTTGGTTGCGACGCCACCCACGGCTACGAACGCACCCACATCGACAGCCTCGCCGCCCTCAGCCGTTTGCTCGGCGCCTACATCCTCAGCCCACCGGTGTTCGCCAGCGATGCCCAACCAGCCACAGGATCGCTGGAGCGGTTCAGTCACCAGATCGAGCACGAGACCCAGATGGAAAGCGATACCCGGGTGCCGTCGGTGGATAGCCTGCTGGGACAGCGCACAGAAAGCTGAGGCGAACACTGGTGATGTGTTCATATCCGCCGTAGCATCGCGCCAATGTTTAACCGAGGTGCCTTATGCTGATCCCCCACGACCAACTTGAAGTCGACACCCTGACCCGCCTGATCGAGGATTTCGTGACCCGTGACGGCACGGACAACGGCGATGACACGCCGCTGGAAACCCGTGTATTGCGTGTGCGTCAGGCATTGACCAAGGGCCAGGCGCTGATTGTCTTCGATCCGGAAAGCGAGCAATGCCAGTTGATGCTCAAGCACGACGTGCCCAAGCACCTGTTCGACTGAGTCAACGACCTTTGGCTTTTGCCTGTTTGATCTGGATGCGCTCGTAGACTTCGGCGCGGTGTACGTTGACCTCCTGTGGCGCTTCAACACCGAAGCGCACACTGCTTCCGTTGACGGCGAGCACCCGCACGGAAATGTTGTCACCAATGGATATCATTTCGCCCACAACGCGACTGAGTACAAGCATGGCATTCATCCTTCAGGGTTACCGGCCCCTGAAGATGCCCGGCGCAGAGCGGGTCTTCAATGCAACGACCGCAAAACAGTCCCGCCCTACAATGCAGGCTGCATCACCCTGACGGACGTATCTGACAAACCGCTTGAATGAAGGACCGATCCGTCAGGAAGCGGTAAGGCGCGGACCAAACAAAATGACAGTCGCCCCGAGTACACACAGCGCCACGCCGATCCAGTCAGAGCCCAATGGTCGAATCCGCTCGACCACCGCCAGCCAACCAACCGACGCAATGATGTAGATGCCACCGTAGGCGGCATAGGCGCGACCGGCGTAGCTCGCTTCGACCCGGGTCAGCAGCAGCGCGAATAACGTCAGGCTGAGCAAGGCCGGGATGACCCACCACACGCTTTTACCCTGGCGCAGCCACATCCAGAAAGCGAAGCAGCCGGCGATTTCGAACAGCGCGGCGAGGAAAAACCACAGGTAATTGAGCATGCAGACGTCTCGTTGGGATGGCCGGTTGGCGGCCACCCTAACGACGGTGTTGCGCACAGGCAAGTTCAGCCTGCGTTTTGTTTGGCCTTGGCGCGCATTTTGTCGGCCATCACAGTCATTTCGTTGTAGAGCAATTGCGGGTCTTTCTGTTTGATCGCCCAGGCGATACGGCCCTGCTCGTGAGGCAGGATCAAGAATTCGCCGGCAGCGACCTGCTGATAGATGTAGTCGGCAATGTCAGCAGCGGTGATCGGTGAGCTTTCCAGCAATTTGCCGACCTGGGCTTTCATGGCCGGGGTCGGGCCACGGAAGGAGTCCAGTAGATTGGTCTGGAAGAACGACGGGCAAACTACATGCACGCTGACTTCCTCATGGGCCAGTTCAATCAGCAAACTTTCGGACAACGCCACCACACCTGCCTTGGCCACGTTGTAGTTGCTCATGGCCGGGCCTTGCATCAGCGCCGCCATCGAGGCGATGTTGATGATTTTGCCTTTGCTTTTCTCCAGCAGCGGCAGGAAGGCCTTGCAGCCCTTGACCACGCCCATCAGGTTGATCGCGATTTGCCAATCCCAGTCCTCCAGCGACAGTTCACTGAAGAACCCGCCCGAGGCCACACCGGCATTGTTGACGATGACATCGATACCGCCGAGTTTCTCTTCGCAGGCTTGGGCGAAGGCGGTCAACTGACTGTAGTCGCGCACATCGCAGCGCTGAATGAAGCCGTCACCGCCAGCTTCGCGCACCAACTTGAGGGTTTCCTGCAGGCCGGGCTCACTGACATCCGACAAGGCCAGCTGCCAGCCTTCACGCGCCCAGCGCAGCGCGATTTCGCGACCCAGGCCTGAGCCCGCGCCAGTGATCATCATGCGATTTTGCATAGCAAACAGCCTTGTTGTTCCGGGGAAGATGCACCGAGTGTAGCGAAGGATAATGCGCGACCCACGCTCCATCAGAGTGCTGAATGGCCAGCGATGAACCACGGCGCGGTGCGGTTGTTTCAACTTCGAGACACAGCAAAAGAAATAAACATACTTTCCAAAAACATTAAAAAAACTTGGAATTTTTCTTCATAGCCATGAGTCGGATTTTTTAAGCAGCTAGGATTAATACAAGTCCAGCTGATGGCTAAAACGCCAGGTCAAACCCACAACGCTTCCAACAAGGAAATAGACATGGGCACAATTCTTATCGTTATTCTTATCCTGTTGCTGATAGGCGGCCTGCCGGTCTTCCCGCACTCCAGAAGTTGGGGTTACGGCCCGTCCGGCATCATCGGCGTGGTGTTGGTGGTGCTGTTGATCCTGCTGTTGCTTGGCAAGATATAAAGATTTTACCGACAAAAAAAAGAGGCCCTGCGAAGGGCCTCTTTTTTATTGCGTCAATAGTTAATCCGGTTTGCCGTTAACCACACCCGCGGTGTTGTCGAGCAGGCTTTTGGTCGCCGTTTGCAGGAACGCTTCGAGCTTGAGCTTCAGCTCAGCTGTACGCGGTGCATCCGGAACGATCTCGGCGTGAGGCGTCGCACCCAGTTCGTACTGGTACATCTTCGGCGCCATTTCCTTTTCTTTCGGCAGCACCAGGATCTGGTCAGCCGTAACGATGGCGGTAGTCTGCTCGCTACCCGACGGCTTGATCACACCAAAACCGGTGTCGCCTTCAGGCAGGTTGAGCAGGTCACGCCCCCAGCACTGATGACGTACTTCGCCACCAATACGGCCCATGATGGTTGGCACGATGTCGATCTGGGTGCCCACGGTGTGGTTACGCTGGCCGAACTTTTCCTGGATGCCCGGTGCAATCATCAACATCGGTACGTTGAAGCGGCCCAGGTCCATTTCGGTGATCTGACGTTCGTTGCCAAAACCATGGTCGCCAACGATGACAAACAGGGTTTCCTTGAAGTACGGCTCCTTGCGGGCCTTTTCAAAGAATTGACCCACTGCCCAGTCCGCGTAACGCATCGCGGTCAAATGCTCGTTCAAGCTGCCGCGATCGGTTACACGTTCAACCGGCAATGGTGTCGGCAAGGCATATGGCGTGTGGTTGGACAGGGTTTGCAGCAACGCATAGAACGGCTTGCCGTTTTCCCGCGCCTTGAGCTCTACCAGACCACGGTCGAACATGTCCTGGTCGGACACGCCCCAGGTCGGGTCGGAGAACACCGGGTTCACGAAGTCGTTACGACCAATGAAGTTGGTCATGCCCTGGTTGCTGAAGAAACCCGACTGGTTGTCCCAGGCAAAATCGCCGTTGTAGACATACACGTCGCCGTAATTACGTGCGCTGAGCAGCTGCGGCAGGCCGGACAACTTGTGGCTGCCTTCCGGGGTCTGCATCAGGTATTCGAAACCCGGCAGGTTCGGGAAGCAGGCCATGGTGGCGAACATACCCTGGTGGGTATGCGTCCCGTTGGAGAAGAAGCGATCGAACAGCAGGCCTTCTTTCGACAGTTTATCGAGGTACGGCGTGATGTTGCCCGATGCGCCCAAGGCCCCCACCGAGTGACCGGCCATGCTTTCCATCAGGATCACGACGACGTTCTTGATCGGCAGGGTCTTGTCGGCCGGCGGCATGTAATCGCGACGCACCGCTGCGATATCGGCATCCACCAGTTTTTCGTCCGGCATCACCAGCATGTCACGTACGATTTGCTGAGCTTGCGGCTGTGGCAGCGTTGCCTTCCAGATATTGTCGCGATCTTCGGACATCCGGCTCTTGGCCGCCGCGATCAGCGACAGCGTGCCGTTGAGGCCCAACTGGTTGGCGAAGTTCGAGTCGGTGGTATAGACGTCACCCCAACGCAGCGGTGGGCCCTGACGCAGGGTGCCACGCGCCGCGACCACGCAGACCAGCAGGCAGACCACGAACACCACGCCGCGCGCATACCACGGAGCGACCTGGCGCGTGCCGATGCTGCCACCGCTGAACGGCCCACGAGGACGTGTGGCGCGGTCGGCACCCTTGAACGCGAGGGTCAGAATCAACGTGCCCACACCCCAGGCCAACAGGTAGCGAACTACCGGAAAACCGTACCAGAGCATGCTCATCACGGTTTTCGGGTCTTCTTTCACATACTGGAAGACCAGGCCGTTGAGGCGCTGGTGGAACTCGCGGTAAAAGTCCATCTCCATCAGGCCGAGGAACAGCGCGATACTCGAGGCAACGGTCAACCAGAGCCGGAAGAACCCGCGGGCCGCCATGGCCCGGGCGCTGAACAGGGCCAGCAGCAGCGGAACGCTGAGGTAAACCACCAGGCGCAAGTCGAAGCGCAGGCCATTGGCGAACGCTTCCAGGAAGGTCGAAGCCGGTGTGTCGAGGATCATCGAGCGGTTGTAGACCAGCAGCGCGACGCGCAGCAGGCTGAACATGACCATCATGATCAGGGCGCACAACAGCGTGTAGGCCATATGCGATTTGACGGTCGGTTGCAGCAGGCGACTAGTAGCTCGCTGCTGATTCAGGGCGTCCGGGTTTGCCATGTCGTTTTAGGACCCATTGGAAGTTGAAGTTACAAAAACACAGTGGCGCCTTGCCCTCTGTTGGCCATCCTCGGCCCCGGGGCGTGCGCGGTGCGCAAATGTTGCACGATCAACAGCGGCATTGCCATTGATTACTGCCCGACAGCCCAACTGCCGCTTGTAGCGCTCTGGGACAAGAGGGCATGGCACAAAGTTGCGGGGTTGACTCGTTGAGGCGAGAGCGAATTGTCTTGGAGACTTTGTGAAAATTTTGTTCAACGCATATCCGGAAACAAAATAAAGACAGCCCTTGGTAAAAAACGCAAACGCCCCGATCAAATCGGGGCGTTGTTCAACAGGTCGTATCAACTGGATACGCGGTTACTTCTCGGCGCGTTCTTTCAGGGCTTTGAGAGTATTGAACGGCGCATCGACCACGAACTTGTTGGCCAACCACGACGGCACGCTGCCGCCTGGATCGGTGTGGACCTGATACGTCACTTCGACTTGATCGCCTTTGGGCACGAACTTCCAGAAACCCTTGACCTGGGCAACCCGTACAAAACCTTTTTCTTCCGGAAGGTACTTCGGCTGCCCTTCCAGCTCTCGGGTCAGGCTGCCATCGGCGCCGTCAACGGTGGTGACATGCAATACCGAATCGCGAGAAGTCACCGGCCACGGTGTATTGAACTGAGTGTAGGTCCAGCTCTGGTTGCCTTCATGCTTGAGCAGCTTCTGGACCTTGCACTCGTGAATCCAGGCGCATGCTCCCGGAACATCTTCCTGCAGTGCACGCAGTTTGGCCATGGTGGTCTTCATGATCGTTACACCACGGTAAGCCTTGTATTGGGAACCGGCCACCTCACTCAAGGACACCTTGATGCCGTCTTCGTCCTTGGCGGTTTTCCAGTCTTCGGCCTGGGCCGTGGAGGCCAGCAAAACCGTCAAACCACACAGCACAGCGATACGATGCAGCGAACCCATAGTCTTATTCCTTATTGTTGAAGTTCCGTTCGTTGAACACATCACGCGGCCGTCATTTGCTCCCACCAGCCCAGCAATTTGATCGCTTCGTCGCTGCTGCTTCCGCAAACCTCGACATCGGCCTCAAATGCCGAACACACCGCGGGGCGTTCCGGCTTGCCGAAAATGCTGCACAGGTTATCGGCAGACAGTTGTACGCATCGTTCTCCGGCGGCTTTGCCATTGGGCATGCCGGGAATCGGTGAACTGATGGAAGGGGCAATGCAACAGGCGCCACAGCCTTCACGGCATCTCATGACGACAAGCTCCTCGCGATGAGCAATGTGTTAAAGGGACGTGGCACAGAGTAACGGCTAAAACAGTTGTTTTAAATTACCCGGGCCCGGGTTTTTACGCTCAAACGAACGTGACTGACCAGTCTCCGACAAAGCGTCTGTTGCGCGGGTCACGAACAGGGGGAAATTTACTGCTTGAACTCGAATTCCAGCGCCGCGCCTTCAACGTCCCGGCGCTCTTCATTGCGCCGCTGCAGCTGCATTTCGTTGCTGATCAGGCGACCGTTCAGCTGAAACGGACTGCTTTTGCCACCGAACATTTGCGGCAACACCGCATCGTGTGGAGGCAACGGTACCGTGCCGACCGGTTTCAATTCATCGACCTTATCCTTGGGCAAGCTCAAGTCGAGATTGGCGGGAGGGAGTTTGGTCTTCAGCGCTTCACTGGCTGGTTTTGACTTGGAAGCAATGGGAGAACGCTTTTTGACCGGTGCAGCCTTTTTTTTGACCGGAGCGTTTTTTATAGCCGTCACCGGTTTTTTCGCGGTTGCGGCGGGTGTCGGTTTTTCCTGAACGGAAGCCGCCATGACACCTTCCGCATGACAAGTCATCAACAGGCAGATCAATAACCAGACAGAAGGAAAAATCGGCTTCATGGACCCAACGGCGCGAACGGCAGAAGGTTATATGCTCGCCTGTTGGAGGCGACAAGACAAGCGGGCAGTTCATAACTGCCCCGCAAGTCAAAAACCGCTCGCTGTCTCCTGACACAGTTGCGTTGCCAGCAACCCTAGCGTCATCAATGCGCGCTCGGCCTCACGGTTCCAGGGGATGCCGCAGTTCAGGCGAATGCAGTGATTGAATTGCTCGGTGTTACTGAAAATCAGCCCCGGCGCAATGCTGATGCCCTGCTGCAGCGCACGCACATGCAACTCTTGCGTATTGACCCGCCCCGGCAGACTGACCCACAGAATGAAACCGCCGGTAGGCCGGGTCATCTGTGTGCCTTCCGGGAAGTACTGCTGCACTGCCAGTTGGAAAGCGCTGAGGTTCTTGCGGTACTCCTGACGGATATAACGCAAATGCCGGTCGTACCCGCCGTTCTCCAGATAGGCCGCAATGCCCATTTGCGTGACACTGCAGGCCGAATGCGTGCTGAAGGTCTGCAAGCGCTGGATTTCCGACTGGTACTTGCCGGCAATCATCCAGCCGATCCGCACGCCGGGCGACAGGGTTTTGGAGAAGCTGGAGCAATAAATCACCCGATCCAGCCGGTCATAGGCCTTGAGCGATTTGGTGCGGCCCTGCTCGAACATCAGCTCGCCGTAAATATCGTCTTCGACAATCTGGATATCGAAATCCGAGGCCAGGCGCAGCAGTTGTTTCTGCCGCTCTTCAGGCATGGTGCCGCCCAAGGGATTGCTCAGGCGCGTGGTCAGCACCAGAGCCTTGATCGACCACTGGTTAGCCGCCAGTTGCAAGGCTTCGAGGCTCATGCCGGTGGCCGGATCGCTGGGGATCTCGATGACTTTCAGCCCCAGCAGGTCGGCCAGTTGCAGCAAACCGTAATAGGTCGGCGACTCGGCGGCGATCAGATCGCCCGGCCGGGTCAATACGCGCAGAGACATCTGCAACGCATCGACGCAGCCGTGGGTGATTACCACTTCCGACGGATCGACCACCACGCCAGCGTCGCGCATGCGGATCGCCACTTGCCGACGCAACGGCTCGAAACCAGGGCTGAACATATAGCTGAACGCGCGCGGGCTATGGAAACGGGTGACTTTGGCCAGTTGCTGATGCAGTGCCCGCACCGGCAGATAATCGACGCTCGGTACGGCTGCGCCCAACGGGAACACGCCTTCGCGGCGGGATTCGACCAGGACTTGCTGAATGATGCTGCTGCGGGTGACCAGGCCTGGGCGCTCGACCCGGGCGATGTCCGGGGTCGGTGCCGTCAGGGCGGGTGTCTGGTGCACGTAGTAACCGGATTGCGGCCGGGCACGGATCAGCCCTTGATCTTCAAGGTTCGCGTAGGCCTGCAACACCGTCGCATGGCTGACGTTGAGCTGCGAGCTCATCTTGCGCACTGAAGGCACGCGCTCTCCCGGCTGATAGACGCCGCGGCGGATGTCTTCGGCCAGTTGCTGAGCAATACGTTGATAGAGCAAGAGATTGGTCATGACGCAGCACTCGATTTCGCGGGCATTTTATTCTTGTGTGAAACAATACCGGAACAGTTTAGAAGTGTACTGGGACAGTTAATACAATAGTCGACCATACAGTGCGGTGTCAGCAAAAACTGTACTGTTTTACGATGCATTTGACGGGCGCAAAAAAACCCGGCGCTGCTGAGCAGGCCGGGTTTTTCCAGTGACGCAGCCCTTAACGAGCCGCGCCGAGCTGGCCTTTTTCGTCGGAGAACACAATTTCCACCCGACGGTTCTGTGCACGGCCGCGCTCGGAAGCGTTGGCGTCCACCGGGTATTCATCGCCGTACCCTTCAACCTGGATGCGTTTGTCGTCGATGCCCAGGTCCGTCAATACGTCAGCTACCGATTGCGCCCGGTCGCGGGACAGCTTGAGGTTTTCCTGTTTACCGCCAGTGCTGTCGGTGTAACCCTCGATCCGCACCACACGCTTGGGGTTGAGCTGCAGGAACTGGACGATCTTCAGCACCACGCGGTTCGCCGAGCTCTTCAGCTCCGCCTCACCGGTATCGAACAGCACGTCACCCAGGGTCATCACCAGACCACGGTCAGTCTGGGTGGTCGCCAGCGCCACGATCTGCTCTTCGAGCCACTTGCCCTGTTGCTGCACGCTGAGCAATTTGGACTCACGCAGCGCCAATTGCAGGCGCTGACGCTCGAGTTCGAGTTTCGCTGCGCGCTCTTCGTTGAGCACCTGATTGGTGTGCTCCCGGGCGATTTCGCTGTAGCGCTGGCTCAGGTAGGCGTAATGCGCCACGTCCGAACCGCTGCCCCAGTAGCTGGACAGTCGATCGGCGCGGGCCAGGGACTCGCCGGCACGTATCACGTCCTTGGGCGCGATACGCAACACGTTGGAGTCTTCCTTGACCTTCTGGAAGTCGGCACCGGCCTGCTGCAACGCAGCCTCGCTGTGTTGACCGGCGCAGCCATAAAGGCTTGCGCAGCCAGCCAGGATCAAGCCGCCGAGTGCTTTGGTCTTCAGGTTCATTGGGCATCTCCCAGTTGCTTGCGCAGGCGGGTGATGCGGGTATTGAGCACGTTCAACTGCTCCTCGCTCTTGTGGGTCAGGACCCGGGCTTCGGCCAGTCGCGCGTCCAGCTCGGCCTGCTCGGCCCGCATGCGCGCATTCTTGAAGGACTGGTCGGCCATGTTGCCCTTGGCCCGGTTGAACTTGTCCTGGGCCAGTTTCAGCTCCGGCACTTCCTCGGCGGTAGCGCCCACGGCCTTGGCTTGTTCGAGGGCCTGTTCGGTCAGGCGTATTTGTTCATTCGGCGCCGGATCGGCTGCACAACCCGCCAGAGCCAGAACGGCCAGGGCAGCGAAAAGAGGTCGAATACTCACTAAAAATCCCTACTGTTTTGGGGTACTGACAGGTTGTGGCTGCGATTGTGAGCCTTGCGCTTTCCAACGCTCAATATTGCGCAGCAACGCAGCTTCCGTCAGTCCGGACGCGGGCAATTCTGTCATCTTTTTGGCCAGCTGTCCGCGCAACCAAGGATCGTTACAGGCGGAGTTATGGGAAACCGCGAGGTACAGGCCGGGTTTGTCGATGGGTTGTGGGTGGGCCATCAAGTCATTGGCCATCCCCAGCGTTTGCACCATGGCCATGCCCGAGTAGCGACCGGCGAGGACAAACTCCACCTCGCCCAGCAGCAATTTCTGAAAGGCCTGAGTCAGATTGGGTGTGCGCACGAGGGTCAATTGCTGCTCGGCGAAAGTGCCGAATGAAGGGGTCACTCGAGCCTTTTCCGACAACGCGCCGGGATGACCGTGGAGGTCCTGCGCTTCGTTGTAAACCAATAACGAGTCGTTGCGAGTCCAGACCAGATAATCGTTTTCCAGCAGCGCAGGATGGATGTAATCCAGATTTTCCAGTTCAGTGACCATCAACGGCGCATCGGCCAGCATGTCCATGCGCCCGCTGCGCACTTCGTCCAGGGCCTGGGAGCGTTTGCCGGCATAAAGCAGCTCGACCTTGATGCCCAACTCCCCCGCCACTTGTTGCAATAAATCAGCGCTGGCGCCAATCAGGTGCTTAGGGTTTTGCGGGTCTTGCCACAGGTACGGTGGTGCGTCGGGACTGCCGGTCACGATCAGGCGCTCGCACTTGCCTGCAGCGCTGGACAGCCCCGGCACCAGCGCCAGACTTAAACACAATCCTGGCAAAAAAGAGCAGCCAAACCAGTGGCGCAGATCCATGGCAACACTCTCCCCACTCAAATCCGGAACAAAAAAAAGCCCGACCAAAAGGCCGGGCTCTTTATAAGTCAAGCCGCCGGATTAGACCAGCTTCTCGAACTCAGGGATGGCTTCGAACAGGTCTGCCACCAGGCCATAATCGGCCACTTGGAAGATCGGCGCTTCTTCGTCCTTGTTGATCGCCACGATCACTTTGGAGTCTTTCATGCCAGCCAGGTGCTGGATCGCGCCGGAGATACCAACGGCGATGTACAGCTGTGGCGCAACGATCTTGCCGGTCTGACCGACCTGCATGTCGTTGGGTACGAAACCTGCGTCAACCGCAGCGCGCGAAGCACCGACGGCAGCGCCCAGCTTGTCGGCCAGGGCGTACAGGTGTTTGAAGTTGTCGCCGTTCTGCATGCCACGACCACCGGAAACGACGATCTTGGCAGCGGTCAGTTCCGGACGATCGGACTTGGCCAGTTCTTCGTTGACGAAGCTGGAAGTGCCGGCGTTGTGAACAGCGGCAACAGCTTCAACGGCGGCCGAACCACCTTCGGCAGCCACCGGGTCGAAACCGGTAGCACGCACGGTGATCACTTTCACTGCAGCATTCGATTGCACAGTAGCGATGGCGTTACCGGCGTAGATCGGGCGCTTGAAGGTATCGGCGCTTTCTACCGAGATGATCTCGGAGATCTGGTCAACGTCCAGCTGAGCGGCGACGCGCGGCAGGATGTTTTTGCCGTTGGAAGTGGCGGCAGCCAGGATGTGGCTGTAGCCCTTGCCCAACTCGGCTACCAGTGGAGCAACGTTTTCCGGCAGCTGATGCGCGTAAGCAGCATTGTCAGCGTTCAGGACTTTGCTCACGCCAGCGATTTTCGCAGCGGCTTCAACCACGGCGCCAGCGCCCTGGCCTGCAACCAGAACGTGGATGTCGCCACCGATCTTGGCGGCAGCAGCAACGGTGTTCAGCGTGGCCGGGGCCAGCACTTTGTTGTCGTGTTCGGCGATTACCAAGATAGTCATGATTAGATTACCTTCGCTTCGTTTTTCAGTTTCTCGACCAGTTCAGCCACCGACTTGACCTTGATACCCGCGCTGCGTGCAGCTGGCGCTTCGACTTTCAGGGTCTTGTTGGTGGAGGCGGTGGAAACGCCCAAAGCGTCCGGAGTCAGCACTTCGAGAGGCTTCTTCTTGGCTTTCATGATGTTTGGCAGGGACGCGTAGCGCGGCTCGTTCAAACGCAGGTCGGTGGTGACGATGGCCGGCAGTTTCAGGGAAACCGTCTGCGCGCCGCCGTCGATTTCGCGGGTCACGGCAACTGTATCGCCGGTCACTTCGACTTTCGACGCGAACGTGCCCTGACCGTAGCCGCTCAATGCCGCGAGCATCTGGCCAGTCTGGTTGTTGTCGCTGTCGATGGCTTGTTTGCCGAGGATCACCAGCTGTGGCTGCTCCTTGTCGACCACTGCCTTGAGCAGCTTGGCCACGGCCAGGGAAGTCAGATCTTCAGCGGATTCGACGAGGATGGCGCGGTCGGCACCCAGAGCCAGCGCGGTGCGCAGTTGCTCTTGGGCGGTGGATGGGCCGATGGAGACGACGACGATTTCAGTCGCCACGCCTTTCTCTTTCAGACGTACGGCTTCTTCCACTGCGATTTCGCAGAACGGGTTCATCGACATCTTGACGTTGGCGAGGTCGACGCCGGAATTGTCCGCCTTGACGCGAACCTTGACGTTGTAATCCACAACGCGTTTGACAGCTACAAGAACCTTCATGGATTCCTCGTTACTCTCCGGTGAAAAGAAAGTCGCCTAGGCGAACCTGGCGGTTGATGCTCATCGGCGCAAGGGCACCTCTAAAAACGCTGGCAGGTGTATCGGGTGAACCTTGCTCACGAGGCTGATGACCGTTCGTCAGTGGTGACCGATAAGTCATTCATTACCGCGACGTGTAAACTGCGCGCGATACCTGCGCGGCGCTTCACCTTGTACTGCCATCGCCCTGTCTTTAGAGGTGCTCTTGGAACCTGTATTCAGCCTACGGCGAGCGCAAAACCGCCCGTATCTTGACCGGAACACCTATTCCGGTCAATACGGCAAAATGGCCAGTCATAAGCCGCGTGACTTTGATTTATCTGGCTTTGAGCCGATTCAAACAAACGTTTGTATTGGACGCTAAGAGTGGTGTAGATATAATGCGCCACCCAGAGAGAAAGGTGGTTCATCGATTGTCCTCTGTGCCGCACTGTGGGGAATTCATGAATGCGACACCTAACCTCCAATTAGAAAAAAAACTGTTGAGCCTTGAGTAGGAGATAGCCTGTGGAACGCGAATACATGGAATTCGACGTGGTCATCGTCGGTGCCGGCCCCGCTGGCCTGTCCGCCGCCTGCCGTTTGAAGCAGAAGGCCGCCGAAGCCGGTAAGGAAATCAGCGTCTGCGTGGTCGAAAAAGGCTCCGAAGTCGGCGCTCATATCCTGTCCGGTGCCGTGTTCGAACCACGGGCCCTGAACGAACTGTTCCCAGACTGGAAAGAACTCGGCGCGCCGCTGAACACGCCAGTCACCCGCGATGACATCTTCGTTCTGAAAAACGCTGACAGCGCGCAGAAGATTCCAGACTTCTTTGTGCCCAAGACCATGCACAACGAAGGCAACTACATTATCTCCCTGGGCAACCTGTGCCGCTGGCTGGCCCAGCAGGCCGAAAACCTGGGCGTGGAAATCTACCCGGGCTTCGCCGCCCAGGAAGCGCTGTTCGACGAGAACGGCGTGGTGCGCGGGATCATCACCGGCGATCTGGGCGTTGACCGCGAAGGCAATCCGAAGGAAGGCCTGTACACCCCAGGCATGGAACTGCGTGCCAAGTACACGCTGTTCGCCGAAGGTTGCCGCGGCCACATCGGCAAGCAGCTGATCAAGCGTTTCAACCTCGACAGCGAAGCCGACGCCCAGCATTACGGCATCGGCCTGAAAGAAATCTGGGAAATCGACCCGGCCAAGCACCAGCCAGGCCTGGTGGTCCACACCGCCGGCTGGCCGCTGGACATCATGGGCACCGAGAACACCGGGGGCTCGTTCCTCTATCACCTGGAAAACAACCAGGTGGTGGTCGGTCTGATCGTCGATCTTTCCTACAGCAACACCTTCCTGTCGCCATTCGATGAATTCCAGCGTCTCAAGCATCACCCGGTGCTCAAGCAATACCTGGAAGGCGGCAAGCGCGTCAGCTACGGCGCTCGCGCCATCTGCAAAGGCGGCCTGAACTCGCTGCCGAAAATGGTCTTCAAGGGCGGCGCGCTGATCGGTTGCGACCTCGGCACCCTGAACTTCGCCAAGATCAAGGGCAGCCACACGGCGATGAAGTCTGGCATGCTCGCCGCTGACGCCGTGGCCGATGCGCTGTTCGCCGATCTGGACGGCACGCAAGAGCTGACCACTTATGTCGAAGCATTCAAGAAGAGCTGGCTCTACGACGAACTGTTCGCCAGCCGCAACTTCGGCCCGGCGATCCACAAGTTCGGCGCCATTGTCGGCGGCGGCTTCAACTGGATCGACCAGAACATCTTCGGCGGCAAACTGCCGTTCACCCTGCACGACACCAAGCCGGATTACGCATGCCTGAAACTGGCGGCCGACTGCAAGAAGATCGACTACCCGAAACCGGACGGCAAGATCAGCTTCGACAAACTCAGCTCGGTGTTCATCTCCGGAACCAACCACGAAGAAGAGCAGCCGTGCCACCTGAAGCTGGCCGACGCGAGCATCCCGATCAGCAAGAACCTGCCGCTGTACGATGAACCTGCCCAGCGTTACTGCCCGGCCGGCGTGTACGAAGTGGTCACCCAGGAAGACGGCGAGAAGCGCTTCCAGATCAACGCCCAGAACTGCGTTCACTGCAAGACCTGCGACATCAAGGACCCTGCACAGAACATCACCTGGGTGGCGCCGGAAGGCTCCGGCGGCCCGACTTACCCGAACATGTAAGTCGATCGCTTGAACAACAAGGCTCCCTGAACGGGGGCCTTTTTGTTGCCCGCAATTCAAGCGTCACCACAAGAACCTGTGGATCAGGCAGCGCGCTCATCCCCCGGATTACGCTCGAAGTAGCGCTTGTACTCACGGCTGAACTGCGACGTGCTCTGATACCCCACCCGATGCGCTACCTGGGCCACGCCCAATCCTTCGCCCTGCAGCAAGCGCTGGGCCTTGAGCAAACGCAAACGCTTCAGATACTGCACTGGCGACAACAAGGTGCAGCGTTTGAAATGCTCATGAAACGTCGACGCGCTCATGTTCGCGCAACTGGCCAGGGCGTCGACGTTCAGCGGCTCGGTGTAATGCGCATGCAGATGACTCAGAGAGGCCGCGATCCGGGCGAACTGCCCCTGTTGCTCCACCAGCGCCCGCAATACATCGGCTTGCGGCCCACGCAAGGCGACGAACAACAACTCACGCAATCGCGCCTGTCCCATAACCTGGCTCTCCAGCGGGTCGTGCAGACAGCGCAACAGCCGTTCAACACAACCACGCATCGCATCATCGAGCACCGCCGAAGTCATGGACTCTGGCGTCTGCGCCGCGATATAGCGCCCCGACGCCAGCCCCATTGCCAGCACCAACTCACCGAGCAACACCCGGTCAATGGCGATGGAAATGCCCAGCATCGGGCCATCGGGCGCGGAAAACGTCTCGCACTCGAACGGCACCGGCAGCGCCTGAATCAAATAATGCCCGGCACCGTATTCCAGAGTACGCGACCCCAGATACGCCAACTTGCTGCCCTGGGCGATGATGACCAGGCTTGGCTCGTAGATTTGCGGGCCACGGGCCAAATCACAACTGGCCCGCAAAATCTGCACGCCCGGCAACGCGGTAGGCGTGAAACCATCGCGGGTGGTCAGCGGCTGGATCAGCGAAACCAGCGTGGCATTGGCATCGAGATGACGGGTCAACAACATGGAGAGCTCTTCACAAAAAAGTCGCGAAAAAAGGGATGAAAACATCATCGCAGGTCTGAACGCCAATGCGGCCAATCAACGGCGCATACCGGAGGATTAGGCATGACACCCGGAGGAATCGCCATGGCCGGCCACCCGTGCGGTGCCCAGAATGGCTCGCCTCACCTGTCACTGCTTTGCGAGGTTCACCATGTACACCGCCATCGGATACGCCGCTCAGTCGCCCACCACTCCCCTCGCCCCGATGAAATTCGAACGCCGCAGTCCACGGGCCGACGACGTCGCAATCGAGATTCTCTACTGCGGCGTCTGCCATTCCGACATCCACCAAGCGCGCAACGAGTGGGGCATTGCGGTTTACCCGCTGATGCCCGGCCATGAGATCGTCGGCAAAGTGACCGCCGTCGGCGCGAACGTTACTAAACACAAAGTCGGCGATCTGGTCGGCGTCGGTTGCATGGTCGACTCGTGCCGCCATTGCGAAGCCTGCCAGGCCGATCTGGAGCAATACTGCCTCGAAGGCCCGACCATGACGTACGCCACCCCGGACCGGATCGATGGCAGCAACACGATGGGCGGTTACTCCGACAGCATTGTGGTCAGCGAGCACTTTGTCGTGCGCATCCCGGAGAAGCTCGACCTGGCCAGCGCCGCGCCGATTCTATGTGCCGGCATCACCACCTACTCGCCGCTCAAGCACTACGGCGTGAAGGCCGGTGACAAGGTCGGGATTCTTGGCATGGGCGGTCTCGGTCACATGGGGATCAAGTTCGCCAAGGCGATGGGCGCTGAGGTGACCTTGTTCACCCGCTCGGCGAGCAAGGCTGAAGAAGGTCGTCGCCAAGGCGCGGACCACGTGATCGTGTCCACCGATGCCGAACAGATGAAGGCCGCCGCCGGACAATTCGACTTCCTGCTGGACACCATTCCGGTGCAGCACGACCTCAACCCCTACCTCGATACCCTGCGTTTCGACGGCGTGCACATTCTGGTGGGCTTGATCGAGCCGATCGATCCGCCGGTGCATGCTGCCAAATTGGTATTGGGTCGTCGCATACTGGCCGGCTCACTGATCGGCGGCATCGCCGAAACCCAGGAAGTACTGGACTTCTGCGCCGAGCACGGCATCTCCTGCGACATCGAAATGCTCGACATCCGCCAGATCAACGAGGCTTACACCCGTATGATCGCCGGTGACGTGAAATACCGCTTCGTGATCGACATGGCGACGCTGAAACTCTAAACCTTCAGGCCCAATTCCGCCGACAGCCGGGCTGTGACCCCTTTGATCAGGGGAATCAGCTCGGCCATTTTTTCCAGTGGCATGTACGGCACGGTGCTGGCGATGCTGATGCCGGCGACAATGCGCTTGCTGGCATCGCGGATCGGTGCCGCCACGCAGCGAATCGACGGTTCGTTATCCTCCAGGTCGAAGGCATAGCCGCCGGCCACGTACTCGATCATGCGCTGCTGAAACTGCTCCCAGGATTGCTCCGGGTGCTGCGGCCAGAACTGATTTTTCCCACCCACCGGCAAGCTGATTTCATACAGCCGTTGCCATTCTTCCTGCGAGTCATCAAGCATCAGCGCCTTACCAATCCCGGTACGCGCCAACGGCATGCGATGGCCGACCCGCGAACGCATTTCCGGGCCATTGCGCCCCGGATTCTTGAGCAGGTACAGCACCTCGTCGCCTTCACGAATCGCCAGGTGAATGGTGTCGCCGGTCAACGCCGACAACTCATCCAGATACGGCCCGGCCAGCGTCACCAACGGCAGCTCTTCGCGCGCCTGAAAACCCAGCTCGATCAGTTTCGGCCCCAGCAGATAGCCTACCTGCGGCACTACCCGCAGATAACGCTCGTCCACCAGGCAACTGGCCAGACGATGGGTGGTGCTGCGCGTCGTGCCGATCAGCCGGGCGATTTCCTTGAGATCGCGGGCGCCACTGGCCACCGCCTGCACCACACCCAGGCCGCGAAGCAGTGTCTGGGTGCCGGTCGGCGCGGCGTCCTTGGCGATTTTTGGGGCGTCTTCCTGCATATCCAGCCTTTACCGTTGAGCGAGGGAACGGGCGGCATTATGGTCGCCGGATGGCTGCGACTACAACTTGATACGCTCGACCTTGCCCACCAGCAACACGTAGGACAGCGCACCCAGCAACGCCAGAACAGAGATATAGGTGATCGCCGGGGCAAACGAATCACCGGAGGCAAGGAAACCGATGACGATTGGCGTGGTAATCGCCGCCAGATTACCGATGAAATTGAACACCCCACCGGTCAGTCCGAGTAAGCGTGCCGGGGCCAGGGTCGACACCAGCGACCAGGTGATCGAGGCCAGACCGTTGCCGAAGAAAGCCAGCGCGAGGAAGGCGATCACCAGCGGCGTCGACTCGACGAAGTTGGCGCCGATGATCGAGGTGGAAATCAGCAGTCCGCCAATGATCGGCAGCTTACGGGCGAAGCCTACGGTGTAGCCGCGACGAATCAAAAAGTCCGAGAAGAACCCCGAACACAGCACGCCGACAAACGCTGCGAGAAACGGCAGTGACGCCAGCAAGCCAGACTTGATGAAGTCCATGCCGCGATATTTCACCAGGTAAGTCGGGAACCATGTCAGGAAGAACCATAAAGTCGAATTGAGGCAGAACTGGCCGAGGTAAATGCCCCACAACTTGCGCTTGCTCAGGACAATCCCGAGGTCGACCCAGCTGAATTTCGCCTTGGCCCTGGCGGCTTCGGCCTGAATATCAACCAACCCGCCGCCCTCGCGGATCAGCTCGATTTCCGCGTCATTGGCGCCCTTGAAATCCCGTGGTTCGCGATACACCGCGTACCAAATCACCGCCCAAAGGATGCCCACCACACCGGTGCTGACAAACACCATGTGCCAGCCATATTGGTGTTGCAGCCAGGTAAGCACCGGTGTCAGGAACGCCAGGCCGACGAACTGCCCGGAGGTGTAGAAACCGATGGCTGTGGCGCGTTCGCGCTCGGGGAACCAGGTTGTCACTACGCGGCTGTTGATCGGGTACGCCGGCGCTTCCAGGGCACCGACCGCCATGCGCAGCACGAACAATGCGATAAAACTGGCGGCGAAGCCGAGCATCACCGTGGCCAGCGACCACAACAGCAATGCAACGCTATAGAGGATACGCGGCGGCACCCGGTCCACCAGCCAGCCGCCGGGGATCTGCATGGCGGCGTAGGTCCAGCCGAATGCGGAAAAAATCAGCCCGACATGAATCGGATCGATGCCCAGGTCGCTGGTCAACGCCGGGGCGGCAATGGACAGGTTGCTGCGGTCCAGGTAGTTGATCACCACCGTGATGAACAACAGGACCATGATGAAAAATCGCTTGCGACTGGGCGTCACCAACGACGCCTGCCCGGTGAGGGTTTGCGGTTGCATGGGGGTGCCTCTTCTTATGTTTATTGAGGTCATGGTGTTTGATCGTTCCTACGCTCTGCGTGGGAACGATCACCGCGCGAGTATCACCACTCGGCAAAACTGCCATCGGCATGGCGCCAGATCGGATTGCGCCAGCGGTGGCCGACGGCGGCGCGTTCGATCACGTATTCCTCGTTGATCTCGATGCCCAGGCCCGGCCCATTGGGGATCTTCACGAAGCCTTTGTCGTAGTCGAACACGCGCGGGTCTTTCACGTAATCGAGCAGGTCATTGCTCTCGTTGTAATGGATGCCCAGGCTCTGTTCCTGAATGAACGCGTTGTAGCAAACCGCATCCAGTTGCAGGCACGCCGCCAGGGCAATCGGTCCCAGCGGGCAATGCAGCGCCAGCGCCACGTCGTAGGCTTCGGCCATGTTGGCGATCTTGCGGGTTTCGGTGATGCCGCCCGCGTGGGACGCATCAGGCTGGATGATGTCGACGTAGCCTTCGCTAAGCACACGCTTGAAATCCCAACGCGAGAACAGCCGCTCACCAAGAGCAATCGGTGTGCTGGTCAGCGGCGCCAGCTCCTTCAGCGCTTCGTAGTTTTCACTGAGCACTGGTTCTTCAATGAACATCAGTTTGTACGGGTCGAGTTCCTTCATCAGCACCTTGGCCATCGGCTTGTGTACCCGACCATGGAAGTCCACGCCGATGCCGACATTCGGGCCGACCGCATCGCGCACGGCGGCAACGTTGGCCAGCGCCAGGTCGACTTTCTCGAAGGAATCGAGGAATTGCAGCTCTTCGGTGCCGTTCATTTTCACTGCGGTGAAACCACGGCTGACCGCTTCTTTCGCGGCGCGAGCAGTGTCCGCCGGGCGATCACCACCGATCCACGAATAAACCCGGATCTTGTCCCGCACCTGGCCGCCCAACAGATCGCTGACCGACACTCCCAACGCCTTGCCCTTGATGTCCCACAGCGCCTGGTCGATACCGGCCAGCGCGCTCATATGGATCGCCCCGCCCCGGTAGAAGCCGCCACGGTAGAGCACCGTCCAGATGTCTTCGATGTTGCGGGGATCTTTACCGATCAGGTAGTCGGACAACTCCTCGACCGCAGCAGCGACGGTGTGCGCGCGGCCTTCGACCACGGGCTCGCCCCAACCGGTCACGCCCTCGTCGGTCTCGACCTTGAGGAAGCACCAGCGCGGCGGAACGATGAAGGTGGTGAGTTTGGTGATTTTCATCTCTATTGTCTCTCTTGTAGATGCAGCGCTCACAGCGCCAGAAAGTCTTAACGCAGAGCGTTCCATGCAGCGACATATGCCTTGGCGCGCACCGCTACTTCGTCAGCCGTCATGCCCGGTTTGAACAACCCGGAGCCGAGACCGAAACCTTTGACGCCGGCCTCGACAAACACCTGCATGTTGTCTGGCGTAATCCCGCCCACCGGCAACAGCACCGTCCCCGCCGGCAACACCGCCAGCCAGGCTTTCACTACGGCTGGGCCCATCTGCTCGGCCGGGAACATCTTCAGCACATCCGCCCCTTCGGCCAGGGCTGCAAAGGCTTCGGTCGGCGTTGCCACGCCCGGCGACAAGAACAGCCCTGCTGCCTTCGCCGCGCGCAACACTTTGGCATCGCTGTGGGGCATGACGATCACCTGGCCGCCCGCCGCTTTCACCTGCTCGACCTGTTCCGGCGTCAACACCGTGCCCGCGCCGATCAGGCAGTCGGCGGGTAATGTGCTGCGCAGGATGCGGATACTTTCGTACGGCTCGGGGGAATTAAGCGGCACTTCGATGACGCGAAATCCGGCTGAATACAGGACTTCGCCGACGGCTGCCGCCTCTTGCGGACGCAGGCCACGCAAGATCGCGATCAGACCGTTTTGTGCCAATGCTTGCTTGAGCATGTCAGACCTCCAGTCAGGTTTAACGGGATGGGTTTGCAGTGACCAGTCCGGCGGCGACCGCCAACTGCCACAAGCCGCGTTCGGTGGCCTGCTCGGCCAGGGTCACCCGGGTAAAACCGCAGGCGTCGAGCGCCCGGCTGTAGCGAGTGCAGAGTTGGGCATTGCCGATAAGGATGATCGAGGGCAGGTGCACGCTATTGCGTCGACGCCGCTGAACATTGGCCAGGGCCGACAGTTCATGGCCGATCAGCAGGCCGGACAGATAGTCCGGCTGAGCGGTGGCGCTCAGCTCGCCGGTCAGCCCCAGGCTGCGGGTACTGAACAACGTCGACAGCGGCCCGATCTCGCCGTCCGCCGACAGCGCCACTTGCACGCCACGGTCAAAAGCATCGCCATCAAAAGCCCCGCCGCGCTGCTGAGTGCGCCCCAGAATGCTGTGTTCGCTGAGCACGGCGAAGACTTCGCCGGTCATGAAGGTATCGAAATGCACGATGCAGCCGTCGGCCACTTGCACCCATTTCGAATGACTGCCCGGCAGGCCGATCAACAGATCGCTACCCGCCTCGCCCGGCAGATTCTGCAATACGCCGAGGACCTGGGTTTCCTCGCCACGCATGACGTTGGGCAAGTGCGAACGCTGAATCACACCCGGCACGATGTGCACATCGATACCGCGAAGACTGCGAACGGTTTGTAGGGAGGTTCCGAGATTGGCGACGTTCGCCGGCGTGTCGCAGTAGGCCGCTTCGCGCCAGCCCTGAGCGCTGCCGACCATGCCACAGGCAATCACCGGTACATCGGGCTGCGCGTCGAGCCAGTCACCGCAAGCCTCGTCGAAGGCCAGTTCAAAACCGTCGGCGCACGCCTGACCGGCGATGGTTCGCGGCGTCTTGGGCAACTGCATGATCCCGGACGACAGCGCACGCTGTTCCAGCACCTGGCCACCGAAGCCGAGTTTGTAAGCACGTAATGAGGTTGTCCCCCAATCGAGCGCGATCAATTGCGCCAGCATCGCTTCACCTGTTTTGTTTTTTGGCAGTGAGTGAGCTGGACTATAAACCTGGACGAGGGACAATCTCAATATATAAATATCAATCCCACATATTGAGATTCGACAAAAAAAAGATCGCAGCCTTCGGCAGTTCCTACAGATTCGATGTACGCCCGCAATATCGCGGTCGAAACACAATCCCGTGCAGGAGCTGCCGAAGGCTGCGATCTTTTAGAGGATCAATGACCGGCGGCAAAATCCCTTAACACCGCCCCATCCATCCGATACCGCACCCACTCTTCCTGTGGCTGTGCGCCAAGGGATTTGTAAAATTCGATCGCCGGCTTGTTCCAGTCCAGCACGCTCCATTCGAAACGGCCGCAGTCATTCGCGCAGGCGATTTTCGCCAGGTGGCGCAGCAGGGTTTTACCGGCGCCACCGCCCCGTTGTTCAGGGGTGATGTAGAGGTCTTCGAGGTACAGGCAATTGCTGCCCAGCCAGGTGGAATAGCTGAAGAAGAACACCGCGAAGCCGATCGGCAGGCCATCGCGCAGGCAGATCAGGCCATGGGCGGTGGCGCCTTCGCTGAACAGACTGCGCTCGATGTCGGCGACGCTGGCGATGACTTCGTGGCGGGCACGTTCGAAGTCGGCCAGTTCAGTGATGAACGCGAGGATTTGCGGAGCATCGCTGGGGGTTGCCGGGCGGATTTCGATCGTCATGGACGTGCCTTGTCAAAAGTTGAAAACGCCATACTAAGTCCGCGCGCGGCGCTCGTCACATTTGAAAGCAATGTGGCGAGGGAGCTTGCTCCCGCTCGGCTGCAAAGCAGTCGCAAAAACTGGCGACGCGGGTCTAATTGAAATACCGTGCCGTCTGGGGTCGGGGCTGCTGCGCAGCCCAACGGGAGCAAGCTCCCTCGCCACAAAAGCGTTTTCATACTTAGGACATTTATGAGCACCGCTGCTTTCGCACCTCTGCAGAATCTGGCTTCTGAACTGCTGCCCCATGCGCTGGAACCTGGCGAGGACGGTGCTCACGATCTGTCGCACTTGCAACGGGTATGGCACAACGTGCGCACGCTTCATGCTGAAGAAAGCGGTGATCTTGAAGTGCTGCTGGCCGCCGTGCTGTTGCACGATTGCGTGGCGGTGGAGAAGAACTCGCCGCTGCGTTCCCAGGCGTCGCGGCTGGCGGCGCAGAAAGCGTCGACAGTGCTGACAGCCATGGATTGGCCTGACGCAAAAATCACCGCGGTCGTCCATGCCATTGAGGCCCATAGCTTCAGCGCCAACATCACACCCACGACCCTCGAAGCCCGAATCATCCAGGACGCCGACCGCCTCGACTCGCTTGGCATGCTCGGCGTGGCGCGTACCTTCTACATAGCCGGGCGCATGGGCAGCGCGCTGTACGACCCTGTGGACCCGGAGGCAAACGAGCGGGACTACGACGACAAACGCTTTTGCCTCGATCATTTCCAGACCAAGCTGCTGCACCTGGCGGACGGCTTCCAAACGACCACCGGCCAGCGTCTGGCACAGGTTCGCCATCAACGTTTGAAGGGATTCATGGAGCTGTTCAAGGAAGAAATCGGCGTCGGCTGAGGAGCCAGGGCCACACCGCTCGTCGTTCATCAGGCACCAATCCAGATCGTGGACGGACCAATATCGGGTAAGGGTTCGCCGATGCGAGCCAGGCGCCATACCCGTCCATCCCAACCAAGAGGTCACCATGAACGTCGATAAAAACCTGGAAAAAGAAGTCCTGACCCGCCTGCTGCATGCCCATCCAAGCGGCTTGGGTAAGGAGGTTCTGGACAATTACCGGGGGGAGAAAGTCGTGGCCAGCACCCTTGCGACGCTGCAGGAGCGTGGGCTGATCCAGCACGGTCATGTGATCTGCAACGAAGCCGGCGAACACTCGCTGAACCTGCCGATCAAACTCAGCGCCGCTGGGGTTGAGGCGGCGCGCAAACTGGATAACTAACCGAGCAGGAGCTGGCGAAGCCTGCGCCAGCTCCTATAGCCAGGAGAAATCCCATGCCTCGTGGAAGCAAAGACAAATACACCGCCGAGCAGAAACGCAAGGCCGAACACATCGAAGAAAGCTACGAACGCAAAGGCGTGTCGAAAGATGAAGCCGAGGCCCGCGCCTGGGCGACGGTGAACAAGCAGTCGGGTGGCGGTGAGCGCGCCGGTGGCTCGGGACGCAAGAAGCCGGCCGCTGCCAAGTCTGCCGATCGCAAGGAATCAGCCCGCCGTGCAGTCGCCACCAGAGAGGGCAAACCGCGCAACAGCAAGGCTTCACGCGATACCCAGACGGTGGACAGCCTGATGAAGGAAGCCCGGGCGAAGAAGATTCCGGGGCGCTCGAGCATGCGCAAGCAAGAGTTGATCGAGGCGTTGCGCAAGGCGGGTTGAACGTCAGGATTGAGGGTGAATTTGAGGGCCGATGGCGGCTGATCAGGCGCTAAAAGTCTCGCGGATCAACGCATCCACTTCCGCCGCCCCCGGCGAAGTCGCCGGCCCCCAACGAGTGACCGCCAACGCCGCTGCCGCATTCGCCCGCCGTGCCGCTTCAGCCGCCGACAAACCCTGCGCCAACCCGGCCACAAACACCCCGGCATGGGCATCCCCCGCACCGTTGCTGTCGACGGCCGAGACCTTGAATCCCGGCACCTGCTGACGGTCGCCATGCTGGCTGATCCAGCAGCCCTGCGGCCCATCGCGAACCACCATCAGGGCGTCCGTCGGCAACTGATCCGCCAAAATATTCAACGCCTCGGCAATGTCCGACGCCCCGGTAAACCGCAGCGCCTCGACACGGTTGCTGGTCCACAGATCGATGCGCGGCAGCAAGGCCTTCATCAGCGGTGCGTTCGGCGAATCCACCAACGGTCCCGGATCGAATACCACTTTGATCCCGTCCGGCAGCTCCAGCACCCAATCCACCAGCACCTGAGCCTTGCCGGCATGCAGCAGGCTGTAACCACTGACATAGACAAAGTCGCCCGCCTCGGACGGCACACTCGCCAAGTCTTCGGCGGTCAATTCGCCTTCGGCACCGATGTAGGAAATGAACGTGCGTTCGGCCGAGGCTTCAGTCAGTGCGACACACAACCCGGTGTCGCGCTCAGCACTGTGAGCGATGCCGATCCGAATGCCTTCTGCCGTCATCGCCTCCCGGGCCAGGTCACCAAAACGGCCGTTGCCATGGCGCCCGAGGTAAACCACCGGCAAGCCGTTCCGTCGGGCCGCGGCCATCACATTGAAACCGCCGCCCGCCTCGAAACGGGCGGATTGCGCCAACACGTCACCGCCCGAATGAGGCAGTTTATCCACGGCCATGACCAGGTCGATGATGACCTGGCCGGTGTGCAGCAGCCTAGACATGCGCAGGCTCGAGCAACGCGGTACGACGGTCCTTCGCACCGCCGAGCGCCCAGTAAATCCCGCCAGCTACCACGAACGTCACGATCCAGCCCAGACCGTTGTGGCCCAGCCAGGAGTCGGACAGGAAGCCCCGGAACCAGACATCTTGTTCAGTGGTGCCAATGGTGGTGAAGCTGAAACCCAACACAATCGCCACCGCCCACGCACCGAATGCACGCCACTCGACGCCGCCGCGATACCAGTAGGCGCTGCTCGGGCTGACGTCCAGCAGGTCCTTGGGGCTGTAGTAATGACGATGGATCAGGTCGACCACGAAGATCCCGACCCACGCCGTGATCGGCACCGCCAGCAAGGAAATGAAGGTGATGAACGGACCGTAAAAACTTTCGGCGATCAGCATGAAGTAGATCGAGCCGGCGAAGATCGCAATGATATCGACCACCACCGCATACACGCGCTTGACCTTCAGGCCGAGGGTCAAGGTGGTCAAACCGGCGGAGTACACCGACAGGTTATTCGACAGCAGTAGTCCGCCGAACGCGGTGATCAGGTACGGCACCGCCATCCAGGTCGGCAGCATGTCGCGGATCGCGACAATCGGGTCAGTGGCCGAGGCCAGATCGTTGTTACCCACCGACAGCAGACCACCGAGGGTGATCAGCAGCACCAGCGGAATCCCCGCACCGAACGCCGCCGACGCCACCAGGCGCACGGCTTTGACGCTGCGGTGCTGATAGCGCGACATGTCTGCGCCGGCGTTGGCCCAGCCGATCCCGGTGCCGGCGGCCATAGTGCCGATGCCGATGATCATCGCGCTCAGCGGTGCTGGCGTGGCATTGAATACGGCGCTCCAATCGATGGTCGCGCAGAGGAAACCGCCGACCAGGATGTTCAGCGCACCGAACACATAGGTTGCCCATCTCTGGATCAACAGCAATGTGGCGTGGCCGAGACCGGACACCGACAACGTCAGCAGCACGAAAATCGCGATGAACACCAGGGTCAGCAGCGGTGCGCTTTTGGCTTCCACCGGCGAGCCGAACACTATCGAGCACAGCGACAGCAAGACGAACGCGGCGGTGGTGGTGTTAACGGTTTCCCAGCCCAGACGCGACATCAGCGAGACCAGCGTCGGGCCGATATTGCCGCGTACGCCGAAGATCGCTCGCGACAGCGTCAGGCTCGGTGCGCGACCACGACGACCGGCAATGGAGATGATCCCGACCACCGCGAAAGAACCGGCGGCACCAAGGATCGCGACGATGATCGCTTGCCAGATCGCCAGGCCGCGAAAGGCCACCAGCGTGGCACCCAACGGCAAGCCGAGAATGGAAATGTTGGCCGCAAACCAGACCCAGAACAGTTGCAGCGGATGACCGTTGCACTCCCCCTCCGGTACCGGTTCTATACCACGGGTTTCCAGTTGTCCGGCGCTTTGCCCGGAACTTTGCCCGGCGCTCGATGAACTCATGAAAAATGCTCCTTGCCATTATTGTGGTTGTGGGCAATCTCGGAGGACAAAACAACAGCCGACCGTCCTGCCCGTGTTTGTGCATTCCATTGCGGGTGAAAAATTCAAGTATGCGGCGTATTCATCGCGGGCAGCCCGCGATGGGGCCAGCTCAGTCAACGTAAAGCCAACAGACCTTTTACCAACGGTTCCAACTCCAACGAGTTAACCGCTTTAACCTGCTCGATCATCGCCATCGGCCAACTCTCAAGCCCCAGACAGGCCCCGAGCATGGCGCCGAGCATCGCCGCGATGGTGTCGGTGTCACCGCCCAGGCTCGCGGCCATGCACAGCGCTTCGAAGGCCGTCATCTCGCCGATGGCCACTTGCTGGGCCAGCGCAAAAGACACCACCACCGATTCCTGTGAGGCCACCGAAGTGCCGATCACGTCGTACAGCAAATCCGCCAGCAACGCCTTGTCGCTGTCGATGCCGATGCTCCGCGCCCAACTGATGCGCGAGGCAATCCGCCCGCCGGCGACCCAGTGGCCGTGACTTTCTGCCTGCTGCGCGAGCTGCTGTCCAAGGTTCAACGCCTCACCCAGGTCCATGCCGTTGATCCCGGCGGAAACCACTGCCGCCACCGCCGCCGCACTGGCAATCCCCAGCGTGGTGTTGTGGGTCACCTGACAGGCTTGCACCACGGCACGGATGAAACGCTCGGGATCGGCAACATCGGCCGCAATCCCTACCGGGGTGATGCGCATCGCCGCGCCATTGGTGGAGCCATAGCGCCCCGCCTCTTCCAGCGAGTGGCCGGCGAGGATCATTTCGATCGCGCGTTTGGTCGAAGGGCCGAGCAAGTCTTGCGAGCCCTTGGCCTGCATCCCGGCTTCCCACTCGATCAATCGTTGGGCCAGTACCGCCGGTTCGATCCGGCCCTCGCCCTCGATCAACAACCGAGCGACCAGAATCGCCTGCTCGGTATCGTCGGTGATCGAACCTTTGGGCAAGTTCGCGGCAATCGGTTGATCGGGGCCGGCGTCTTGCAGATCGGTAATTTCAACGAAGCGCGCCTTGATGTCGGCGCGGCTCAGGGATTGGGTCGGCATGCCCAGCGCATCGCCCAGGGCCAGTCCATAGAACGCGCCGAGGGCACGGTTGAGCGCGGTCATTTTGGAGCTCCAAACTGCAAATGCAGGCGAAAGTGCACCGGATCGAGCAGGCTTTCGACCTGCTCCATAAAACGGTTCTGACGGTCGTAGGTGGTGCGCAGGGCCTTGAGAAATACCGTGCCGACCGGGCGCCCGAGAAGTTCGGCGTCTTCGGCGTTCAAGGGTTCAGCACCGATCCACTGATCGCCGTGCTCGCCGACATAGCCGTAGGCAGCCAACGTGATGGTCAGGGAGTTATCAATCAGTCCCACTCGCGGCAGGCCTTCCAGGCCTCCGGTCGCGGGCATCAACGCGCGCTCCAGAGACACCAGCGTGCCGTCGGTGGCGCGCCGGCGACGGTCGAGGGTAATGAATTGATCGGTGCCGAACCGCGACAGCAGGTCAGGCCGAGTCACCGCCTCCAGCCGCAGCACTTCTGTATTGATCAACGCCCCGCTGTCCGCCAGTGCCTGGGCCCAGCCGCTGCTCTGATCGAGCACTACGCCGTCGTAAGTAACGATGGAACCGACTCCGCTTTGCGTGGCGATGTAGTGACGCCGTTTCAGTTCGGCCAGGGCTTCACGCAGCGTGCCGCGGCTGACCTTGAATTCTTGAGCCAACTGATGTTCACCCGGCAATAGCAAGCCGTCCTCCATGAGGCCGCTTTCGATGCGCCGGACAAGCTCATCGATAACCCGTTGTTTCTTGTCAAATCGTACCTGTCTAACCATGTACAAAGTGATAACCGAAAGGGATTAGGGCGAGCAAGGGATATTTTGTGGCTGGATTGTGTGACAGACAGACCGCTTTCGCGGGCAAGCCTCGCTCCTACAGGGGGATCTGCGCGGTACTGTAGGAGCGAGGCTTGCCCGCGAAGGCGTCGGCACTTCCAGTATCCATGTGCCGGACATCCCGCTCCCCCAGGGAAAATCAGCGTTGTTTCAGTCGGTCGATCACAACCGCCAGCAACAGGATCGAACCGCGAATCACGTACTGATAGAAGGTATCGATGTTCTTCAGGTTCATCGCATTCTCGATGATCGCCAGAATCAGCACCCCGGCAATCACATGCCGAATCATCCCGATCCCGCCACTCAGCGACACCCCGCCCAGCACGCAAGCCGAGATCACTGTCAGCTCGAAACCCTGGCCAATCATCGGCTGACCCGAGGTCATGCGCGACGCCAGAATCACCCCGGCCAATGCACCAATCACCCCGTGCACGGCGAAGATGATGATCTTGGTTCGGTCAACGTTTACCCCAGCCAGCAACGCCGCTTCCTGGTTGCCACCGATGGCCATGGTGTTGCGCCCGTAGGTGGTGTAATTCAACAGCCAGCCGAAAAACAGGAAGCAAACGATGGTGATCAGAATCGGCACCGGCACGCCGAACAACTGGCCGTTACCGAAGACGAAGAACGACTCCTGGGACACGCCCACCGCTTTGCCGTTGGCAAAAATGTAAGCCAGGCCACGAACGATCTGCATCGTCGCCAGTGTGGTAATCAATGCATTGACCCGCAGCTTGGCGATCACGATCCCGTTGATCAGCCCTACAATCAGCCCCATCACCAGCGCCGCACTGACGCCGAGGAACACGCTGTTGGTGTCGCGCATCACCACCGCCGCGACCACGCCGGCGCAGGCAATCACCGAGCCCACGGACAAGTCGAAGTGCCCCGACGCCAGGCAATACAACATGGTGCAGGCGGCAATCCCGGTGGTGGAAATCGCCAGGCCCAGACCGCGCATGTTCAGCGGCGACAGGAAGTTGTCGATCAGCAAGGTGCAGAGCACGAAGATCCCGACGGCCGCCAGCAGCATTACCCAATCATCGAGAAAGCGTCGCAGGTCCAGCGGTTTGCGCGGGGTTGGCAGAGCGTTGTTTTGGATGGTCATAGTCACCTCTCAGTTCGCCACGTCGGCAGCGCGTTGGCGTGGCAAAGCCAGTTGCAGCAGGTTGGATTCATTGGCGTGTTCGCGGGTCAGTTCGCCGCGCATCGTGCCTTCGCAGAGCACCAGGATGCGGTCGGAAATGCCCATGACTTCCATCAGGTCGCTGGACACCACGATCACCGCGATGCCGCTGGCGGCCAGGTTATGAATGATCTGGTAAATCTCGGCTTTGGCACCGATGTCGATGCCGCGTGTAGGCTCATCGAGCAGCAGGATTTTCATCGGCATCGACAGCCAGCGACCGAGAATCGCCTTCTGCTGATTGCCGCCGGACAGGTACATGATTTTCTGCGCCGCGTTGGGCGTCTTCACCTTCAGCGCCTTGATCTGCTTGTCGGCGTTGCCCTTTTCCCACAGCCCGCGCAACAGGCAACCGAAGGTGGAATGAGCGCCACGAGCACTGATGTTGATGTTCTCGGCGACACTGGCCAGTGGCAGGATGCCCTCTTTCTTGCGGTCCTCGGGGCACAGCAGAATCCCCGCCGCAATGGCATCGCGCGGTGAACGCAGTTTCAGTTCATGTCCACGCAACTCCAGGCGTCCGGCCGTGTTGCGGGTAAGTCCGCTGAGCATGCGAAACAGCTCGGTGCGGCCCGCGCCAACCAAGCCGAACAGACCCAGAATCTCGCCCTTGTGCACCTCGAAACTCACCGGTTCACGCAAACCCGGCCCCAGTAAACCGTCAACCTTGAGCGCCACCGCACCACGCGGGCGGCTGCGGTAATCGTAGATATCCTGAATGTCGCGACCGACCATGCACGTCACCAACTGGTCATGGGTCAGCGCGCTCGTGTCCTCGAAGGTGCGCACGAAGCGACCGTCCTTGAACACCGTTACCGCGTTGCAGATGCGGAAGACCTCTTCCATTCGATGGGAGACGTAGAGCACCACTTTGCCTTCGTCGCGCAGACGACCGATGATCGCCATCAAGCGGTCGATCTCCCGCGCCGACAGGCTGCTGGTGGGTTCGTCGAACGCAATCACATGCGCGCCACGGGACAGCGCCTTGGCGATTTCCACCAATTGCCGCTGGCCGAGGGACAAGCGCCCGACTTTCTCTTGCGGATCGATTTCATCGGCCAGGCCTTTGAGGCAGGCCAATGCCTGTTGCCGCAAAACGCTGCGATTGATCAGGCCGAAACTTGCCGGCAGATGCCCAAGAAACAGGTTTTCGGCCACGGTCATTTCCGGTACCAGGTGCAGCTCCTGATGGATCACCGCGACCCCGCTGCCAATGCTGTCGGCAGTGGATTTGAAGACCCTCGTCTGCTCGCCGATCCGCAGGTCGCCGCTGCTCGGCGTGTAAGCACCGCCGAGGATCTTCAGCAGCGTGGATTTACCGGCGCCGTTCTCGCCCATCAAGGCATGGACCTGCCCCGGATGCGCGACGAAGCTGATGCCGTCCAGCGCCTTCACCCCGGGAAAGGTTTTGCCGATCCCGTTGAAGCGCAGGCTGCCGCCAATGCGCTGTTCATCTGTTTGTACGTGTGCGTGCATAACCCACCTCATCACACCGATCAGGCGGCCCCGTCGCCGGGGCCGCCAATGAAATCAACCGACCCTCAATTCCACAGGCCGATCTTTTCCAGTTCCTGCTTGAAGTTGTCGCGCGTGATCAGCGTCACGTCGTCCATGGCGGTGTATTTCGGCGGTTCTTTGCCGGTGGTGACCCACTCGTGCATCATGCTGGCGGTGTTGTAGCCCTCGATGTGCGGGCTCGGCAGCATCGAGCCGAAGAAGCCGCTGTTGGCTTTCTTCAGTTCGCCGATGGCATCGGTGCCGTTGATGCCGATACCGATTACGTTGGCGGCGGCAAAACCGGCGCTTTCGGTGGCGCGCACGCCGCCCAGCACGGTGTTGTCGTTCATCCCGCCGATGATCAGGTTTTTCGCCCCGCTCGGGAGCTTCACCAACGCCGAGTTGGTGGCGTCCATGCTGCCAGGTACGTCGAGGGTTTTCAGGGCCGAGAACAGAATGTGGTCTTTCGGCATCCCGGCGTCTTCCAGGGCTTTAACCGAACCGTCGGTGCGTTTCTTACCGGTATCGAGTTCGTTGAAGGTGTTGATCACCGCATAGGTTTGTTTCCAGTCCCAGCCGCGTTTTTTCGCTTCGGCGGCCATGGCGGCGCCCTGCTTCTGGCCAACTTCGAAAGCTGCCATGCCGAGGTACGGCACGTCTTCCATGAACTTGCCACCGGCATCGACGAAACGGTCATCGACAGCGATCACTTTCAAACCGTTGAGCTTGGCCTTGGCCATGATCGCAGGGCCCAGGGAGACGTCCGGCGGGCAGATCACGAAGCCCTTGGCGCCGTTCGCTGCCAGGCTGTCGATGGCCGAAAGGGTTTTCTCGCCATCAGGCACGGCGATCTTGATGACGGTGAAGCCCTTGTCCTTGCCGGCCTTTTCAGCGAAGGCCCATTCGGTCTGGAACCAGGGCTCTTCGGCTTGCTTGACCAGAAAACCGATCTTCACTTCCTCGGCCGCCAGCAACGTACTGCTCAGGCTGACCGCGGTGACCGCCAAAGCGGCACAGCACAGGGAACGGATCCCACGACGACGTTTCATAAGCTGACTCCTTGTTATTTTTTTTTGAGCGTTATTTGAAAGCCAATACAGCGGTCGAAACATGCAGACAATAGTCATATCGTATGATGATTGGATTTCAGGTGTAGTTTTGCGCCTGAAACCCAAATTATTCAGTCGTGGTACATGACCGAACGACCACCATCGATGGTGATGCACGAAGCGTTGATGAATGGCGCCTCATCGCTGGCCAGGAACACGGCGGTCATCGCCACTTCGATTGGCTGACCGATGCGGCGCGGTGGATGCAAGTCGAAGGCCCGTTGACGTTCGGCATGAGGGTCGGCAAAGCCGTTCCAGTAGTCGACGTTCAGTTGGGTTTCGATATAGCCCGGCGCGATGGCGTTGACGCGAATGCCCTTGGGTGCGTATTCGATGCCCAAAGCGCGGGTCAGCCCGAGCAAGCCATGCTTGGCCACCGGGTACGGGAAGCAGCCGGGAATGATGTGAGTGGAATGGGTCGAGGCGATGTTGATGATGCTGCCGATGCCCTGCTCGATCATCTGCGGCAGCACGGCTTTGCAGCCATACCAGGCGCCGTCCAGGTCGATGGCGAAGCAGCGATGCCAGTCGTCCTCGGTCATTTGCAGCGGGTCGCGGAACACGTTGACCCCGGCGCAGTTGACCAGCACATCGATGCGACCGTGAAGCTCAATGGCCAACTTGGCCATGGCGTGCAGGTCTTGCTGGCGCGATACGTCGGCCTTGATCGCCACCACATCCGCGCCTTGTTCACGCCAATGCGCCGCGACTTTTTCGACTTTCTCGCCCTGGATATCGCTGATGATCAGCTTGGCCTGCTGGGACGCGAAGGTCGCGACGATCGCTTCGCCGATCCCCTGAGCGGCGCCGGTCAACAGCACGACCTTGTTTTTCAGGCGCTCACCCTTGGGCGGTTCGGGCACCGGTGGCAAGGAAAGAGGCTCAGCCATGGATCAACACTCCTGTTTTAAGACACGACGAAAACCAGACATCTGTCGATGTCCGGTCAAAAGGCTTTTTGGAATAGGCAGGCAGGCGTGCAAACGCCCGGGCGCCGGGGCGGCCTGAAGCACTGTCGACCCAAGGGAGGACGGTGGAATATCGCTGCATCACTTCACCTGTTTTGTTTTTTTAAGTGTGAGTGCGTGTAACTGATGGGGCCGACTATAAACCCGGCCACCAATAAATCTCAATATATAATTTTACATCCCATATTTTGGGATTTAATCGGAAAATCTCTGACAAGGTTTTCCGGGTACATCGACTCGAACCGACAACACCGCACCATCCAATGGATGGTTGAGCGGGCTCGCCGCACTGGTGATGTACAAGGTTTTGAAGTCTTCGCCACCAAACACGCAACTGGTGGGGCGACTGACAGGCAGTTCGATCACCCGATCGACATGACCGTCCGGGCTCAGCCTGAGCAAGCAACTGCCGTCCCAGCGGGCGTTCCAGATATAGCCCTCGGCATCCATCGCCGAGCCGTCGGGACCACCCCGTTCGTGAGGGCCAAACCAGACGTAGGCGGTGTCGAGGTTGCCGTCGGTATGGATGAAATGTTGGTACAACGTGCCGTCGAGGCTGTCGGCGAAATACAGGGTCGTGCCGTCGTCGCTCCATAGCAATGTGTTGGGGATGCCGAGCCCTCGAAGCAGCGGCGTGACCCGAGCATCGCGGTCGATGCGAAACAGGCCACCGGAGCGACGCACGATCGGCAAGTCTTCGCCCTGCTCGCCGATGTTGTTTTGCATGGTGCCCAGCCAGAGCCGGCCCAAGGCATCGCAGCGGGCTTCGTTGGCGCGATTGCCGGGTTGCGGATCGGCCACGCAGAGCAAGGTCAGCCGAGGTTCCAGGCCGGGAGAGTTCAGGTCCAGCCGATAAACCCCACTGCTCAATGTCACCAGGGCATCGCCACTTTCGCAGGGGATGAATGCGGACACGTGTTCCGGCATCTGCCAGATTTCCACATTGGCGCCGATCAGTCGCAGCGCCTGTTTGCCGGCGATATCAACCCAGTACAGCGCCTGGGTCGGTGCATCCCAGAACGGACCTTCACCGAGTCGCGCACGGTGTTCGGTAACCGCAGTCCACGTCATGAAACCTCCTTTTTATTGCTTTTATGTGGGAGCGAGCCTGGTCAGCTTGCCTTCTTGTCGGCCATGACTTGGGGGTAAAACCGTTTGATCGCCAGGTCGGCGTTATCGATCAGGGTCATGCAGGCCCACACACCCCGCGCGGCATCCCGGGCGGCGATGGCGTCGGCCATGTCTTTGTGAATCGGCAAGGTTCGGCGCAGTTCGTCCGGGTCGGCGGCAGACACTTCGAACGACACCGCCAGCAGCGCGCCGAGGGCCGGGACCATTTGTTCGATGAATTGATTGTGGCTGGCGGCGAGGATGCACTCGTGGAAGAACTGGTCGGCGCGGTTGTAATCGATGCCGCTGTCTACGGCTCGTTCCAGCGCGTTGTAGGCCTGAAGCACCGCTTGCACTTGTTCCACTGTTGCGCGCTCGCAGGCCCAACGCACCGCCATCGGTTCGATGGTGCGGCGCAGGTCAAGCAAGTCGTCGACGAAGTTTTCCGGCAAACCGCTGCGCGACAGCCAGCCGACGACTTGTGGATCGAAGAGGTTCCAGCGCCGTACCGGCAACACCCGCGTGCCGACCTTCGGCCCGACTTCGAGCATGCCTTTGGCCACCAGGGTTTTGATCGCTTCGCGGATGACCGTACGGCTGACCCCAAGCTGCTCGCCCAGGTCGGCTTCAACCTTGATGGTCTGACCGGGCTTCACCTGGCCAGCGGCAATCCAGCACCCCAGCCAATCAACCGTCGACGCGTGAAAACTGCTGGACATGGGTACCTCACCGCCCGGTGAAAAAAAATGAAACGACACAAAAGCCGTTCGCGATGGATGCCCACGCTAATCATCATATGATTGGGTGTCAATTGGATTTTTCTGGAGTCCTTGCCAACACAGGCATGACTGTTCGTCCGATTACTCCCCCCGGCGCTTTGAACCCACCCACTTTGTAAACTACGGTTAGCCCGCAACAGATCAGACAACCTCACTAAAATCCGCTATCGCAGGTATGAACATGGACATGGATGCGTCTACGAAATACCCCATTGTGTTGGTTCACGGTCTTTTCGGCTTCGACAGAATCGCCGGTTATCCGTACTTCTTCGAAATCGAGGAAGCCCTGGAACGTGCCGGTGCCCAGGTGTTTGCCGTGAATATTCCAACCGTCAACGGCAATGAGGAGCGTGGTGAAAAACTGCTCGAACACGTCGACCGCATCTTGCGGGAAACGGGCGCCGCCAAGGTCAATCTGATCGGCCATAGCCAAGGTCCGCTGGCGGCACGCTACGTCGCAGCCCTGTACCCGGAAAAGGTTGCGTCGGTCACCTCGGTCAGTTGCCCTAACCACGGCTCCGAGATTGCCGACCAACTACACAAGGCACTGACACCCGGAGAATTACCCGAAGCCTTGGTATTAGCCCTGTTAGGCGCAGTCGGCACCTTCATTTCGTTGATCAGCGGCCACCCGGAAAACCCCATCGACCCTCAAGCGGCGTTCGAATCGCTGACCAGCGCAGGCCTGGCCGCCTTCAATCGCAAGTACCCGCAAGGGTTGCCAAAGGTTTGGGGCGGGGAAGGCAACGAAGTTGAGAACGGCGTGTATTACTACTCCTGGAGCGGGATCGTGCAGAACTTTCAAAGCCTGCAACTCCTCGACCCGACCCATTTGAACTGTAAAGTGCTGTCGCAGTTATTTTATAAAGAGAAGCACGCCAATGATGGGCTGGTCGGCCGCTACAGCTCTCATTTGGGCAAAGTGATCCGCTCGGATTACCCCATGGACCACTTTGATGCAGTCAACCAGATGGCCGGGATCAACAGTTGGAACGTGAGCCCGGTGATGCTCTACCTAGAACATGCCGCCCGGCTCAAGAGCAAGGGTTTGTAAGCCCATAAAAAAGGCCCGTTGCAATAACGGGCCGTTTCGTTTCTCGGGTTCAGCGCTTACGGCTCAAGTCCGATCGGGAAAAACTCACCACCGCTCCAGACACCGAGCCAGCTCTGCCCGTCAATCTCACGGCTCACGGCCAGCTCTACCAATTGGTAGAACACATTGCGGTGAATCAGCGCTTCAAGGTTGCTGCGCACATGCACGTACGGGGCGGGTTCCTGAGTCACCGGGTCGATCACCACGCGCATGGGGTGCTCGACACCGGCGTCGGTGGTTTCATCGACGTTGGTGGTAAAGCGCAAGACCTGAGCCTCACCCTCGCCTTCGACTTCCACGGCAATCGCCACGAACGGTGCGTCGTCGACCTTGATGCCGACCTTCTCGACTGGAGTAATCAGAAAGTAATCATCGCCGTCGCGGCGAATGATGGTGGAGAACAGCTTGACCATCGGCTTGCGCCCGATCGGCGTGCCCAGGTAATACCAGGTGCCGTCGCGGGCGATGCGCATATCGATGTCGCCACAGAAGTCGGGGTTCCACAAGTGGACCGGTGGCAAGCCTTTGGTTTTGGGGATTTGTCCCAGCAGGTCATTGGCTTTTTGCGGGCCACTCATGGCGTTCTCCTTTGAATTACTGATCGCTGATCCCCAGCAGGCTACGAGCGTATTGCTCCAGCGGCGGGCCCAGCAGATCTTCTGGTTTGTTATCGTGGAACGTCAGTAAACCGCCACGACTCTTGATACGTGCAGTATCGATCAAATACTGGGTGCTGGTCTCGATCAACATGATCTGTATGACGCCACTGTCGATCCCGAGGCGATCCGAGCGTTCCTGATCGATCAATTCGTCCGTGTTGCCGATGCGGTCGTCGGCCTTGGCAAAACGTGTATAGAGCAGGTAGTGGGCACCGGCGGCACGGGCTTCGCCCATGGCGGCGTCGAGGCCTTCCGGCGCGCGGGCACGGCGGACCATCGGGAAATATTCGATAAAGCCGTTGAAGGCTTCTTCGGCCACCACGTTAGGTCGCGGATAGGCAGTGCCCGGCGGCGCGAAGGCGCCCTGGGCGATGTAGATGAACGAATCTGGCTGAATGCGGATGTTATTCACGCGACGGCTGTCGCTGTGGTCCAGCAGCCCCGCGTCGCTCATGTGGTAGCGAGTTCCTTCAGCCATATCGCTGACATTCATGCAGCCACCAAGCGCCAAAACGGCCAGCAGCAAAACCAGGCTACGCATCCTTCCCTCCAGAAGCCGGTGACGGAAAACCGGCGAATGGCCGAGGGATGCAGCTTCCGCGCCAGCTCATGCCAGGATCATCTTTGTAGCAGCTGCCGAAGGCTGCGTTCGGCTGTAGCAGCTGTCGAGCCCCAGCGAGGCAGCTGCTACAGATCGCGATCAGCCGCCGATGATTTTCATGATGGTCGCGCCACCGGAGAACGCCACTTCCTGCTTGTCCCCCAGAGCCTTCACCAGCAGTCGCTGCAACGCCGGCAATGCCTGGTGACGAGGTTTGTCCAGCAGATCGCCGACATAGTGGCGATTACTCGACGACAGGCAGCCATGCAGCCAGCCAGTGGACGACAAGCGCAACCGCGAGCAGGTGCGGCAGAACGGCACGCTTTCGTTGGCGATCACGCCGAAGTGGCCCTGCCCCGGAATCTCGTAGCGCACCGCCGTGGCATCGACCGGCGCGTCGGCCTGCAGGTATTCGTAGTGTTCGCCGATCAGGCTCAGCAATTGCTGAAGGCTGACGAACTGTTGCAGGAAGGCGTTGGAATCGCTGGCCAGGTGGCCCATGCGCATCAACTCGATGAAGCGCAGCTCGTAGCCACGTTCCAGGCAGTAATCGAGCAGTGGCATCACCTGATCAAGGTTTTGCCCACGCAGCGGCACCATATTGACCTTGATCTTCATGCCGGCTGCCGCGGCCTGGGCCATGCCGTCGAGCACGGTCGCCAGATCGCCGCCGCGGGCAATGCTGCGGAAAGCCCCGGCGTCCAGGGTATCGAGGGAAACGTTGATGCGCCGAATGCCGGCATCCACCAGCAGCGGCAGCTTCTTCGCCAACAGCTGGCCATTGGTGGTCAGACTGATGTCCGCCAGCCCCATCTGCCCGACGGCGGTCATGAAGGCTTCGAGTTTGGGGCTGACCAGTGGCTCGCCACCGGTAATGCGCAGGCGCTCGATGCCGGCTGCTTCGATCAGATAGGCCACGCCGCGTGCCATCGCCTCGGCCGACAACTCATCCTGCGCAGCCACCAGCCGTTTGCCGTTGGGCACGCAGTAGGTACAGGCGTAGTTGCAGGCGGAGGTCAGACTGATCCGCAAATTGCGAAAACGCCTGCCTTGACGGTCAACGATCATGGATCACTCCGGCGAAAGAAGATTCGAACGCGCAAAACTTGACTCACAAATCAAGTTTTAGCAAGCCCTATGCCTGAGTATATTCCTGCGGTACTGCGCCACGTAGCTAAATCATGGCTCATGGCGCAATTAGACAACTGGATGGCTCAGCTGCTCGGAGTGTCGGTATCGCGCTTGCGTTTGTTGCCCATGCGCACGCCGATGTCCATCAGGAACTGGAAGAAACCTTCCTGATCTTCCAGCACATTGCTCCAGAACGGCGAGTGATACAGCGCCACGGCGCCATGCACCAGCGCCCAGGCTGCGCAGTAATGGAAGTAAGGCGGCACGTCTTCGAGCTTGCCTTCGCTGATCCGGCCCTTGATCAGCAGAGTCAGGCGTTCGAAGTTCGAGGCGCGGATCTTGTGCAGTTCCTCCACCATCTCCGGTACCTGGTTGCCCTTGACCACCTTTTCTTCCAGGCGATCGAACAACCGATAGCGTTGCGGATCGCGCATGCGGAATTCGAAGTAGGCCCGGGACAGGGCTTCCTTGTCCTTATCGACATCGGCGGAATGCAACAGCTCGTTCAAATCACGCTCGTAGTCGAGCATCAGGCGCAGGTAGATCTCCGCCTTGGATTTGAAGTGCTTGTAGATCGTGCCTTTGCCGATACCTACGGCATCAGCAATCATCTCGACGGTGACACTGTCTTCACCTTGTTCGAGGAACAGCTTGAGCGCGGTATCGAGAATTTCTTGCTCGCGGCGACGAAACTCACGGACCTTACGAGGTTCTTTATGCATAAGAAAAGGTCTGTAGGGGTCAAAATTCGAAGCCGCGTATTATGCCTAACTTGCGCAAAAATGCACGGATCATCCGACCATATATGTGTTTCTTGATGAATTCACGCGACCTCGCCGGTTGATGAGAACTCAACCGAAGCGCACGTATTCCAAATTTGTTTAAAAACCCGACCAACCAAACTGGACTCGGCGCGATACTGATCAATACTTCAACTGTCGGCGAGGCATCTCCCCCAAGTGTCGCGCCGATGAAGGTACCAAAGGATTGCGTGCCTTTGTTTTACTCCTAATGGTCTTAACCCGGATTCACCCCCCAGAACCCGGGTTTTTTTTGCCTGCAATTTAAGGGCAAAGCCCGCCACAGGTTGCGACATTTTCCAACGTTACGCCGATGCCCTGACGTGCGCCAACGGAAATAACCGCTTGAAATTCTCGGTAGTCTGCTCGGCAAATCGCTCGTAGGGCTCGCCTCGCAACATTGCCAGAAATTCCGCTACCTCACGCACGTACTGCGGCAGGTTCGGTTTGCCGCGATACGGGATCGGCGCCAGGTACGGCGAATCGGTTTCCACCAGCAAGCGGTCGGCCGGCACTTTGCTGGCCACATCGCGCAAGGCATCGGCATTGCGAAAAGTGACAATACCGGACAAGGAAATGTAATAACCCATATCCAGCGCGGCCTTGGCCATCTCCCAGTCTTCGGTGAAGCAATGCAGAACGCCTGCTTGAGGCAGCGCCGCCTCACGCAGCAGTTCAAGGGTGTCGGCCCGGGCGCCACGGGTGTGGATGATTACCGGTTTTCCGGTCTGTTGCGCCGCTTGCAGGTGCAGGCGGAACGACTCCTGCTGCAACTCTGCCGCTTCCGGTTCGTAGTGGTAATCCAGGCCGGTTTCCCCGATCGCCACCACCCGCGGATGATTGAGTTCGCGCAACAGCCAATCCAGCGCCGGAGCGGCACCCGGCTGCACGTCCAGCGGATGCACGCCGACCGAACAATCGACGTCGTCGTAGCGTTCGGCCAGGGCTTTGACATCGGCGGCGTTCTCAACGCTGACGCCAATGCACAGAAAGTGCCCTACTCCCCTCTGACGAGCCGCGTCGAGCGCGGCATCCAGGGAGCCATCGTGGGCGGTGAGGTCGAGGCGATCAAGGTGGCAATGGGAATCTACAAGCATAAAAGGGCTGCAACTTACATCGTATGAGTGGGACGGTCGGACTTCAGGGCTCCGGCCAGATGGGTTTCGATTCGACTGCGCGCGGTGTCATCGCCTTCGTTGAATTGCACGCCGACTCCAGCGGCGCGGTTGCCTTGGGCACCTTTAGGGGTAATCCAGGTGACCCTGCCGGCGACCGGGATCTTTTCCGGTTCGTCCATCAGGTGCAGCAGCATGAAGACCTCATCGCCCAACTTGTAGCTCTTGTTGGTCGGGATAAACAGGCCACCGTTCTTGATGAATGGCATGTAGGCCGCGTAGAGCACGGACCTGTCCTTGATGGTCAAGGACAAAATGCCATTGCGCGGCCCCGGACTGATGGGTTCGTTCATGCTGACCTCCATTTCTGATGATCAGAGTCTAGTCACCTCTGGGCAGGCAAGGATACCCATTGCACCAACAGCGCCTCCAGCAACAGCGCCGGATTGAGGTTGGCCTTGCTCATCACTTTCTGCCGTTGGGCTAGAATCCAGTCCTGAATATTCAGGACTTTATCCTGAGCGGCTTTCTGCGCCAGGTATTGAATCACCTTGCGCATGTCCGCCAGCCCCAGCCCCGCTTCATCCTGAGTCAACTGATAACGCAGGATCAGGCTCGACCAGTCGCAGAACCAGTCGAACAGCAGCAACATGGGAATGGTTTTCCATTCCTCGGCCAGTTGTGTCGGCGATTGCTGCTGCTTGAGCAACTTCTTCACGCCCTCGACCACCAGCGCCCGCTGCTCGCGCACGCCTTGGGCCTGCAATTTGACCGCGGCCAATGGCGAACCGGCAGCAAGGGTCAGCAGTTCAATGCGCTCGTCTTCCGAGCAGTCCGGCAACGTCTTGGCCAGCCACGCCAGGCTCATGGCTTCGCTCGGCAATGGACAGGCCTGCTGTACGCAACGGCTCTTGATGGTCGGCAGCAGACGACTGGTCTGGTGGCTGACCAGCAGCAATACGGTGTCGCCGGACGGCTCTTCAAGGCTTTTGAGCAAGGCGTTGGCGGCGTTGATGTTCATCGACTCGACCGGCTCGATCAGCACCACTTTGCGACCGCCCATCTGCGAGGTCTGAACCACGAAGCTGACCAGGTCACGCACCTGATCGACCTTGATCGCCTTGTCTGCCTCTTCCGGTTCCAGGACGTAGTTGTCGGGATGACTACCGGCCTTGAGCAGCAGGCAGGATTTGCACTCACCGCAGGCGCCTTGGGCGGTCGGACGCTGGCACAACAAACTGGCCATCAACCGCTCGGCCAGCGCACGCTTGCCGATCCCGGCCGGGCCATGCAGCAAATAGGCATGGGCGTGCTGGGCACGACCGGCCAATTGCTGCCAGAGACTGTCCTGCCACGGATAGGCTTCAGCCACGGGTCAACTCCAGCAGACGTGGCAGCAAGGCATCCAGAGACTGCTGGACCTGCGCCAGCGGTTGAGCGGCATCCACCAGGACATAACGCGCAGGATCCGCTTTGGCACGCTCGAGGAAGGCACTGCGCACGGCATCGAAGAACGTGCGGCCTTCAAGCTCGAAGCGGTCCAGGCGACCGCGGGCACTGGCGCGGGCCAGGCCCACTTCCACCGGCAGATCGAAGATCAGCGTCAAGTCCGGGCGCAGATCGCCCTGGACGAATGTTTCGAGGGTCGCGATACGCTCCAGCGACAAACCGCGACCACCGCCCTGGTAGGCATAGGTCGAATCGGTAAAACGATCACACAGAACCACCGCGCCACGGGCCAGCGCCGGGCGGATCACCTCGGCCAGGTGCTGGGCTCGCGCGGCGAACACCAACAGCAGCTCGGTGTCAGGGTTCATGACCTCATCGACCGGCGCCAACAACACGTCGCGGATCCGCTCGGCCAGGGGCGTGCCACCCGGCTCCCGGGTCAACACCACCTCGATCCCGGCGGCGCGCAGACGCTCGGCCAGGTATTCGCGATTGGTGCTCTTGCCGGCACCTTCCGGGCCTTCCAGGGTAATAAACAAGCCAGTCACAGGCAGTCCTTAATCAGAGTCATTGCGGGCTTTGCGGCGCCGGAGCATCCCGCTCGGGTGCTGGCGCAGGCTCTTGTGCAGAGCCTTGCGGCGCTAGTTGTGGCACGTCTTCGGCCGCCGTATCAGGCGAAACCGCCGGGATCGGCGCCTGGGCATCATCCGTCAGCGGCGTGGTAGTCGGTGCCGGGCTGGAACGGTAATCGGCCCGGCGATTGAGCTGGAACTCCCGCACCGCATTGTTATGGGCGTCCAGATCATCGGAGAACACGTGGCTGCCATCACCGCGCGCAACAAAATACAGGCTGTTGCCGTCCGCCGGATTCAACGCCGCATGGATCGCCTCGCGGCCGACCATCGCGATCGGAGTCGGCGGCAGGCCAGCGATCAGGTAAGTGTTATACGGCGTCGGCTCCTTGAGATGGGCGCGGGTCAACTTGCCGTTATAGCGATCGCCCAAGCCGTAGATCACCGTCGGATCGGTCTGCAGCAACATGCCCATCTCCATGCGCCGCACGAACACGCCGGCGATTTGCCCGCGTTCCTGCGGCACACCGGTTTCCTTTTCCACCAGCGAGGCCATGATCAGCGCCTGATAGGGTTCGGTGTAGGGCACGTCGGCAGCACGCTGGCTCCACTCCTTGGCGAGGACTTCGTCGAGGCGGTCGTAAGCCTTCTTGAGCAGATCGACGTCAGTCATGCCACGCACGAAACGGTACGTGTCGGGGAAGAAGCGCCCTTCCGGGAAAATCCCGCCGTGCCCGAGCTTGTCCATCACCTGGCTGTCGCTCAGACCGTTGAGGGTCTGTTCGAGCTTTTCATCCTTGGCCAGGGCCGCGCGGACCTGATGGAAATTCCAGCCTTCGACCAGCGTCAGGCTGTACTGAACCATTTCCCCGCGCTTCCACAGGTCGATCAACCCTTCGACTGTCATGCCGGGAACCATGCGGTATTCGCCGCTGTGCAGCGGTTGGCCCGCCAGGTTGAAGCGCCAGTACACACGCAGCCAGAAAGCGTCCTTGATGACACCATCGGCTTCAAGTCGAATGAAAGTGCGGTTCGGCGTAGTACCTTTGGGCACTTCCAACAGCTGTTCCTGGGCGATGTTCAGCGGCTGTTCCAGCGCCGAATGGATTTTCCAGGCGCAAGCGCCCGCCAACAGCCCCGCCAGAACCAGTCCGGTTTCCAGCAGCAGCAATAATTTACGTCTCACGAATCAGGCATCCAGTAGCGCACGGGCAATGGTTTGGAGTTTACGGGTGAGCGGCCCAACCGGCCAGCTCAGTGCGGCATAGGCGCGCACCGGCCAAACGCCATAAACGCTGTTGCAGACAAAGACCTCATCAGCCCATTGCAGCTGTTCGAGGGTAATGTCGGTGATTTGTGTGGGGATCCCCAATGACTCGGCTTGAAACAATAATTCGGCACGCATCACGCCTGCCACGCCACAACGTTTGAGATCGGCGGTCACCAGCACGCCATCGCGCACCAGGAACAGATTACTGAACACACCTTCGATCACCCGCCCGACCTGATCCAGCATCAAGCCTTCGGCATGCTCGGTGTCCTGCCATTCGGAACGGGCGATAACCTGCTCCAGACGATTCAGGTGCTTGAGACCGGCAAGCAATGGCTGCTTGGAAAGCCGTGTTGTACAAGGGAACAGGCGCACGCCTTGCTTCGCATGCACAGCCGGATAGGCAGCAGGAGGATTGCCTTGCAGAATGCGCCGGGCCTGGGCCGAAGGATCGGGGGCGTAACCGCGCAGGCTGTCGCCGCGGGTGAGAATGAGTTTGAGCACGCCCTCGCCCAGCGCGGCGGCATAGGCCAGCAGCTCCGCGCGGATCAGCTCATGATCGGCGGCAATCGCCAGGCGCGAACAGCCTTCGGCCAGACGCGACAAATGTCGATCCAGCAACAACGGCTGCCCGCCCTTGACGGCGATGGTCTCGAACAGGCCATCGCCGTAAGCCAGGCCGCGATCTTTCAGCGACAAAGCGTCAGCCGGTTGACCGTCGACCCAGCTGTCCATCAGTCAGCGAACCGGCGGAACACCAGCGAGCCATTGGTACCGCCAAATCCGAAGGAGTTGGACAGCACCACGTCGATATCCATGCCGCGCGCGGTGTGGGGTACGAAGTCGAGGTCGCAGCCTTCGTCCGGCTCATCGAGGTTGATGGTCGGCGGGGCTACCTGACTGTTGATTGCCAGTACGCTGAAAATCGCCTCGACCGCCCCTGCCGCACCCAGCAGGTGACCGGTCATGGACTTGGTCGAACTGACGGCCAGTTTGTAGGCGTGATCGCCGAACACCGATTTGATCGCACAGGCTTCGGCGAGGTCGCCAGCCGAGGTCGAAGTGCCGTGGGCATTGATGTACTGCACCTGATCACCATTGATCTTCGCATCGCGCAAGGCATTGGTGATGCAACGCGCAGCACCCGCGCCATCGGCCGGTGGCGAGGTCATGTGGTAGGCATCGCCACTGGTGCCGAAACCGATCAGCTCGGCGTAAATGGTCGCACCACGGGCCTTGGCGTGCTCCAGCTCTTCGAGAACCAGTGCGCCGGCACCATCGGACAGCACGAAGCCATCACGACCCTTGTCCCATGGACGACTGGCACGGGTCGGCTCGTCATTGCGGGTCGACAGTGCGCGGGAGGCACCAAAGCCGCCCATGCCCAGACCACATGCGGCCATCTCGGCGCCGCCGGCGATCATTACGTCGGCTTCGTCGTACATGATGTTACGTGCAGCCATGCCGATGCAGTGCGTACCGGTGGTACACGCCGTGGCGATGGCGTAGTTAGGTCCCTGTGCACCCAAGTGAATGGACAGGAAACCGGAAATCATATTGATGATCGAGCCAGGCACGAAAAACGGAGAAATCCGCCGTGGGCCGGAATCATGCAGTGTGCGGCTGGTGTCTTCGATATTGGTCAGACCGCCAATACCCGAGCCCATGGCCACGCCGATACGCTCGCGATTGGCGTCGGTAACCTCAAGACCTGCGTTACGCACGGCTTGAAAACCTGCAGCCAGACCGTATTGAATGAACAGGTCGAGTTTGCGGGCTTCCTTGACCGACAAGTATTCCTCGACATTGAAGCCCTTTACCGAGCCGCCAAAACGGGTGGAATAGGCAGAAAGGTCGGTGTGTTCGATCAGACCAATGCCACTGCGGCCAGCCAGAATGCCCTGCCAACTGCTCGGCACATCCGTGCCCAGTGGCGACAACATACCCATACCGGTGACTACGACGCGTCTACGCGACACAGCACTCTCCTTTTTTCAAATGACGACTTCGCACAAGGCCTAAAGAAAAAACCGCACGCCATGATGGCAGTGCGGTTTTTCCATGACAGCGAGCGACGACTAAAAACTATTACGCCTGATGGCTGGTAACGTAGTCGATTGCTGCTTGTACAGTAGTGATCTTTTCAGCTTCTTCGTCAGGGATTTCGGTCTCGAATTCCTCTTCCAGAGCCATCACCAGCTCAACGGTGTCAAGGGAGTCGGCACCCAGGTCTTCAACGAAGGAAGCGGTGTTGACCACTTCTTCTTCTTTAACGCCCAGTTGCTCAGCAACGATTTTCTTGACGCGCTCTTCGATGGTGCTCATACCTTGTTTTCACTCCTAATGGACAAATTCAGGCAGCTGGCCAGTGGGTAAGTGTATAGAAAGACTTTTCAGTTTTTCAACTGAAAGCTTCACTCCTCAAACCCTGCGGCCCTCTGCCGATAAAATAGATTGCAGCTTTATAACGGATTTTAGACAGCTCGTATGACATTTTTTTGAAGCAATCCGTCACATTTAACTCATGTACATCCCGCCGTTCACCGGGATTGTAGCCCCAGTAACGTAAGCCGCACCGTCGGACGCAAGAAAAGCGACCACAGACGCGATCTCTTGAGCTTGCCCCAGACGACCCAGCGGAATTTGCGTCTGCAAGGCTTCACGCTGCGCCTCGGGCAGTTCGCGGGTCATATCGGTGTCGATGAACCCTGGGGCCACCGAGTTTACCGTAATCGAACGCGAACCGACTTCACGCGCCAGCGCACGGCTGAAACCTTCCAGACCGGCCTTGGCGGCTGCGTAGTTTACTTGGCCTGCGTTGCCCATGGCACCCACAACCGAGCCAATACTGATAATTCGTCCCCAACGGGCTTTGGTCATACCGCGCAAAACGCCCTTGGACAGGCGGAACAGACTGTTCAAGTTGGTATCGACAACGTCATGCCATTCGTCATCTTTCATGCGCATCATCAGGTTATCGCGGGTGATACCGGCATTATTGACCAGGATCGCCGGCGCACCGAACTGCTCCTGAATGCTCGCCAGCACGGCCGCTACGGACTCGTCGCTGGTGACATTGAGTTCCAGGCCAGTGCCCTGAATACCGTTTTCTTTCAGAGTGGCGGCGATACGCTCGGCACCCGATGCGGAGGTCGCAGTGCCAACAACGATGGCACCCTGACGACCCAGCTCCAGAGCGATAGCCTGGCCGATACCACGGCTGGCACCGGTGACCAGTGCAACTTTACCTTGCAGACTCATGCAAGCTTCTCCTTGATCAGACCAGCGCTGCACGGGCGGCAGCGAAAGCATCTGGGGTATTGAGGTTAGAGGTCGACACGCCTTCAGCGCAACGTTTGTTCAGACCGGCCAGAACCTTGCCCGGACCGCACTCGACCAGTTGGGTCGCGCCCTTGGCAGCCAGTGCCTGGACCGATTCGACCCAGCGCACAGGCTTGTAAAGCTGCTCAAGCAGATCGCGCTTGAGGGTTTCCAGATCGGCTGGTACGTCGGCACTGACGTTCTGCACTACTGGAATCTGCGGCGCCTGCCAGTCGATCGCTGCGATCGACTCAGCGAATCGCTCGGCGGCCGGACGCATCAACTCGCAGTGGGATGGCACACTGACCGGCAACGGCATGGCACGCTTGGCACCACGCGCCTTGCAGCCTTCGATGGCGCGTTCGACCGCAGCCTTGGCGCCGGCAATCACTACCTGGCCCGGCGAGTTGAAGTTGACCGCGCTGACCACTTCACCTTGCGCCGCTTCGGCGCAGGCTGCCAGCACGTCAGCATCGTCCAGACCGAGGATAGCGGCCATGCCGCCCTGCCCGGCCGGAACGGCTTCCTGCATCAATTGACCGCGACGCTCTACCAGCTTCACCGCGGCGCCCAGGCTCAGGCTGCCCGCAGCCACCAGAGCGCTGTATTCACCCAGGCTGTGACCGGCAACGTAAGCCGGACGCGCGCCGCCTTCAGCCAGCCACAGACGCCACAAGGCGATCGAGGCGGTCAGAATGGCCGGTTGGGTTTTATCGGTTTGATTGAGTAGTTCTTCCGGCCCTTGCTGGGTCAGTGCCCACAGGTCGTAACCCAGAGCATCGGAAGCTTCTTTGAATGTTTCAAGGACCACTGGGTGTTGCGCGCCCAACTCGGCCAGCATGCCGAGGGACTGCGAACCCTGTCCTGGAAAGACGAATGCGAGGGAAGCAGACATGTAACAAGCCCCTAATGATCTTGTCGTCGGAGAATTGACGTCCCGCCAGGGGAACGCAAGAAACTGACAGTTGGATGGCTCATTGAACTGAGCGGTCACATTTAAGCATTGTCTGACGAAAACGCCTAAGGCAACAAATCTTCCAGGCGCCCATGAAGACGTTCCGGCAAGTTTTCCTGGATCTCGATCAAGGCGCGCTGAATCGCACTCTGAAAGCCCTGAACCCCCGCCGAACCATGACTTTTCACGACAATTCCCTGCAAACCGAGGAAACTTGCGCCGTTATGGCGTGCCGGCGCCAGCTCGGCCTGCAAGCGTTTCATCAGCGGCAGCGCCAGTGCGCCTACCAGTTTCGACGCGAAATTTTTCTTGAACTGGGCTTCGATGCGCCCGGCAATCATGGTCGCCAGGCCTTCGCTGGACTTGAGCAGGATGTTACCGACAAAGCCGTCACACACCACCACATCCGCCTCGCCACGGTACAAACCGTCGCCCTCGACAAACCCGATGTAGTTCAGGCCACGCGCATTTTGCAGCAGGGTCGCCGCCAGCTTGACTTGCTGATTGCCCTTAATGTCTTCGGTGCCGATATTCAGCAACGCGACCCGTGGGCGAACAACGCCCAAGGCTTGCGCCGCCACAGACCCCATCACCGCAAACTGCAACAAATGCTCGGCACTGCAATCGACATTGGCGCCCAGATCGAGCAACTGGCAGAAACCTTTCTCGGTCGGAATGGCGGCGACCATGGCCGGCCGATCGATCCCCGGCAAAGTTTTGAGCACAAACCGCGACAACGCCATCAGCGCACCGGTATTGCCGGCACTGACGCACGCCTGGACCTTGCCATCACGCAACAACTCCAGCGCCACGCGCATCGACGAATCAGGCTTGCCGCGCAGGGCTTGGGCAGGCTTTTCGTCCATGGTGATGACTTCGGACGCCGGCACAATCGACAGGCGCGAGCGATCCACAGCCGATTGGCCAGCGATCAATTCTTCAAGTAGGGAGGGTTGACCGACAAGGGTCAGGTGCAGCGAGGGCGTAGCTGACAGACAAGCAAGGCTGGCCTGAACAATGCTGCGGGGACCGAAGTCCCCGCCCATTGCGTCAATCGCGATGACTTGAGCGGACAAGGATTACTCGTCAGCGCCCTTGTCGATCACTTTACGGCCACGGTATACGCCTTCTGGCGATACGTGGTGACGCAGGTGAACTTCACCGGTGGTTTTTTCTACAGACAGGGTGCTAGCCTCGAGAGCATCGTGCGAACGACGCATGTCACGGGCAGAGCGGGATTTTTTGTTCTGCTGAACAGCCATAATTGATTAACTCCTAAACGTTTGGGTCACGCTTTAACTGCGCCAATACACTGAACGGGTTGGACCGCGTTACCTCGTCCTCGCTCGGTTCGGGCTCATCTGCTCCCGCCGGCTGCTGGCATTCTTCCGGATGATGAGCAGGCACAATGGGCAAGGCGAGCAGAAGCTCCTCCTCGATCAGTGACTGCAGATCCAATGGATCTTCGCCCAGTTCCAGCACGTCATAACCTTTCGGCAACGACTGGGTATTCGCACCCTCCTTCACCACAGCATAACTGCATTCGCTATGGATCGGCAGGGTGACCAGCTCAAGACAACGCTGGCAAACCATTTTGACTTCGGTGTCGATAAAGCTGTGGATTACCACAGACTTACGTTCATCTCGTTCAAAAACGAATTTAGCCTGCACCGTACCGACATTGTCGGAAAGCGGGTCGCAGAGTCTCTCCAAATCGGCCAGCAGCATTTCACCTTGAAGGGTGGTGCCACGGTCAGCCAATTTGCGCGGGTCAACGTGAGGTGGAATCGGGTCATTCAACATAGGCGCAGCATTATAGGGATGCCCCCAGCCATGTCAAAGGAAATTCAGCCCTGTCTGCCACTTGAGCCTGCGCTAGAATTCGCCCCTTGCCCTTTGGAGATGCGCATGCTGCCTTTATTACTCGCTTCAAGCTCGGTTTATCGCCGGGAATTGTTGGCCCGCCTGCAGTTGCCGTTTACTTGCAGCTCGCCGGATATCGACGAAAGCCATCGCCCGGACGAGTCAGCCATCAAACTGGTAAAACGCCTCGCCGAAGAAAAAGCCCGCGCACTTGCCGCCAGTCATCCCGCCCACCTGATCATCGGCTCGGACCAGGTCGCGGTACTGGGCGAGCGGATTATCGGCAAGCCACACAGCTTCGAAAAGGCCCGCGAACAACTGCTCGCATCGAGCGGTGCCAGCGTGACGTTCCTCACCGGCCTGGCATTGCTCAACAGCCAGACCGGCCACTGCCAGGTCGACTGCGTGCCGTTTACCGTGCACATGCGCGCACTCGACGCAGCACGCATCGAACGCTACCTGCACGCCGAACAGCCCTACGACTGCGCTGGCAGCTTCAAGGCTGAAGGATTGGGGGTGAGTCTGTTTCAAAGCACCGAAGGCCCTGACGCCACCAGCCTGATCGGCCTGCCACTGATTCGCCTGGTTGACATGTTGCTGGCTGAAGGCCTGCAAATACCCTGAACCGACTGCGCGCGCACAAAAAAACCGGCCACACAGGCCGGTTTCTTATGCAGCCAACGATCAGCGCAACGCCGGCCCCTGGAAGCCCATCCACATCGCCAAATGCTCAGCCACGCTGGCACCGAGCTTTTTCGAGAAGCGATCAAACGGCGACTCCTGGATAGTGAAGTCCACCAGCTCTTTCTCGCCAATCACGTCACGCGCCACCGAACTGGCACTGCCCAGACCATCAATCAAGCCCAGCGGCAGCGCCTGCTCACCGGACCAGACCAGCCCGGAGAACAGCTCCGGATGATCTTTGTCCTTGAGACGATCGCCACGCCCCTTCTTGACGCTACTGATGAACTGCTGATGAGTGGTGTCGAGCACACCCTGCCAGAACTGAGTTTCTTCGGGCTTCTGCGGCTGGAACGGATCGAGGAATGATTTGTGCTCGCCAGAGGTGTAGGTACGACGCTCGACGCCCAACTTTTCCATGGTGCCGACGAAACCGTAACCGGCCGCGGTCACACCAATGGAACCCACCAGGCTCGCCTTGTCGGCATAGATCTGATCTGCCGCACTGGCAATGTAATAGGCACCGGAAGCCCCCAGATCCGAGATCACCGCGTAAACCTTGGTATCCGGATGCAGGCCGCGCAAACGACGGATCTCGTCATAGACATAACCCGACTGCACCGGACTGCCGCCCGGACTGTTGATCCGCAGGATCACACCCTTGACCTTGTTGTCCTCGAAGGCTTTACGCAGGCTGCTGACGATATTATCTGCACTCGCCGGCTCTTTGTCGGCGATCATGCCGGTTATATCGATCAGCGCCGTGTAACCGGAACCGCGAGTGGCGCTTTTTTCCATATCCATCAGCGGCGAGAACAAGAACAACGCAAACAACAGATATGCAAAGGTCAGCAGCTTGAAGAAAATCCCCCAGCGACGGGACCGGCGATGCTCCTGCACACTGGCCAGCAGGGTCGTTTCCAGCAGCTTCCAGCTTTTTTCGTCACCGCTCTCTGCGCTCGCCTTGGCGGGTGCTTTCCATTCGTCGGTCATGACATTTACCCCTGCAAAAAACCGTTATGCCCGCTGACTCAGCCAGGCGCGCAATTCTGAAAAACGATCAATGGACAGTCGAGGCTCGAACTGCTGCAACGCCTCAATCGATTGAGCGCCATAGCTGACCGCCACCGAATCCATGCCGGCGTTGCGCGCCATCTGCAGATCGAAGGACGAATCCCCGACCATCAGCGCCTGCTCCGGGCGAACCTCGCAATGGGCGAGAATCTGCTCAAGCATCAACGGATGCGGCTTGCTGGCCGTTTCATCGGCTGCGCGAGTGACATCAAAATAATCTTCCCAGCCGTGAGCTTTCAGCACCCGGTCCAGCCCGCGCCGAGCCTTGCCGGTGGCAACCGCCAGGTGATAGCCGTCGGCACGAAACGCTTCCATCGACTCAAGCACGCCCTCGAACAACGGCGAAGGAACAGCCTCCGCCGCGATGTAGTGCTCCGCATAATAGTCACGGAAAGCCATCAGTTCGCCATCGCCGATCTCGGGATACAAGGTCCGAATCGCTTCCGGCAACCCGAGACCGATAATGCCTTTGACCGCAAAATCATCGCGCAACGGAAAGCCGGAGCGCCTGGACGCCACGTGCATCGCCTCGACAATCCGACCAATGGAGTCTGCGAGCGTACCGTCCCAATCGAAAATCAGCAGTTTGTAATCAGATGGGCGCACTCAATCGCTCCACGGTTTTGGCCCACATCTCGTCGACCGGCGCCTGCAACTTCAGCTCGCCGCCATCAGGCAGCGGCACGGTCAGCATGTAGGCATGCAGGAATAGACGCTTGCCGCCCAGATCACGAATTTCCTTGCTGAAATCTTCATCGCCGTACTTGGTGTCGCCGGCGATGCAATGCCCGGCATGCAAAGTATGGACGCGAATCTGGTGAGTGCGACCGGTGATTGGCTTGGCTTCGACCATGGTGGCAAAGTCACCGAAGCGGCGCAGCACCTTGAACACGGTCAGCGCCTCCTTGCCCTCTTCGTCGACTTCGACCATGCGTTCGCCGGAGCGCAGATTGCTCTTTTGCAACGGCGCACGGACTTGCTTGATCGAGGTCGCCCAGTTGCCGCGCACCAGCGCCATATAGCGCTTGTCGACGCCATCACCGCGCAATGCGGCGTGCAAGTGACGCAACATGCTGCGCTTTTTGGCGATCATCAGCAGGCCGGAGGTGTCCCGGTCGAGGCGGTGAACCAACTCAAGCTCTTTTGCATCGGGACGTAACTGACGAAAGGCTTCGATGACGCCGTAATTCAAGCCGCTGCCGCCGTGAACCGCGATGCCAGCGGGCTTGTTGATCACGATCAGCGCCTTGTCTTCATAGACAATCGAGGCCTCGAGCCGCTGCAGCAGCCCCTGCGCCAGTGGCACGGGCTCGTCGCGTTCGGGCACGCGAACCGGCGGCACGCGCACGATGTCGCCCGCCTGCAGCTTGTATTCGGGCTTGATCCGACCTTTGTTCACCCGCACTTCGCCTTTACGCAAAATGCGGTAAATCAAGGTCTTGGGCACGCCTTTGAGCCGAGCGAGAAGGAAGTTATCAATACGTTGGCCGGCATATTCCGGCGAGACCTCAAGCAGTTGTACGCCTGGGGTCGAAGGGGCAGTAGTCGTCATGGTGCGGATGATAACAATTTTTTATGGAATTGAAGCACTTAATCATTGCTGCTATAGTCGCGAACGCCGCCAAAAGTGGCCTGGACAGCGGACTAACGGTCAAAAACCGGCCCTGACCAACGCAATTCACGAGGACGAGAGGCCGTCCTACGGGGCTTTCGCTACGTAACGGCAGAGTTTGCAGTTGTAACAAGCGCAGGTGACATAAGGCCTGAATCATGCCGCAAAGCAGAGTTTTCACTCGCCTTCCGAGCAAATATTCACGGCCAGTTCACAAAGTGCAGTCAGCTGCAAACGACCCCGAGCGAACGCTTCGGAAACAACGCCTAAATTAGCCATGATGCGTGACCTCCCCTTTCGGAGCTCACGGTAAATGCCAACCCGCTGCGGATTCTGCGCGCGGCAGCACCCGAATTATCAGGGATACGTGTAGGGTGGAGATGCACAACCGCTGGACTGTGTAGCAATAGGCTTTATCAAGACGCTTCATCTCGTCCACAGCCGCCGGTTGATTCCTCCTCCTGACTGAGTGCTTAAGTAGCCACAGCAAGCAGGACGCGTACGTCGCGATACCGGCCCAATTGGTCGGACATCGCTGGACACGGGAATGGCCAACCACTCCCGACGCACCTGACACCGACCGTGAGAAGTCGTGTGTGCCGAACGCCGTTTCCGGCAGCCCGGAAACCGACGGTACTACATGAAAAGAATGCTGATTAACGCGACTCAACCTGAAGAGTTGCGTGTTGCACTGGTAGATGGCCAACGCCTCTACGACCTGGACATCGAATCCGGTGCACGCGAGCAGAAGAAGGCCAACATCTATAAAGGCCGGATTACTCGCATCGAACCAAGCCTTGAGGCTGCCTTTGTCGATTTCGGCTCTGAGCGCCACGGCTTCCTGCCCCTCAAAGAAATCTCCCGCGAATACTTCAAGAAAACCCCTGAAGGCCGCGTCAACATCAAGGACGTCCTGAGCGAAGGCCAGGAAGTCATCGTTCAAGTCGAAAAAGAAGAACGTGGCAACAAGGGCGCCGCCCTGACCACTTTCATCAGTCTGGCCGGTCGTTACCTGGTTCTGATGCCGAACAACCCACGTGCCGGCGGTATCTCCCGTCGCATCGAAGGTGAAGAGCGCAACGAACTGCGTGAAGCCCTCAACGGCCTGGTTGCACCGGCCGACATGGGTCTGATCGTTCGCACTGCCGGCCTTGGCCGCAGCAGCGAAGAAATGCAGTGGGACCTCGACTACCTGCTGCAACTCTGGACCGCCATCAAAGAAGCCTCGCTGGACCGCGCCGCGCCGTTCCTGATCTACCAGGAAAGCAACGTGATCATCCGCGCCATCCGCGATTACCTGCGCCAGGACATCGGCGAAGTGCTGATCGACAGCGTTGAAGCCCAGGACGAAGCCCTGACCTTCATTCGCCAGGTGATGCCGCAGTACGCCAGCAAGATCAAGTTGTACGAAGACAGCGTTCCGCTGTTCAACCGCTTCCAGATCGAAAGCCAGATCGAAACCGCCTTCCAGCGCGTCGTCGAACTGCCTTCCGGCGGCTCCATCGTCATCGATCCGACCGAAGCCCTGGTGTCCATCGACATCAACTCGGCGCGCGCCACCAAAGGCAGCGACATCGAAGAAACCGCTCTGCAGACCAACCTTGAAGCCGCCGAAGAAATCGCCCGTCAGTTGCGCTTGCGCGACATCGGCGGCCTGATCGTCATCGACTTCATCGACATGACCCCTGCCAAGAACCAGCGCGCCGTGGAAGAGAAAGTCCGCGAATGCCTGGAAGCCGACCGCGCCCGCGTGCAAGTCGGTCGCATCTCGCGCTTCGGCCTGCTGGAAATGTCCCGTCAGCGCCTGCGTCCATCGCTGGGCGAAAGCAGCGGCATCGTTTGCCCGCGTTGCAACGGCACCGGCATCATCCGCGACGTTGAATCGCTGTCGCTGGCGATCCTGCGCCTGATCGAAGAAGAAGCCCTGAAAGACCGCACCGCCGAAGTTCGCGCACAAGTGCCGATCCCGGTGGCGGCGTTCCTGCTCAACGAAAAACGCAACTCGATCACCAAGATCGAACTGCGCACCCGCGCCCGCATCGTCATTCTGCCGAACGATCACCTCGAAACGCCGCACTTCGAAGTTCAGCGTCTGCGCGATGACAGCCCGGAAGCCAGCATCAACCAGTCCAGCTACGAGATCGCTGCTGCCGCTGCGGAAGTCGAAGAAGTCCAGCCAGCCGCCGCGACCCGCACCCTGGTTCGCCAGGAAGCCGCGGTCAAGACTGCACCGGCCCGCGCCAACGCTCCGGTTCCGACCGAAGTCGTCGCCGCGCCAGTGGCTGCGCCAGCTGCCGCGCCTGAGCCAAGCCTGTTCAAGGGCCTGGTGAAGTCGCTGATCAGCCTGTTCGCAACCAAGGAAGAGCCTGTTGCTCCGGTTGTGGTTGAAAAACCAGCGACCACCGAGCGCCCTGCCCGCAACGAAGAGCGTCGCAACGGTCGTCAGCAGAGCCGCAACCGTAACGGTCGCCGCGATGAAGAGCGCAAGCCTCGTGAGGAACGTGCACCGCGTGAAGAGCGCGCACCACGTGAGCCACGCGAAGAGCGTCAACCACGCGAAGCCCGCGAAGAAACGCCTGTAGTAGCCCGTGAAGAACGTGCACCACGCGCTCCTCGTGAAGAACGTGCACCGCGCGCACCGCGTGAAGATCGCAAGCCACGTGGCGATCGTGAAGAGCGTCCGGTTCGTGAACTGCGCGAGCCTCTGGATGCCGCTCCGGCCGCCGCTGCCACCGCTGAAGAGCGTCCGGCCCGTCAGCCACGCGAAGAGCGCGCTCCACGCCCACCGCGTGAAGAACGTCAACCACGCACCGAGCAAGCCGCTGCTGCCGCTGCCGAAGAAGAGCTGCCAACCAACGAAGAGCAACTGCAGGAAGACGGTCAGGAAGTCGCCGAAGGCGATCGTCCACGCCGCCGCTCCCGTGGCCAGCGTCGTCGCAGCAACCGTCGTGAGCGTCAGCGCGATGCCAACGGCAACGTGATCGAAGGTTCGGAAGAATCCGAATCCGCTGAAAACGCCGAAGCGCCAAGCGCTGCCGATCTGGCCGCCGGCCTGGCTGTTACCGCAGCCGTTGCCAGCACCGTGATCAGCGCACCTGCTGAAGCACAAGCCAACGAGCAAGCCGAACGCGCTACTGCTGCCACTCTGGAAACCGCTCCGGTTGAAGCGCCAGTGGTTGAAGCGACCACGCCGGTGGAAGTCATCGCCGCTCCGGAAGTTGAAGTGGCACCGTTGCGTGAAGCACAGCCGGAAGTTGAAGCTGCCGCCGAACCAGTGGTTGCTGCAGAACCTGTCGTTGAAGCACCAGTGGCTGAACCGGCACGTGAAGCTCGCGAAGTTCGTGAAGAACAAACCACGTTCAACTGGGTTGCCGAGCCACCGGTTGCTGTCGAAGCTCCAGCGCCAGTCGCTGAGGCTCCGGTTGCTGAAGCCCCAGCGGCTGAAGCCACGGTCTCCGAGCCAGTGGTTGCGGCTGCCGAGCCTGCTCCGCTGCTTGAAGCACCGGTGGTTGCCGAAGCTGCACCCGTGGTCGAAGCTGCCCCTGTCAGCGCTCTGACTCCAAGTGGCCGTGCGCCGAACGACCCACGTGAAGTACGTCGTCGCAAGCGTGAAGCCGAGCGTCTGCAGAAGGAAGCCGAACTGGCTGCCGCTGCTGCTCCGGCCGCTGCCGAGCCAGCACCGGTTGTTGCTGAAGTCGTCGAGGCAGCCCCTGCCCCGGCCGCTGAAGTGCCTGCCGAGCCGGTTGAATCCGCGATCGACGAAGCACCGCGCTCCGTTCAAGAAGCGGTAGAGCAACACGAGCAAGCCCTGGAAAAAGAGCACGAGCCTAAACCCCTCGCCTGATTCCATCGGCCACTAAAAAGCCCCGCTTGGTGATCCAGGCGGGGCTTTTTTTATGTCGGTTGCTTTGCAGGAAAACCGCGATGGCGGTGCATCAGGCGAAGACCAACCTCTCTGGCGTGTCCACATCCCACAACACACCCGGATCCTCCACCGCCACCTCAACCACCCTCGCCTGCGCAAACAGTGACTTGGCGCCCTGATCGCCGGTCAACGCCATCAATCCCGGACCGAAGCTTCGCCCGAACCCCACCGGATGCCCATATTGCCCTTCATGCACCGGCACGCTGATGGCGTCATCCGCAATGGCCGCGACGACCTGTTCAATGCTCGACGGCAGGATAAACGGCATATCCCCCAGCATGATCAGCCAGCCACCGAGGTGCGAACAGGCCGCCACTCCCGCCGCAATGCTGTCGCCCAGGCCGGTCGTCTCGATTCGCACAATCTCGCAACCATAAGCCTGCGCCATGCGAATCACTTGCGGGCGGTCCGCGGTGGTGACCAGCACACGCTTCTCGAGTGTGGCTGGCAGATTCACCAGCACCTGCTCGATCATTGAGTGCACGGTGATGCCATCACGGGCGGTGCAGTCCACCAGCAACTTGTCCTTATCGTCACCCGCTACCTGTCGAAACCGGCTGCCCTGCCCCGCGGCTAAAACGATAACGCCAATGGAGTCGCTCATATGCCCTCCTGCAACGGCCTCTTCTGCTTGAGCTCGATGCCGTTCTTGATCGCCACAATCTCGGCCAGCAGCGACAAGGCGATTTCCGCCGGAGTATGGCTGCCGATGTGCAAGCCGATCGGGCCGTGCAAACGCTCGATGGCCTGTTGGGACAAGCCTAGCTGAGCCAGGTTGTTCCGGCGCTTCTGGCTGTTGACCCGAGAACCCAGCGCCCCGACATAAAACGCCCTGGAGTCCAGGGCCGTGAGCAGCGCCATGTCATCCAGGCGCGGATCGTGGGTGAGTGCGACGATGGCAGTGCGTTCGTCGGTCTGGATGGTCAGCACCGCTTCGTCGGGCATGCCCGGTACGAATCGACCGTGTTGTTCTTCCCAGCCGTAGACGAACTCGGTGCGCGGATCGCAGATCAGCACTTCGAAATCCAGCAGCCGCGCCATCTCGGCGACATACCGCGATAGCTGCCCCGCGCCGATCAACAACAATCGCCAACGCGGGCCATAAATGGCGCGCAGTGTGTTGCCGTCAAAACTCAGCACATCGTGCTTGTTCGCCGGCTGCAAAACCACTTCACCGGTCGCTATATCCAACGAGCGCGCCACGATTTCATGTGCCTCGCAGCGTGCCAGCAATTGGGCGACCCACGCCGGATCGCCGACGCGCTCCTCGGTCAGGCGCAACGTGCCGCCGCAGGGCAAACCAAACCGCGCGGCCTCCTCACGAGTGACGCCATAAGTAATCAACTGCACCGGCGGCCCATCGGCCGGGATACGGCCATCGTGCAGCCGGGCAATCAGGTCATCCTCGACACAGCCACCGGACACCGAGCCAATCACTACGCCATCGCCACGCAAGGCGAGCATGGCGCCAGGTGCCCGGGGCGCAGTGCCCCAGGTCTGGACCACGCTGTACAACATCACCCGCTGACCGGCGCGGCGCCATTCCAGCACGCTGCGCAGGACGTTCAGATCGACGCTGTCCATCAGGCGTCAGCCTTCTGCCAGCCTTGCAGCTGATAGCGAACCGGCAAGTTACGGATGCGTTTGCCCGTGGCGGCGAAGATCGCGTTGCACAGCGCTGGCGCAATCGGCGGCACGCCCGGCTCACCGACCCCGCCCAACGGCACATTGCCCGGTGGTGTGACCAGGTGCACGGCGACTTCTTTCGGTGCCAGGGACATGCGCGCCACCTCGTACATGTGGAAGTTATCCTGCTGGACCTTGCCGTCCTTGAAGCTGATCTCTCCCCACACCGCGTTGCCCAGACCCATGACGCAGGCGCCTTCGAACTGCGAGCGAATCCGCTCGGGGTTGATCTGCGGGCCGCAATCCACGGCGATGTCGGCCTTGTGCACGATCAGCGTGCCATCGTCTTTGACTTCGACTTCGATCACCGCCGCCACATACGTCACGAAGCTGTAATGCACCGCCAGGCCCAGGCCTCGGCCCTTGGGCAACTTACGCCCCCAACCGGCGGCTTTGGCGGCGGTTTCCAGCACCGTGCGCATCCGTGCGGTATCGATAGGATAGCGCTCGGGGGATTCGCCGTAGTTCCACTCCTCACTCAAGGTACGCGGATCGATCTGACGGTCCGAGCCAAGCAGCTTGATCTGGTATTTGAGCGGGTCCTGGCCGGCCTTATGTGCCAGTTCATCGACAAAGCACTGAATCGCGAAGCCGTGGGGAATGTTCGACACCGAGCGATACCAGCCGACCCGCGTGTGCACCGCCGCTTCAGGGTTTTCCAGGCGCACGTTGGGGATCGCATAAGCCATGTTGGTAAAGCCCATGCCCAGCTCGAAAGCCGCCTCATGGTTCATCCCCGGCGCGAACAGCGCGGTGATGCTCGGCGCCACCGTACGGTGCAACCAGCCAGACGGCAAGCCGTCCTTATTCAGACTGGCCTTCAGATACTCGGCAGACACGGTGTGGAAATACGAGTGGTGGATGTCGTCTTCACGGGTCCACTGCACCCGCACCGCTTTGCCCGGGAATTCCTTGGCCAGGATCGCCGCTTCAATCACGAAGTCCGGCTTGGACTTACGACCGAAACCACCGCCGAGCAAGGTGACATTGAACGTGACGTTATCGAATGGAATGCCCAGGCGCTCGCCAATCCGCTCGCGGGTGACTTGCGGCGCCTGACTCGGCGCCCAGGCCTCACACACACCGTCCTTGAAACGGGCGATGGCGACCATCGGCTCCATCGGCGATTGCGCCAGGTGCGGCAGATAGTAAGAAGCTTCAAGGGTGCTGTCGGCAGCGCTCACGGCCTGGTCGATGTTGCCGGTGTTGCGCACCACTTTGCCGGGCTTGAGCGACGCGGCTTCGAGTTCCTTGCGGTAGGCGATCGAGTCGTAACTGGCGTTGGGGCCGTCATCCCACTCGATCTTCAGCGCTTCGCGACCCTTGATCGCCGCCCAGGTGTTGCTGGCCACCACAGCCACACCGCCAAGCGGCTGGAACTCGGACGGCAGTGGACGACTTTCGACTTGCAGGACCTTGATCACCCCAGGGACTTTCATCGCAGCGCTGGCATCGAAGGATTTGACCTTGCCGCCGTAGACCGCCGGACGGGCGATGGTGGCGAAAAGCATGCCATCGAAATGCACATCGGCGCCGTAGACCGCACGACCGTTAACGATGTCCGCACCGTCGATGGCCTTGGTCCCTTCCTTGCCGATGTAGCGAAACTCCGACGGCTGCTTGAGCCGCAGGCTGTCGCGTGCCGGCACCGCCAGCGCACTGGCAGCCGCGGCCAACGCGCCGTAGCCCAGTTCACGGCCGGTCGGTTTATGGATAATTTTGTGCAGTTGCGCATGGCATTCGCCGACCGGCACTTTCCATTGCTCGGCAGCGGCTTGCTCAAGCATGGTCCGCGCGGCAGCACCGCAACGGCGCATCGGCTCGTACCAGTGACGCATGCTGCGCGAACCGTCGGTATCCTGGTTGCCGAAACGTACTTCGTCGCCCGGCGCCTGTTGCACTTTGACCTGTGCCCAGTCGGCGTCCAGTTCATCGGCCACCACCATGGACAGACTGGTGCGCACGCCCTGGCCCATTTCCGAACGATTGCAAATCACCGTCACGCTGCCGTCGGCGGCAATGCTGATGTAAACCTTCGGGTCATCGATCCAGCCGTTGGGCATGCCGTCGGCACCGAATTTCTGCTCTTTTTCGGCGGCCAATGCATCCTGCCAGCCCCAACTGGCAGCCAGCACCAGCGCACTGGTGGCGCCCACGCCTTTGAGGAAACCGCGGCGGCTGAGGTTGCTTAGTGCAAAATCATTCGGTAGCTGGCTCATGCCTTGGCCTCCTTCAGGTGAGTGGATGCCTGGCGGATGGCGGTCTTGATCCGGTTGTAGGTGCCGCAACGGCAAATATTGCCGACCATCGCCTCTTCAATCTGCTCGTCGCTGGGGTTCGGGTTGGTTTTCAGCAGCGCGGTGGCCGACATGATCTGTCCGCCCTGGCAATAACCGCACTGAGCCACGGCGCTGTCGAGCCAGGCTTGCTGGACGACTTTGCCCACCGGGTCGGCGTGCAGGTTGTCGATGGTGCTGACGTTCTGGCCGACCACCGAGCCGATCGGTGTGATGCAACTGCGCGCTGGCGCGCCGTCGATATGAATGGTGCAGGCGCCACACAGGCCCATGCCGCAGCCGAATTTGGTGCCGTTGTAGCCAGCCACGTCGCGGATCGCCCAGAGCAGCGGCATGTCCTCGGTGACATCGAGTTGATGATCTTGACCATTGAGTTTCAGGGTAATCATGGGCACGCCCGCATAGTTATAGAGGTTATGGGGTCGAGCAATCTGCCGCTTGGGGTTCGCGGTTCACTACACGCAGATCGACTCAGGCTAATCGGCTCTCTTATGTAGACGCGACGTCTGCACCGGGCCTTTGATGGAGCAAATGTTTGCATCGTTAGCTGGCTAAGTTAACTGAGCATTAACAAAAAAGCCCTGCACATTTGAAAATGTGCAGGGCTTTTTATTCAGCCTGAAAGCGTAGCCTCAATACTGGTTAGGTTCCATTTCCAGGTCGACCTTGAAACGCTCTGCAATGTCTTTCTGAATGCGCTGCGCCAGATTCAGCAATTGCAGGCCCGTTGCGCTGCCGTAGTTGACCAGCACCAGCGCCTGTAATTTATGCACACCGGCATCGCCGTCGCGAAAGCCTTTCCAGCCGGCCCGTTCGATCAGCCACCCCGCCGCCAGCTTCATTTGCCCATCGGGCTGCGCATACGCCACCAGATCCGGGTATTCACCCTTGAGTTGTGCCACAAGTGCGGCGGGCACCAACGGATTCTTGAAGAAGCTGCCGGCATTGCCGAGCACCGCCGGGTCCGGGAGTTTTTCGCTGCGGATGCTGCAAATGGCCTGGCTGACATCGGTCGGCGTCGGGTGATCGATGCCTTGTTCGGTCAGGCGCTGACGCACCGGGCCGTATTCCAGATGCAGGTGCGCGGTGCGCGCGAGGGTGAAACGCACCCGCAGGATCAACCAGCGCCCAGGCTCCTGCTTGAACAGGCTGTCGCGGTAGGCAAAGTTGCACTCGGCCAGCGTGAAGTCCCGCAGCTCGCCGGTCTGGCGATCGAGGGCTGTCAGGCCGGCGAATACGTCCTTTATCTCGACACCGTAAGCGCCGATGTTCTGCATCGGTGCCGCACCGACGGTGCCGGGGATCAGGCTGAGGTTTTCCAGCCCTGACCATCCTTGCGCCAGGGTGTGCTGCACAAACGGATGCCACGGCTCACCGGCCTCGGCTTCGATCACCACCTGGTTGCCGTCATCGCTCAGCAGGCGAATCCCCCGTGTGGCCATGCGCAACACCAGCGCCGGCACATCGGCGGTCAGCAGCAAATTGCTGCCGCCACCGATCACCAGCACCGGCACTTCGTGTTCCACCGCGTAGGCCAGGGCTTCGCGCACGTCGGCATCGCTATGGGCTTCGGCAAACAGCCGCGCCTGAACGTCCACGCCAAAGCTGTTGTACGGTTTGAGCGAAACCCGGGGTTGAACCTGCAAACTCATAACCGTCCCTTCAATTCGATCACCAGCAGATCGCTGGCGCGCTCGATCAGGTCCAGTACCTGTTCGAAGCCTTGGTCGCCGTCGTAATAAGGATCCGGCACTTCATCGACTTCCGACTGGTAGCGACGCAGGAACAAATCCAGCTCGGCCTTGCCCTTGGCCGGTTGCATGGCCTTGAGGTGGCGCAGGTTGCTGTTGTCCATCGCCAGAATCAGGTCGTAAGTGGCGAAATCGGCGCGGGTCACTTGCTGGGCGCGCTGGGCGGACAGGTCGTAGCCGCGCAGTTTCGCCGCAGCCTGGCTGCGCTTGTCCGGGGCCTTGCCGACGTGCCAGTCACCGGTGCCGGCGGAAGCCACTTCGACTTGATCGGCCAGCCCCGCCTCACGCAGCTTGCACCGCAATACGCCCTCAGCCGTCGGGGAACGGCAGATGTTGCCCAGGCAGACGAACAGGACCCGCATCAGGCCTCCAGCAGGCGACGAACGCGCTCGAGATCTTCAACGGTGTCGACGCCGGTGGGCGGTGCGATCAGCGCGTCGGCGACATGAATCCGCACGCCGTGCCACAGGGCACGCAGCTGTTCCAGAGATTCGGTGTTTTCCAACCAGCACGGGCCCCAGGTGACGAAGTCCTGAAGGAAGCCGGCACGGTAAGCATAAATGCCGATGTGACGGCGATATGGCACGCCTTCCGGCAATTGCTCGCGGCTCTTGGCAAACGCGTCCCGAGCCCACGGCAAGGTCGCACGGCTGAAGGTCAGCGCCAGGCCATTGAGGTCACTGACCACTTTGACCACATTGGGGTTGAACAGGGTTTCGACGTCTTCGATCGGCTCGGCCAGGGTGGCCATGCGTGCTTCGGTGTGAGCGGCCAGGTTGGCGGCGACCTGATCGATCACGCTTGGCGGGATCAACGGCTCGTCGCCCTGCACGTTGACCACGATGGCGTCGGGGGCCAGGCCCAGTTTCGCCGCCACTTCAGCCAGGCGATCCGTACCGGAGTTGTGATCTTCGCGGGTCAGCACCACTTCGGCGCCAAAGCTTTTGCAGGCCTCGACGATGCGCGCATCGTCAGTGGCAACCACCACGCGCTGGGCACTGCTTTTGCTCGCCTGTTCCCAGACGTGCTGGATCATCGGCTTACCGGCGATCAGCAGCAGCGGTTTGCCCGGCAGTCGGGTGGAGGCATAGCGCGATGGAATGACAACGGTAAAGGCTGTGGTCATTTATCCAGACGCTCATCGGTGGTCAGGGTGCGCGCTTCGCTTTCGAGCATCACCGGGATGCCGTCGCGAATCGGGTACGCGAGGCCGGCGCCCTTGCTGATCAGCTCGGTTTTGTCGGCGCTGAGCTTGAGCGGGCCTTTGCAGACCGGGCAAGCGAGGATGTCGAGCAATTTGGTGTCCATGTACATTCCCTGGATAGAAACGGAGTTAAGGCAAAAGACGAGCCGGCAACAGGCGCATCAGCTGCGTATCGAACCAGGCCACGAAGGCCGGCGATGGCGCAGCATCGACCGCCAGGTACCACCAATCGGCGGCGGCGAAGGCACGGCACTTCACCGCGTCCTTTTCTGTCATCACCACTGGCAATGACGGTGTGAAATTCAAAGCCTGCACGCTGTACTCGGCGTGGTCGGCAAATGCATGGGGCACTGGCCGCCAGTGTAGCGTTTCGAGGGTCGTGAAGAAACGCCGGGGATTGCCGATCCCGGCCACGGCGTGCAGGGCCTGACCAGCGGGAAAGTAGTCCAGAGGCCGCCGTTCGCCGCTGTGCAGGTTGACCAGTTCGGTGGGTTGCAACTGGAAGGCAAAACCGTCTTCGCGATCATTGGCAGCGCCGTTGTACAGCACCGCATCGACGCTTTGCAGGCGCTCGACCGGTTCGCGCAATGGTCCGGCGGGCAGACAACGGCGGTTGCCCAAGCCGCGAGCGGCGTCGATCAGCACCAGTTCCAGGTCTCGAGCCAGCCGGTAATGCTGCATGCCGTCGTCGGAAAGGATCAGGTCCAGCGGCTCACTCGCCAGCAAGGCTTTGACTGCGCGGCTGCGGTCCGGGTCGATCATCAGCGGCACGCCGGTGCGCTGGACGATCAACAGCGGCTCATCGCCCGCCACGTCCGCGCCTTGATCCGCTGTGACCCGCCACGGCAATTGCGGCGGTTTGGCGCCGTAACCACGGCTGACCACACCGACCCGCAGGCCGCTGCGCTGGCAGTGCTGGATCATCCACAGAATCAGCGGCGTCTTGCCCGTGCCGCCCACCGTGATGTTGCCGACCACGATCAGCGGCACCGGCGACCGATAGATCTCGCCCTCGCCCGCCAAAAAGCGCTCGCGCTTGCCAGTGACCACGCGTCGATACAGCCATTCAAGAGGCTGCAACAGCTTCAACGCCGGATGACCTTCGTACCACGCAGCGAGCAATCGATCGGACATGGCCATCAGGACGCCGGCGCCGCCTCGACAGTGGTCATGCGCAAGTGGCTGAAACCGAGCTTGCCGGCAGCGTCCATCGCGGTGATGACGGACTGATGGGGGGTTTTGCCATCGGCGCTGATGGACAACGGCAGATTGGTGTCGCCATTGGATTCTTTCTGTAGCGCTTCCATCAGGCTGGTCAGGTCGTTCTTCGGCAACAGCTGGTTGTTGACCGAATACGCCCCGTCGGCGCTGATGGCGATGTCCAGTTGCTTGAGCTGCTGGTCTTCGGCCGGGGAGCCGCTGACCGCTTCCGGCAGGTCGACGCGCAACTGGGTTTCACGGGTGAACGTGGTGGTCACGACGAAAAACAGCAACAGGATAAACACCACGTCGATCAGCGACGCGAGGTTGATGTCTACCGTTTCCCGTGGTTTACGACGGAATTTCACGCTTTACCCTCGGCCAGGTCCACGTCGCGATCGCCCTGTATGACCTCGACCAGTTTGATCGCCTCTTGCTCCATGCCCACCACCAGCTCATCGATCCGACGTTGCAGGAAGCGGTGGAAGAACACGGCCGGAATACCGACCATCAGGCCGGCGGCGGTGGTGATCAGTGCCTTGGAAATACCCCCGGCCAGCACCGCGGCGTTGGTGCCCATGCCCGTGCCCATGAACGCACTGAAAATATCGATCATGCCCAGCACCGTACCCAGCAGCCCCAGCAACGGGGCCATGGCGGCGATGGTGCCCAGGGCGTTGATGTAACGTTCGAGCTCATGAATCACCCGCGCGGCGGCCTCTTCGATGCACTCTTTCATGATCTCGCGACCATGCTTGGAGTTCGCCAGACCGGCGGCCAGGATCTCGCCCAGCGGGGAGTTGGCGCGCAGTTCCTTGAGCTTTTCTTTATTGAGTTGCTTGTCCTTGATCCAGACCCAGACCTGCCCGAGCAGGTGCTCCGGGGTCACGCGGCTGGCGCGCAGGGTCCAGAGACGCTCGGCGACGATCGCCATGGCCGCGATGGAACTCAGAATGATCGGCAGCATCATCCAGCCGCCGGATTTGACCAATTCCCACACAGTGACAGTCCCCTCGAAAAAGTGCGCCACTCTAACATAGGGGGTGAGCGCACCGAAGACCGCGATGTCGCATCCGGTCGGGGTTTGACGACGCTGGTTACTGGCGCAATGCTGGCGGATCGCGCCAGAAGCGCCGTTCCTGAAGCATCGTCCACGGTGGTTTGAAGCGCCCCAGTTGTAGACGAATGGCGCCCTCCTCCGCGCTGTCGTAGATCGCCATGCCACGTTTTTGATAGCGCGCCACGACCGCGGGATGAGGATGCCCGAAAGAATTGCCGTTGCCGCGAGAGATCAGCACGACTTTGGGTTGCAGAGCGCTGAGCAACGCCATCGAAGATGAACTGCGACTGCCGTGGTGCGGGGCCTGCAACCAGTCCGTCGGCACCGCCAGTGGACTGTCGAGCAGCGCCCGCTCGGCTGCGGTATCGATATCGCCGGTCAGCAGCAATCGTTCACCGTTGGCTTCGATCTGTAGCACACAGGATTTCTGATTGCTGTCACTGGCCGACGGCCACTGCCAGAGCTGGAACCGCACGTCGTCCCAAGTCCACTGTTGACCGCTCTCGCAGCCCTCGGCGTGTAGCTCGTCCGGCAGGGCCAGTGGATCGCCGCTCAGCACCCGCGTCACCGGCAATCCCCCGGCAATGACTCGCGCGCCACCAGCATGGTCGGCGTCGGCGTGGCTGATCAGCATCAGATCAAGTTCATTCACCCCCAGTTTGCGCAATGTTGGCAACACCACCCGCTCACCCAGGTCGATATCGCCGAACCGTGGCCCGGCGTCATACAGCAGTGTGTGATGGCGGGTGCGCACCAGAATGGCCAACCCCTGGCCGACATCCAGTTGCCAGATTTCGGCGACACCTTCAGGCAGCGTGTGCCGAGGCGGAACAACCAGCAACAGCAACAACAGCCAGCCCATCGGGCGCAACGGCACGCCCCTTGGCAGTAACAGCAGAAATGCGCCCAGCGTGCCGAATGCCCAAACCCACAACGGAACCGCCACCGGCACCCACGCGGGCAATTGCCCGGCCACCAACGCCAGCCCCTTGAACAAAAGGTCGATCAGACCGCCAGCCAACCACAGTAACCCCTCGCCCACATAGGGAATGGGCAACAGCAGCGTTCCGAGCAACGCCGGCGGCAAGACCAGCAGGCTGATCCAGGGCACCGCCAGCAGATTGGCCAGCGGTCCGCTGAGACTGATCGGCAACCCCAGCACCAACAGCAGCGGGCACAGACCGATCGCGATCAGCCATTGGGCGCGGGTCCAGGTTTGCCACCAACGCCACGGGCCCAATCGCCCGCCAAAGGTGAAAATCAGCACCGCTACTGCCGCAAAGGACAACCAGAAACCCGGTTGCAGGCTTGCCAGCGGGTCCAGCAGCAAAACACCGTCAAGCGCCAGCAACAGCGGCCACCAGGCGCCGAGGTGACGAAACCGTAGCCGCCACAACAACAGCAGACCAATCATCAGGCAGGCCCGACGCACCGGCACCTCGAAACCGGCCAGCAGCCCATAACCGAGCGCCGCCGCGAACGCCAGCCCACACGCCCATGGCAGCCACGGCAAGCGCCTGGGCCATAAGCCATAGCGCGCCAGCCCGGCGATCAGCAGATACACCAGCCCCGCCAGCAAACCAATGTGTTGCCCGGAAATCACCAACAGATGCACGGTGCCGGTGTCTTGCAGCACCTGCCAGTCCTCACGGCTCATCCCGGCGCCGTCCCCCAGCACCAACGCCGTCAGCGCCCCCGTTCGCCCCTGCGCATCCACGGCCTGCAAACGCTGACGAATGCCGTCGCGCCAGGCCCACCGCGCTTCCCCTAGTCGCTGACCGTCCTTGACGGTCCCGGTGGCGCCAATACGTTGGGCCAGCAACCAGGCGTCGTAATCAAAACCATGGGGGTTGAGCAGCCCGGCAGGACGCTTCAATTTGACTGCCAGCCGCCACTGCTCGCCACTGTTGACGGGCGGCCCGCCATACCAGGCCAGACGCAGGTGCCGAGGCAGTTGGGTGCGACGCGACTGACTGTCTGTCAGTTCGAAACGCACTACACCCTCGGCCTGCTGCGGCAAACCGGTGACACGACCTTCGACCCAGCGAGTCTCGCCATCGAGCTTCAGCGCCAGGCGATCATCCAGCGCCCACTGCGCATTCGCACACGCCCAACTGAAACCGAACAACCAAAATGCCAGTGGAAAGGTTCGAAACGGCAGCAACATCAAACCCACTACCGGCAACAACAGCCACAACCCTGCCGGCGGCAGGGCCGGCAAAAAACGCAGGGCCAGCAGACCCAACGCCAGCGCCATCATCCCTGTGCGCATAAGCCCGTCCTTGAGAGTCCCCTCCCTAGGCTTAGCCGTCGCGCCGCACAGGCGTCGTTAACAATTGTCACAAAGTCTGAATGGGCGGTTCGTAGAATCCAGACATACTTGCCGCCTTAACCGACCGAGAAGCCTTATGCCCCGGCGCTTATTCAAACGTTACATGCCAGACCCGACCAGTATCAGGGAACACAAATCCTTACGCTTTCTTGGCACCCTGCTGCATGACCCGAACCTCTGGCACCTCAATCGCCATTCCGTCGCGCGGGCCATGGCCGTCGGTCTGTTCGCGGCATTCCTGCCCATCCCGTTGCAAATGCTGCTGGCCGCCATCCTCTCCATCGTGGTGCGCGGCAACATGCCGATTGCCGTCAGCCTGGTCTGGCTGACCAATCCGATCACCATGCCGGCGGTGTTCTTCTGCACTTACCAGACTGGCGCCTGGCTGATGGACGTCCCCGCCAGGAGCTTGCCGGACGAGTTGACCTGGGCATGGATCAGCGGCGAACTCTCTACTTTGTGGCAGCCGTTTTTACTCGGCTCGGTGGTAACGGGGCTGGTGCTTGGGGCATTGGCTTATTGTCTGGTGATGATGTATTGGCGCTGGTGGGTGAGTCGGCAGTGGGCACGGCGTAAGCGCAGCCGGATGCAGGAATGAAAAACGGCCTCCACTTGGGAGGCCGTTTTTTTATGGCTTTTTGGTGGCGTACATATCCGTTTTTTCTGTAACGGCCACTTAGGGTTCCGCTCTTACAGCGGGTCACTTTCGAAAAGCGCGAAAGTAACCAAAGCGCTCTTGCCCCGCCATTCGGTGCCTCGCTTAGGCTCGGCATGCCCTCACTCCGGCATTACTCCGGGGGCCCGCCGCCATCGGCCATCCATGGCCGGGGGCGGCTACCGCGGCATCCTTGCCGCGGTGCCCCCTGCGCAATACCTGCGTTCGGCCTCTGGGAAAGGGGCGGTAGATCCAGATCCAAAGCCAAAGCCAAAGCAGAAGCCACAGCAAGATCAAAAGATCGCTGCCTCGCTTCGCTCGACAGCTCCTACAGGGAAATGTGTGCACGTGAGATCAGGTCGGCCGGTGGGCCGCCTTGCTTTTGATTTTGACGCACCGCCCCATCGAGAGGCCGAGTGGAGGTTCTGCGCAGTGGGCAACCCGGCATGGATGCCGGGTTAGCCGCCCCCGGCCATGGATGGCCGATGGCGGCGGGCCCACGGAGCAGGACCGGAGCGAGGGCATGCCGAGCCTAGGCGAGGCACCGAACGAAAGGGGCAAGAGCCCTTTGGTTACTTTGGGGCTTTTCCAAAGTGACTCGCTGTAAAAGCGAAACCGCCAGTCGCCATTACCGAAGAAACGGATATGCGCACCATCAATAAACACATTACCTGACACACAGCCTTCGCGAGCAACCAGCTCCCGCAGTGGAGGCGTCAGGTACGCATCCCACGCCCACTAACCAGCAACCGCGCACAACCGATGTACAACACAACAGTCGCTACCAGCATGAAAGCAATCGCCACGCTGATCTTGATGTCCGACACGCCGAGGATGCCGTAACGGAAGGCGTTGACCATGTGCAGCACCGGGTTGGCCAGCGAAACGGTCTGCCAGAACGGTGGCAACAAGCTGATCGAGTAGAACACCCCGCCCAGGTACGTCAGCGGTGTCAGCACGAAGGTCGGGATGATCGAGATGTCATCGAAATTGCGTGCAAATACCGCGTTGATGAAACCCAGCAACGAGAAGATCGTCGCCGTCAGCAGCACCACCAGAACGGTCACGCCCAGGTGATGCACCTGTAGCGTGGTGAAGAACAGCGACAGCAGCGTCACGATGAGCCCGACCATCAACCCGCGCAGCACGCCGCCCAGGGTGTAGCCGATCAGAATCGTATGGGGCGACACCGGCGACACCATCAGTTCTTCGATGGAGCGCTGGAACTTGCTGCCAAAGAAACTCGACACCACGTTGCCATAGGAGTTGGTGATCACCGACATCATGATCAGCCCCGGCACGATGTACTCCATGTACGTGAAGCCACCCATGCCGCCGATCTGCCGACCGATCAGATTGCCGAAGATCACAAAGTACAGAACCATGGTGATGGCTGGCGGCAGCAAAGTCTGCGGCCAGATCCGGGTGAAGCGCTTGACCTCACGGTAAACGATGGTATTGAGGGCGACGAGGTTGGGTTGCAGCTCGGAACTCATACCGCCACCTTCGACAGATTTTTCTCCACCAGGGACACGAACAACTCCTCAAGGCGATTGGTTTTGTTACGCAGGCTCAACACTTCGATGTTCTGCTGCGCCAACTGGGTGAACAGCGCGGTAATGCCCATGGCCTTGTCGACCTGGACTTCCAGGGTATGACTGTCGATCAGTTTGGCCGGGTAACCAAGCAACTGCGGCGCCACTTGCAAGGTGTTCTTCAGGTCCAGCAGGAACGTCTCGACATGCAGTTGGCTGAGCAACTGCTTCATGCTGGTGTTCTCGACAATGGTGCCGTGGTCGATGATGCCGATGTTGCGGCACAACTGCTCAGCCTCCTCCAAGTAGTGGGTGGTGAGGATGATGGTGATGCCTTTCTTGTTCAGTTCAGTGAGGAAGGTCCACATCGAGCGACGCAATTCGATGTCCACCCCCGCCGTCGGTTCGTCGAGGATCAACAGGCGTGGTTCGTGGACCAGCGCCCGGGCGATCATCAGTCGGCGCTTCATGCCGCCGGACAGGGAGCGCGACGGCACATCACGCTTGTCCCACAAACCCAGTTGGGTCAGGTACTGCTCGGCGCGTTCCTTGGCGATTTTCGGCGGGATGCCGTAGTAACCAGCCTGGGTCACGACGATGTCGAAGGTCTTTTCGAACTGGTTGAAGTTGAACTCCTGGGGCACCACACCAATGCAGCGCTTGAGCGCCGCTGGTTCCTTGTCCAGGTCGTGACCGAACACATTCACCGTGCCGCTGGTCTTGTTCACCAGGGTCGAGAGAATGCCGATGGTTGTGGATTTGCCGGCGCCGTTCGGGCCGAGCAAGGCGAAAAAGTCACCTTCGGCGACGTCCAGATCGATACCACTCAAGGCCTGGAAACCGTTGCCGTAGGTTTTGGTTAGCTGCCGGATGGACAGAGCGGAACTCATATCGGATTTACGCACCAAGAAGGGAAGAAAGGAATAAATAAGGGCGGGCGGCGATCAATGCAACCGCGGCGCATGAGCGCAATGGTGCTTGTCGCCGTCACACAAGTACAGTTAAGCGTGTCGATAGTGAGTATTAAGTCAACGCGGTCATGACGGCTTTGCGATACGCCGGACGCTGTTTCAACCGCGCGTACCAGGCTTCGAGATGAGGCTGCGGCACGCGCTCGATCGGCATCTCGAACCAGGCATAAATGAAGCTGCCCAAGGGAATGTCGCCCATGCCGATCTCATCGCCCGACAGGTATGGTTTAACCGCCAGCGCTTGATCGGCCATCGACAGCAGATCGTCGCACTCCTTGATCGCAGCCTTGATGGCCGGCCAGTCCTGCTGCTCTTGCGGGGTGCGCAACACGCCCCAGAACACCGTGCGAAACGGCGCGGCAAAACTTGAGGTGGTCCAGTCCATCCACTTTTCGGCCGAGGCACGGGCTTGCAGGTCCGTCGGATACCAGGCAGTGCCGCTGGCATGGCGAGCCATCAGGTAACGCACGATGGCGTTGGATTCCCACAGCACGAAGCCGTCGTCTTCGATCACCGGCACGCGACCGTTGGGATTCATCGCCCGGTACTCAGGCGTATCGACCACGCCAAAGGCACCGCCGGCATCGATGGCTTCATAGGCCAGGCCCAGCTCTTCGGCGGCCCACAATGGTTTTCTGACATTCGACGAATTTTCCCGACCCCAGATCTTCAGCATGACCGCTCCTTGTTGAATGAATGCGCAGGCAGCATACGCCGGATCAGACGCGACTCAAATCGCTCTGCATATCACCCAGCAGCACCGGCACTTGCTCACCGAACAGATGCGGATAGCACTTTTCCAGGTGCTCGAAAAAAAACGCTTCAGGCACATCGGTGAACTGGCCGTGATCGACCAGGTACTCCATCAGCTGCTCGCCGTCACGGTTGAAGGGATGGAACACGCTGTCATTGATCCCGTCGAATTCCAGCGGCGCGACATTGAACAATTCGCACAGTTGTTGATTGAAAGCCGGCGTGGCTTTAACCCAACGCTCGTTCAAATAAAGCTCGGTGTAGCCGTGCATGGCGAACACATCACTCTTGAGCAGTTCGAGCAGGCGTGGCGTCGACAGGTGATTGCGCACATCCGCCAGACCGATACGCGCCGGGATCCCGCAATGCCGAGCGCAACCTGCCAGCAGCGTGGCTTTGGGCACGCAATAACTCTCCCCGGCCGCCAGCGCATAGCTGCCGCGCAAGGTCTGCGGATCACGGCTGAAGGTGTAGGGGTTGTAGCGCACGGCCTCGCGCACGGCGTAATAGAGATTGATCGCCTGCTCCAACGGATCGCGCCCGGCGCCACGATGTTTTTCGGCGAACTCCACCACCGAGGGATGGTCACTGTCGATGAAGCGGCCGGGGCTCAGATACGCGTGCATGGGAGCAATCTCCTGGGGGAAGCCACGAGTCTAGCGACACCTTCAGCACAGAGATAACGACGTTTCGGCCAAATATCAGCGCTTGCCCGCCCTGTTGACGAGCCCTCCATCGAAATAACTGACGAAGTCCGGCCGTTTCGTCCTACAAGCTCAACCCGATCGCTCCGACCACCCACTTTTATGGATGCCGTCTAAGCTCTGAGAGTGGTTTTGCCCCTGGCTTCAGGAGAATTAATTATGCTGCTGTTGTGGATACTGGTTCTGGTGGTCGGGATTGCCTGGCTGGCACATCGCCGCACCGCACCTCTGCCCGCTTTGGGCATCATCGCTGTCTATCTGCTGGCGATGGGCATCTTCAGACATGCGAGCCATGCCCCCGTCTGGCTGCTGCTGATTTTCTGGGTGTTACTCGCGGCCGTGGCCGCCCCCCTGTTGCTGCCGGACCTGCGCCGAAAACTGTTCACGGCGCCCATATTCAACTGGTTTCAAAAAAACCTGCCGCCCATGTCGCAAACCGAGCGTGAAGCCATTGAAGCCGGCACGGTCTGGTGGGATGGCGAGCTGTTCAGCGGTCGTCCGGACTGGAACAAGCTGCTGGCCTATCCAAAAGCGCAACTGAGTGAAGAGGAACAGGCGTTTATCGATGGCCCGACCGAAGAACTCTGCGCGATGGTCACCGATTGGCAGATCAGCCAGTTGATGGACCTGCCACCCAAGGCCTGGGATCACATCAAGCAGCATGGCTTTTTTGCCCTGATCATTCCCAAGGAGTACGGCGGCAAAGGCTTCTCGGCGTATGCCCACTCCCAGATCGCGATGAAACTGGGAACCCGCAGCGGCGACCTCGCTTCCACCGTCATGGTGCCCAACTCCCTCGGCCCGGCGGAACTGCTGCTGCATTACGGCACCGACGAACAACGCAATCATTACCTGCCACGGCTGGCCCGCGGCGACGATATCCCCTGCTTTGCCCTGACAGGCCCGATGGCCGGTTCCAACGTCGGGGGCATGACCGACACCGGAGTGATCTGCAAAGGTGAATGGGAAGGCCAGGAAACCCTCGGCCTGCGCCTGAACTGGGAAAAACGCTACATCACCCTCGGTCCGGTGGCGACCTTGATCGGCCTGGCCTTCAAGGCCTATGACCCGGATCATCTATTGGGTGACAAAGTCGACCTGGGGATCAGTCTCGCATTGATTCCAACCCAGACCCCCGGTGTAGAAATCGGCCGCCGTCACTTGCCGCTGGGCGCCGCCTTCATGAACGGCCCGAACGCCGGCAAGGATGTGTTCATACCGCTGGAGTTCATCATCGGCGGTCAGGAAATGCTCGGCGAAGGCTGGATGATGCTGATGAACTGCCTGTCGGTCGGGCGTTCCATTTCGCTGCCTGCCATCGGTACTGCCGCGGGCAAGTTCAGCAGCCTGGTGACAGGCCAATATGCGCAGGTTCGCGAGCAATTCAACGCACCGCTGTCAGCCTTCGAAGGGATTCAGGAAGCACTGGCGCGGATCGGCGGCAGTACCTGGCTGATGGACAGCGCGCGGATGCTCACCGCCAACGCCGTCGACCTCGGCGAAAAGCCGTCGGTGCCCTCCGCCATCATCAAATACCACCTCTCCGAACGCGGTCGCGAGTGCATCAGTCACGCCATGGATGTTCACGGCGGCAAGGCCATCATCATGGGCCCGAACAACTATCTGGCGCGTAGCTGGCAAGGTGCGCCCATTTCCGTCACGGTCGAAGGTGCGAACATCCTGACACGCAACCTGATGATCTTCGGCCAGGGCGCTATTCGCTGCCATCCGTACGTGCTCAAGGAAATGGCCCTTGTCCACCGCGAAGACAAACAACAGGCGTTGATCGAATTCGACGCCCTGCTGCTCAATCACATTGGTTTTGCCGTGAGCAACGCCGCCAGCACCCTGGTGCTGAACCTTGGCTTCGGGCATTTCGAACACATGCCTGGGGACAAGCTCAGCCAACGCTACGTGCGCGCCCTCAACCGTCAGGCCGCGGCTTTTGCCATGCTTGCAGACCAGTGCATGATGCTGCTGGGCGGCGATCTGAAACGCCGCGAACGCTTGTCCGCACGTCTGGGCGATGTGCTCAGCTACCTGTATCTGGCCTCCGCGGCGCTCAAGCGTTATCACGATCTCGATTCGCCGGAGCATATGCACCCGCTGTTCGCCTGGGCCATGGAAGAGAGCCTCGGCCAGTCCGAACGTGCGCTGGACGAACTGCTGACCAATTTCCCGAACAAGGTACTCGGCTGCCTGCTGCGAGTGATGGTGTTCCCGTTCGGTCGCCGGCACAAAGGCCCGTCGGACAGGCTGGCGGCCAAAGTCGCCGCAGTCCTCGGCCGCGCCAAGGGCGATCCGACCCTTGAGGAGTTATTGGCGGGCTGCTATCGCCCGCAATCGACAGAGGATCCGGTCGGCGCCCTGCAGCACGCCTGCGACTTGCTGAACGCCGCCAAACCGCTACAGAAAAAACTCAACACGGCGCTGAGAAGTCGCCAGGTCAAACCCACTGTCGGGGAGTCGGTCATCGATGCCGCACTGGAGGCTGGCGTCTTGCAACCGGTTGAGGCCGAGACCTTGCGTGAAGTGGAGGTGGCGCGGCGCAAGGTGATCGACGTCGATGATTTCGACAAACAGGTGCTGGTGCTGGGCAAGGGCAAGGTCCGCTGATCCAGAGGACCGTGTGTCGCCTTACCATCATGGGGCGCTTTACCCTGTGAAAAAAGGGCGCGGGAGCTTTATACTCCTGCGCCCGTTTTGCTCTTGAGGACTTATCTCGTGTCCAATGTCGTTGCCGATCATCTCGTCTTGCTCGACCACCTGCGCAGTATCCTGGTCGCCGTAGGTGAGGCCGAACAGGTTCCCGAAGAAAGCCATGCCTTGTTCCTGGAGCGCTTCGACGAACTGCGTGCGTTGCTGCCGGTCGACCCGATCGAAAGCCAATACCTGGGCCAGGACATCCTGTGCCAGATCATCACCCGCTACCCGCAAATCGCCCACCTGGTGCCGCGCGATCTGCTGTGGTACTTCGCCGGTGACTGCCTGCATTACATGCCCGATGATGAAATCGACCTGTACCAGGCGCTGGAAGAACGTCGCTTCGAAGCCGAACAGAACGATGAACCGTTCGACTGGAATCAGGAAAAACAGCTGCTGGCGATGTCGAATCAGGACAGCAAGCACTGATCTCCAATCAGTAACGCAAAAGGCCCGCATGGTTAATCATGCGGGCCTTTTTTGTTGGCCGGGTAAAGATCAAAACAACCCATCACTCTCCGGCAACTCATACGCTGCCACGCCCTTGCCCATCGCGCTTGGCTTGCCCGGATTGCTCAAGGTCGGCTCCTTCTCCAGGCATTCCACCAGATAGTCGATGAATACCCGTAACTTGGGCGGCAGATAGCGGGTGGGCGAATGCAGCAGCCAGGCGCCTCCGTGGTAGGACGCCAGAAAGGTCCAGTCCGGCAATACCTGCACAATCAGCCCCTGTTCCAGCGCATAACGGGCGGTGAAGTACGGCAGGCTACCGATCCCGATGTGTTGCAATACCGCGCCCAATCGCACGCCCGTGTGATTGGCGGCGTAACGTCCGCGCACACCGACGGTCACGGCTTTACTGCCTTTCTTGAACTTCCAGCGCGCATCGCTCGGGGTTTCGCCCAGATAGATGCAGCTGTGATTGAGCAAGTCGTGGGGATGAGTCGGTGTGCCGTGCTCGGCCAGGTACTGCGGCGTGGCGCAGAGCAAATGGTCGATGGTCAGCAATTGCCGCCCCACCAGCCCCGCAGGGGGCCGATCGGTAATACGGATGGCCAGGTCGACGTTGTCATCGATCAAATCCACTTGGCGGTCCTCGAGCAACAACTCCACATCCACTTTGGGATAACGCCGCAGAAACTCCGGCATATGCGGATGAATCACAAATCGCCCGACGGCCTTGGGCACGCTGACGCGCACCAGCCCTTCCGCTTCCTGGGTGAACTGACCGCTGATTTCCATCACCGACTTCGCCGCGCTGACCATCTCCTGGCAGCGCTTGAACACCTCTTCGCCACCGTCGCTGAGGCGTAGCTTACGCGTGGTTCGTTGCAGCAAGCGCGTGGCAAGCGCCTTCTCCAGCCGCGAAATGCTGCGACTCACCGCCGAGGGTGAAGCCCCCAACTGACGCGCCGCTTCGGAGAAACTGCCGGTTTCGACAACCTTGACGAAAATAGCCATTTCACCGAGCAACGGCAGGGGAAGATTTATGCTCACAGCGCAACAGTCCTTTGATGGTTGAACGGATTATCACGCAATTCCACGGTTCATATAATAAAAATAGAAACTTTAATAAGGGCATGGAATATGACGCTTCGCCTCTTTTTCCATAGTGATGACCTCAGGGCCAATGTGGAAGTCCTGGATTGCACGCCCTATGAGAACGAGTTCGCCGTGGTGCTGCGCGCCACTCTGTTTCACCCCCAGGGCGGCGGGCAACCCTGTGATACCGGCTGGATCGGCGAAAGCCAGGTGCTGCGCGTGGTGCACGAAACGGAGCGGATCATCCATTTCGTCGACCACCCGGTAAAACTCGGCATGATCCAGATTCGGGTCGACGAGCAACGCCGCCAGTTCAATACGCGCATGCATTCGGCGGGGCATCTGATTGGTCACTTCGTCCAGGCCTTGGGCTGGATGCCGATCAAGGCTCATCACTGGCCGGATGAAGGACGTGTGCAATTCAAACCGGGCGATGGCGCGCAGGAGGTTGATGCCCAGACGATTCAGCACGGCATCAAGCAATGGATCGCCCATGATCTGCCGCGCTTGACGTCGTTGCGCGAAGGCGCCCGTGAAATCGGTTTCGGTGAGCTGCCCGCCTACGGCTGCGGCGGCACCCATGTACGCAGCCTGAAGGATTTAGGCATGGTCACAATCGCTTCCCTTTCGCAGAAAAAGGGAACGTTGTCAGTCCACTACCACGTGGATTGAGCCTTTGGGCGATGTCGACCTCGTCATCGCCTGACGCCGGGGGGCCTGTGTTCACGGGCTCTGTTGACTATCTGATAGATGGACCTAAGACATGATGCTTGACGTCGAGCGTCTCGATGAGACGTGCATACAAAAACTGGCCAACGAAGAAGTCCTCGCCATCCGCGTCAGAGGCTTGTTGCCTCGGCCACTGGCGATCCAGATCGGCGACAAGATCCTCGCCCCCGGCTTTGAAGGCTACATCAACGCACCGAGCATCGGTCGCATCGGCATGGCGTTTTACGAAGCGGAAAACCAGCCACTGCTGATCGAAGACTATTTCGAGCGCGCCACCAGCAACATCGCCGAGTTGCGCAGCCGTTGTGCGCCCTACTCCTCGCCTGTCGACACCCTGCGCTGCATGCTCGATGAGTCCTGGCCGGCGGGGGCGCACCTGGAAAACCTCTATGGCCGCAAGATGTATGTGGGGCTATCGCGCGTGGTCAAACCCGGCGTGTGCTTCCTCGCCCATCACGACATTTTCGCCAAGGACGCCCCGGACAGCTTCCAGGCCAGAAGCCTGGAAGCGCAGTTCGCCTGCAATGTTTACCTGAACATGCCGACCGAGGGCGGCGCCTTGCAGATGTGGGACCACGACATTTCCCCGGACCAGTTCGACGAGATGCGTGGCGACAGTTACGGCATCGATCCGGCCTTGCTCGGCCCTCCGACCCTGGAGATTCGCCCTGAGCCCGGTGATTTCATCATGTTCAATTCACGCCGCATGCACTCGGTGACACCAGGTGTGGACGATCCGCGATTGAGCCTTTCTTTCTTTGTCGGCTACCGCGGCAATGCTTCCCCCCTGACTTTCTGGAGTTGAGATGTTTTCGAATTACCTGGGCGAGTTTCTGGCGCTGGCAACCATCCATTTTCTGGCCGTGGTAGCTCCCGGTCCGGATTTCGCCGTGACCATCCGCCAAAGCGTGCGTTTCGGGCGTTTAGTGGGCATCTGCACGGCGCTGGGCATCGGCGCGGGCATTTCCGTGCATGTGCTGTACACCTTGCTCGGCGTCGGCGCATTGATGCACACCACGCCTTGGCTATTGACGGTGGCCAAGGTGATCGGGGGGGCCTACATTTTGTACCTCGGTGTGAGCCTGTTGCGCAGCAAACCCAAAGTGGCGATTGAAGGCGACAACGGCGCAGCAGCGTCAACTGAGCAGCAGACCCTGTTCAAGGCCTTCAGCACGGGGTTTCTGACCAACGCCACCAACCCCAAGGCTACGCTGTTCTTTCTGGCGATCTTCACCACCCTCATCAGTGCCACGACACCACTGCAGATTCAGGCGCTGTACGGGTTGTGGATGTGTTTCGTGAACGCCCTGTGGTTCGTGATCGTGGCCCTGTTCTTTTCCTGCGCCCGGGTGCGACTGCTGTTCATGCGTATGGGGCACTGGTTCGAACGAACCATGGGGGTGATCCTTATTCTGTTCGCCGGACGCCTGATTCTGTCCATGTAAGCCCTGCCGCCTTAGTTGCCTCGCCGAACCGCATTTTTTTGCCGCTCCAACGCCAGCAACATGGCTATCTCCACACTCTGCCCTGAAAGTTTTGTTTTAAATCGTGGCGCTTTGCTTTGTTTGAACTACCTTCAAACAAGAAGAAGTCATAACGGTTTGAATTTTGACGTTAGGTTCAGAGATCAGATAGCGAATTGGCAAAAGGAGTTACCTCACTATGATCCTGACAGGCGTTTACCGGCGCAGAGCTGTGATTGCCGGTTGCTTTTTAGGGGAGTCAGGTTGGCGGGAAGTGCCGCCTATAACCGCGATGGTTGTCGAGCCTGAGCCTGCCGCTCGGGTCGGCAGCCCAGGTATCTGGATCACTAAAAGCCGTTTTAGAAGGTCGCTCGCTGTTCATTCGGATCAGCGTATTGCACCTGCTTGCGTGTAGCACCAAGGAATATTGCCGGGGGCATTGGTCATTAGTGGTGAGTGCTCTGGCGAGGTTGAGGGTCGACTCAGGCCCCCTGTAGTGATCCGAGGCAACTTGGTTTGCCTTGTAGATGGCCTATTCAGCGAGGATGCACTTAATGAGCTATCGTACCGTGCCCGCTTTCAAGCGAATTATCCATGGCCTGTTCTGGATGGGCCTCAGCGTGGACGCGGCTCAGGCCGCGGCGGCCAATTGTTCGCAGATGGACAGTATGCCGACAACGTTCGAGGTCGGTCAGGGGCTTCAGAGTGAACTGCACACACCGGTTCCGGTGACGCAATTGGCCGTGGGTGACCCGAAAATTGCCGATGTGCAACCCAGCGGCAACAATCCCAGCGCCTTCATACTCACCGGTCTGACACCGGGAGCCACCAGCCTGATGGTCTGGACCTCCTGTTCGAAAACACCACGCCAAAGCATGGTGTTCGTCAAGGGCCGGGCCACCGCGGCGCTGACCAGCGTGTCGACGGGACCTACCGAAGACCCGATGCTGCCAAGCCAGGTGCAAACCGATATTCGCTTCGTTGAAGTCAGCCGGACCAAACTCAAGGAAGCCTCAGCGTCTATTTTCGGCACCCGTGGCAACTTCCTGTTCGGCTCGCCGAGAACCTTGCCTACCATCGGCGGCATCGTTACGCCGTCATTGCCGGTGAACAACGATAATTTCAACCTCTCTTTTGCGACCGGCAATACCCTGGTGGCGATCAACGCGCTGGAAGGCAGCGGTTTCGCCTATACCCTGGCGCGACCAAGCCTGGTGGCGCTCAGCGGGCAGAGTGCGAGCTTCCTGGCCGGCGGTGAAGTACCGATTCCGGTGCCCAGTTCGGGCAGCGATAACATCTCCATCGAGTACAAGGAGTTCGGTATCCGCCTGACCCTGACGCCAACCATCATCGAGAAAAACCGTATTGCCCTTAAAGTGGCGCCGGAAGTCAGTGAACTGGACTTCACCAACGCCGTAAGCATCGCCGGCACGATAGTTCCGGCGCTGACCATACGCCGTACCGACACCAGCATCTCCCTGGCCGACGGCGAAAGCTTCGTCATCAGCGGCCTGATCAGTACCCGCAACAATTCCCAGGTGAACAAATTCCCGGGGCTGGGCGATATCCCGATTCTGGGCGCGTTCTTCCGCGACAACACCATCAACCGTGAAGAGCGCGAACTGCTGATGATCGTCACCCCGCATCTGGTCCAGCCCCTGGCGGCCAATGCACAACTGCCGTCATTGCCTGGCGAGCAGCTGCGCAATTACGACCCGAACTTCTACCGCATGTTCTTCCTCGAAAATGGTGATTTCGACAGTAAGAGCGGGCTCTCACAATGAACCGGAGCCAGACGCTGAACCGGGCTTTCGCCCTCACTCTTAACGGTGATCTTGAGCGCTTGGTGGGCCAGCTGTATTGCCATTGGCCAGGCGTTCAACGTGTTGTAGCCAGAGGACACTCGATGAAAGCAGTCATTGCAATAACGGCGACATTGATGCTCGCAGGTTGTGCCACCAATGGCCTGTCTTCGCGACCGGCTGTCTGTGCCAAACCCAGTTCGGAGCAAGAGCTGGCCCTGAATCTGGCTGACAACATGGTCAATGAGGGCCGTTTGTATGCCAGCCTGGCGAATCTTGAAGGTTTGCCCGATGACCTGGTCCAGGTTCGCCTGCGAAAGGCTCGGGTGCTGCGCTTGATGGGGCGTAAAGATGCGGAGCCGTTGTATCAAAGCTTGCTCGGCACCTGTCTGGCCCCTGAAGGGGAACATGGCCTGGGCCAGTTGGCCGCGGCTAAAAATGATAACGCCACCGCTGCCACTCACCTTGAGCGAGCGGTGAAGATGTCCCCCACCGACGACAAGATGCGCAATGACCTGGGGGTCGTCTACCTCAATCAGCGACGGATCCCTGAAGCACGCTTCGAGTTCATGACGGCCATGGAGCTCAAGCAGGCGGATTCTCTGGCGGCACTCAACATGGTGACGCTGCTGATTTATCAGGACAACTGGAAGGCGGCTGCCGAACTCGCAAACCGCGCCAGCTTGAGTCCCCAGCAAGTCGCAGAGGCTCAAAACCGCGCGGAAAAACTCAAGGCCTCTGCTAAAAAAGCGGTGGCTTCCGAGGGGAATCGTAAGGCTGAGGTAGCCGATGCCTCACCCAGTGCTGCGATCAAGTAGAACGTACGAGGAGTCGAGATGAATACCAAAAGGCTGTTGATTGTGTGCATGGCTTGCCTGTCCACTAGTGCCTGGGCTATTGAGCCGGGTCCCTCCTCGGCGCCGCAAAAAGGCACCGAACAGTGGATGCAGCTACAGATTCGTGGCGTGGTTGCCTCCCCTTTTCGGCAAACTGCATCGGTCACCGAGCGTGACCTGGCCTTCCAGCGTTGGCTGAACAGCTTCACCCACCCGATTCCGGAACTCTTTGAACAGAATGCGGCGGGGAAAATGACCCCCGGCAACTGAGGTACGTTAATGGGTGATTCGCCTCTGGCGTCGTTAAGAGTGGCCCGGCTGTAAAGCCGGGCTTGATGACGTCTGCAGGAAAGCATTGGCATCTACACACTTTTCAGTTCTGACCGAATCCCCCCGTAGGAGCGCAATGCTGTTCACTTAAGCCGTATGCGATCCGTAGCAGCTGTCGAGCCTGCGAGGCTGCGTTCGGCTGCGTAGCAGTCGTGAGTCCGGCTGACGCGGTCGGCCTCCCCCAGAAACACATCTTTGAGACAACACCGAGGAGCTTAGCTGCTCTCGCCGGGTGTTCGGCCAACATACAAGGAGCGAGGCTTGCCCGCGAAAGCGATCTGTCTGCCACCATAGATGGCGGATATGACGGCCTCTTCGCGGGCAAGCCTCGCTCCAGGATATGTGCAGATCTATGAGAGGAAAGTGCAGATCAGACTCGGGTGGCAAGGCCATCGTGCTCGACAGCCTCCGCCCGTTTACCTTACCCGAATGCTCTCAATACCCCGATCAGGGCAGGGCCGATGGCGACCAGAAAGAAGCTCGGCCACAGGCAGAAAATCAGCGGAAATACCAGCTTGGTACCGACTTTCGCCCCCATCTCTTCGGCGGCTTGAGTACGCCGGTCACGGAATTCATCGGCATAGATGCGCAAGGTGTCGGCCACGCTGGTGCCGAAGCGGATACTTTGCGCCAACAGGCTGACCAATCCTTGCACGTCATCCAGACCAGTACGCACAGCCAGTTGCTTGAGCGCCTCGGTACTGGAAATGCCCGCGCGGATTTGCGCATTCACCAGAGCCAGCTCTTCAGCCAACTCAACCTGACTGACCGACATCTCTTCAGCCACCCGTTCAATGGTCGTCGGCAGGGCCAGGCCCGACTCCACGCACACCACCATCAGATCCAGCGCATCCGGAAACGCAGCACGCAGCCGACCTTGACGCGCCTGCTTGCGCTTGCCGACATACAGTGCCGGCAGCAGCCACCCGATACCGGCCATCATGACCACCAATAGCAGCCCCACGCTCAGCGAAATCTTCGGAATCATCGGCAATAGCAACAACGCAATGCCGACCAACATCAGTGGTAACAGCAAGCGCACCGCCCAATACATCTGCAATGCTGAAGAAGAACGGTACCCCGCGTGCGTCAACAGGGTCTGGGTGACGGACGCCTGAGCCGATTCGGTCGAGGCAAAACGCTGGCCGACCCGCTCCAGCAACAGTTGCAGGTTACCTGGAGCTTCCTGTCCGGCAGCGTTGCCTAAATGGCCACGCTTGATCAGCGCCAGACGGCGCTGCACCGGGTCCTGAAGCCCCAGCATCAGCAAGATCACGGCGACAATCGCCAGAACCGTACTCAAACCGACCGCACTGAGGAACAACAGGCGCGCCACCTCCTCGTTCCCCGTGACCCGACTGAACAACCCGAGTAAAAAATCCATGACCTGTACCTCCCGGTAGCGAATACCGCTTAAACCTGAATCCGGATGATTTTGCGTATCCAGAAAATTCCGATCAGCATGGCGCAGAAAGCCCCGATGATCAGCTTGTGGCCTAGGGGATCATTGAGCAGCACAGGCAGGTAGGTGGGGCTTGTGATAACGATCGCAATGGCCAGCACGAAGGGAATGGCCACCAGTATCCAGGCCGACATCCGCCCTTCGGCCGACAGGGTCTTGACCTTGCGCTGGAAGCGAAAGCGCCCACGGATCAGGCGACTCAGACGCTCCAGCACCTCGGTCAGATTGCCACCCGTCTCACGGTGAATAAGGATCGAGGTCACCAGCATCATCACCGTCATGCTCGGCATTCTCTCCAGCAAGCCGAGCATGGCCCGACGTACATCGTTGCCGTAGTTGATATCGGCGAAGGTCATACCGAACTCATGAGCGACCGGCCCCTTGTGCTCCTCGGCCACCAGGCGCAGGGTCTCGTTGAACGGGTGCCCGGCGCGCAAGGCCCGGCACATGGCATCCAGTGCATCCGGCAGGCCTTCCTCAAACTCAGCGAAACGTTTGCCACGGTCACGAAAAATTTTCAGCAGGGGTACCCAGAACACCCCGAAACCCGCCAACATCGCCATCCACCAGACTGACGAGATCATCCAGATCGAGATGCCCGCGCAGGCGCCCAGAAACAGCCCGAGCAACAGCACCCGATAAGCACGATATTCATGACCCGCCTGCTCGATTACCTGTGTCAGGTTCGCCATAAAGGGCAATTGCTCGAGCATGGCCTCCAGCGGCGACAAGCGCGTCAGGTATTTCTGTCGCAATACCGTCTGCATGTTGGGCAGATTGTTGGCTTTCTCCAGCACGTGCAAGCGGCCGCGGATGCGCTTGCGCATCTTGCCGGCCTCGCCGAACACCGGCACTACCACGCCCTGGGACAGGAGGAACACGGCGATAAACACCATGCCGAGGAAAATCAGAATGAATTCACCAGGAATTTGGCTCATGACTGCCGTGCCTCCATCCATTCAGGCCTGAACATCGTCAGCGGCAACTCGATGCCGCGCTTGGCCAGCACATCGCGGAAAGCCGGGATCATGCCGCTGGGGCGATAATCGCCGAGCACCTCGCCGTTTTCGCTCATGCCTTGACGCGCAAAGGAGAAAATTTCGGTCATGGTGATGATCTCGCCCTCCATGCCGTTGATCTCTTGCACGCTGACTAGCCGGCGCTTGCCGTCCTCCTGACGTTCCAGCTGGATCACCACATCGATGGCCGACGCGATCTGCTGCCGCATGGCCTTGATCGGGAAGGTCGCCCCGCTCATCGACACCATGTTCTCGACTCGCCCCAGCGCATCACGCGCGGTGTTGGCGTGGATCGTGGTCAACGAGCCGTCGTGGCCGGTGTTCATGGCCGTCAGCATGTCCAGCGCCTCGGCGCCACGCACTTCGCCGATCACAATGCGGTCCGGGCGCATCCGCAAACTGTTGCGCACCAACTCTCGCTGGCTCACCTCGCCACGCCCCTCGATATTCGAAGGCCGGGTTTCCAGGCGCACCACGTGGGGCTGCTGCAATTGCAGCTCAGCCGAGTCTTCGATGGTGACGATCCGTTCGTTGTGCGGGATGAAACTGGACAACACGTTGAGCATGGTGGTCTTGCCGCTGCCGGTACCGCCGGAAATCAGCACGTTCAAGCGCCCGCGGACAATTGCCTTGAGCAGCAGCGCAATGGCCGGGGTCAACGTGCCAACCTGGATCAGGCTGTCGGTATTGAGCAGGTCCACCGCAAAACGGCGAATCGACATGCTCGGGCCGTCGATGGCCAGCGGCGGGATAATCGCGTTAACCCGCGAACCGTCCTTGAGCCGGGCATCCACCAACGGCGAGGACTCGTCGATACGCCGACCCAGGCTGGACACGATGCGGTCGATGATGTTCAGCAAATGGTGATCATCGCGAAAACGCACATCGGTCCGTTGCAGTTTGCCGAAGCGCTCGACATAGACCGAGGCATAACCGTTGACCAGAATGTCGGACACGCTGTGATCGGCCAGCAACGGTTCCAGAGGCCCCAGGCCGAGCACCTCGTCGGTAATCTGCTTGATGATCAGCTGGCGGCTGGTGGTACTCACCGGTGCCGAATGCTCGTCGAGCAGGCGCTGGCAAATATCACGAATCTGCCGCGCGGCCTCGGCCTGTTCAAGGGCGTCCAGCATTGACAGGTCCATGACTTTGAGCAATTGCTGGTAGATCTTTTCCCGCCACTCGGCCTCCACCGGGGTGACCTGGCTTCTGGTTTCGTAAAGAACGTCCGGTGTTGCACGCTCCCACGCCATTATTTCCTCTGCCGGATCCAGCAGCTCGTCGCCCATCTGAGCAGCTGACGATGCAGCGGTTTTACCGGACTGTTTGCGCAAGCGGTTACGAAAGTCGCTGATCATGGGTCATCCCCCGAAAAAACGGTTGAAGGCGCGTTTGAGTAAGCCTTTGTTCCCGGCCACCTGTTGACCGACCAGGTCCTCGGTCATATCGCGCAGAGCGGAAGTAATCGCTGCCCTCGGCGCATGCAGCCCCAACGGCACGCCAGTGTTCTGACTCTGGCTGACCAGGTTGAAGTCGTTGGGTAATTTCGACAGATTCGTGCAGCGCAGTGCCTCGCCGATATCTTTGAGGCTGATCGCTGCTGCCTTGTCAAAGCGGTTGACCACGATCTGCAACTGATCGCCACGTACGCCCAGGTCGTCGCGAAGAATTCGCACCAGGGAGCTGGCGTCGCGCAGATGACTGACGCTCTGTTGCACCACCACGTACACCCTATCCACCTGTTCCAGCACGGAGCCGGTGAGGTGGTCGATTTGCCGCGGCAGGTCGATCACCACCCAGTCGTAGCTGGCGCGGGTTAACTGCAACAGCGTGTCGAGTTGCTCGGGTTGGGCATCCTGTGGCAGGCACAGCTCACCGGCCCGACCACCCAGTACATGCAAGGTGGGGCTGAAGTGACTGCAAAAACCGCGTAGCGCGACGCTGTCCATGCCATCGATCTGATGCAATACCTCCAGATGGCTGTGCGTCTGCGCCACATCCAGGTAATGGGTCACGCTGCCGAATTGCAGGTCCATGTCCAGCAGCAGGGTACTGCCGCCCTTGACGCTGAGCTGTTGAGCCAGGTTGCAAGCCAGCAAGGTTCCGCCGGAGCCGCCCTTGGCGCTCATCACGGCGATCAATTTGCCTTCTGTCCCGCTGCCGGTGCGAACCTCCATGACCAGGCGATTCAAGGCGGCAACCAGTTCTGTCTCGGCGATAGGCTCCGGCAGCACGTCCCGGGCGCCGGCCTGCATCGCTAGGCGCATACCTTCCTGCTCGCTCAGCAGGCCGCACACCAACATCGGTGGACGCTCATGGGCCGGGCGCTGCAACAGCGCCGCCAATTCTTCGCGCCACAGATGGCTAACGCGCAGCAGCAACAGATCGGGCATGCGGTCCAGACCGTAGAGCGGGTCGACATGCCCATTGCTCACCAGACGAGTGCTCACCTCCAGGCAGGGCATGCGCTGGCAGACGCTCTGCAGATCGCGCAACGAGGTGGCATCACGGCTGCTGATCAGCAACCTCAGCCCAGCCTTGCCGGTCGAAGTGGAGAGCGGGGTATCCTTGGTATTCAGCATGGTGTGATCTCCCCGGAATCGGAATGACGCCCGAGGCTTTCGCGTGGCAAGGTTGCCTTGAATGCAGGCAAGGTAATGGGCACGCCGAACCCGGGAATAAACAGATTGAAAACGAAGCCTTGCAGACTCAACTGGACATAACGGATGGCACGAAAACCGTTGACGCTAACCAGGTCGCCGGGGTTGGCCACCACAGCACCGTTAACATCCAGATAGGTCAGCGTCAGGTTGGTGGTGGCCAGATTCTTGATCAGTTGGCTCGTACCGGCGTCGGTCGCGGCATTGAAGATTGCTCGCCGCAAGACCACCGGATCGCTGATGTTGCACACCGCTGCCAGGCGCGCACCACGCCGCGCGGCTTCATCCAGCGCATTGACCGTAAAGTACAGCCGGCCCATTTCCAGCACACCGAACAACAGCGTGAATACCAGCATGCCAATGATGGCGAACTCCACGACATAGATGCCGCGCATGCGTTTGCGATTCATCACAGTGCCCTCATGACAGTGGTGGCGACCAGCGGAATGCTCAGCGCAATCGGGTTACCAAAAAAACCCGGAATCGAGCCGGCACAATTGCCACTGCCAATCACCGGGCAGAAGTTGTAGGTGATGGTGACTCGCACATGGTCGGGGTGGGTGGGATCGGCGCCCAGCGTGGAGACTGTCACCATGCCGGTCGTCAACCCTGACACCACCGCGGTCCCGGTATTTGCAGGCACACCATAGACCGCAACATTTTTCGTCTGGGTCTCCAGCGTGCTGCCACTCGGAACAATGGCGGCGCCGAGGGTCGAGTTCCATGCCTGGCTGGCGACGAAACGGTCGGCATCACGACTGGCCTGCAGCAGAACGTTGTACTGATAGAGCATGCGGCCGAACTCTCCGAAGGCCAGCAACAGCAGCAGCAACACCGGCAGGACAAGGGTGAATTCCACCAGTGCCACACCCTGCTGGGCCTGTGGTCGTTTAAATACGTGAAGTCCCATGACGCCTCCTACGAGTCTGTGCTCGGAGTGCCAGTGCCGCTGCCAATGTAGGTTTTGTAGAGCTGAATGATCTGCGGGCCAGAATCGGTGGATGGCGAGGGGCCGGCCACGTTATCGCCTTCGCACTCCTTCACAAACTGTCCGAATATCTGCGACTCGGTGCCGCCGTTACTCATTGGCTGCACCACGAAATAGCAGCCAAAACCCAGGACGGGAACCGAGGTGGTGCCGCTCAGTTTGCCGGAGCAGTCGCCCACCACGATTTTCATCATCCGGCGCTCGAATACCCCACCGCTCTGACAGCCACTGCCGGATCCGGCCACACACGCGGTAGTGCTCGCACGCCAGTCGTTGTAGTCCAGTATTGCGTTGGTGCCCGCCGTGAGATTACCGCCGCTCGAGGTGACAGGTTGCCCCTGGTACATCTTTTGTTGTGTTGAGTCGTCGTAAGTGATAGCGGGGGTACTGGACGTGGTCACCAGGTCCGGCGGATAGTCCGAGGCACTGACCGGGCCGTCATAGATGCCGAAGCGCGTATTAAATCCTTGAGAGGTAGGGCCGACCTTGTTGCCAGGGGCAGTCTGGACGTTTTGCCCCACGTTGCGGCAAACCGTGCCACCGCCGGCCATGTCATCCCTGACCGTACTGCCGCCCGAGCCAAAGTCCAGCAACTGAAAGTTGCCTGGACCAATGGGGGATGAATTGCCGGCAGCCGTCTTCAGTACCTGCAAATCACCAAACTGGAAGCCCCAGAACATGCCGGCGGCCGGGTCATATTTAGTCGGGTCGCCACAGACCATCAAAGGTGCGAGATCACAAGGACTGGCAGGGCTGGGTCCAGCGGTGGCGATCGCCGCCACCGCTTTGTTCCCTACGGCGCCTAATGTCTGGGCGAAGTTCCAGAAAAAACCCTTCAGGCTATAGCTCGGTACCGATACCCGAACGTATTTAGCATCCGAAGGCCCTGGATAGGAGAAAGGTCCATAGACGGTTTTCGCCAGTTCCACCACTGCAAATGCGCCTGGGTTGCCGGCGACCGCCGTTGCCAATTCGGTATTGCCCGTGGCATTGGCATTTTGCGTCAGCGTGTTGAGCGCGGCGGTGCGCGTCGCGCTGGCCATGTTGGCAGCACCTTCCACCTGAAGCAGGGTTTTGGCGCCACTCAGGGCGGCGGCGTCCACCGCATTCTGCAGGCGCGTTTTGTTCAGCAACATGTGTCCGCCGTCCAGCGCCAACGCCGCCATCATCGCCATCGCCGCCAACGCGATTACCATCAATACGCTCACCGATCCTTCCTGGCGCCTTGGCGTCGCAGTGAACGGCTGCTGAATTCGAAGATTCATCATCAAGCCCTCATGTTGCCGATGCTGATCCGGATCGGCTCCGCCAGTACCGTGGTGCCAGGCACCCTCTACCACCCTGTCAACGAACTTTCACTACGCTGGTCTGGATCCCGCGGATGATGGTGACAGCCCCGCCACCGTCGCCACGTTGCACCACGCGTTTTTGCACCGGGGCGGCGGCCACAACCATGGGGGCCGGCGCAACAGGCGCGGCGGTCACGATTTTTTTCTCGGAGTTCAGCGGGTTGCGCAGGGTCAGTTGCAGTTTCCCTTCAGTTTGTGCCGTGACCAGGGTTTCAGCCTCTGCGGTCGTCATCTCCAGTGTCACTGCTCGCACTACCACCGGTTGGGTCTTGTCGGTACCCGCCGTCTGGTCCACCGCCAACACCCGCAAGTTCTCGAGGATGGTCCTGGACACGGCGCTGTTACTACCGGCACTGGTGGTTTTGGTCGCCAGTACATCGACCCGGTTACCTGGCAGAAGGAATCCACCGACACCGACCACATCGTCCACGCGTACCGATATGGCACGTTTGTCTGTGGCAATCAGAGAGGCCAGGGTACTGCCACCCAAGTGCTCGCTCAGGCGTGCGCCACGCATCACGTCACCACGCAAGATGTCGAACGTTGCGATCTTGCCCACGGCCTTGTCGCTGGAATCGAGCGCATCGTCCGGGATCGTGTCCATGGGCATGCGCACGGTCGTGACCTGTTGGGCCTCGACCATCTGCCCGAAGGGAATTTCTACCGTGGCAACCACCACGCTTCGAAGGTGGTCATCCGGGGTGGCATTGAGCCGGGCGCTCAGCCAGGAGTCGGCCATCCATGCGGCACCAAGGCCCATGACCAGGGAAACGCCTATCAGGGGAAGAGTACGAGAGCTCATGTCAGTATCTCCGTATCAAGAAAAGTCGAGCTGGACGAAATAGTTGTGCCAGGCCCATTCCAGCTCCTGCGGCGACAGGTTCCCGGAACCGCCCATATAACGCTGACGATCGAGGGCCATGTTCAGGAGGTCGCGGGGATGGCAAGGCACCAGGGGCATGCCTTCACTTGCATAAAGCCTTTGCAGTACATAACGCAGCAGCAGCGGGTCAAAAGGAATGCCCAGACGCTCGCTTTCCTGACGCCAGATTTTTTCGTACTCCTCGGGCTTCAGGTAACCGAACTGCAGCTTGTAGCCAATCCGCCGCAGGAAAGCCTCGTCGGCCAGCTCCAGGGGATTGAGGTTGGTGGAGAACACCAGAATCAGATCGAACGGCAGCTCGCAATGCCGACCGCCGCCCAGGTTGAGGAAATCGCGTTTCTCTTCCATCGGGACAATCCAGCGATTCAACAGCTCGGCGGGGGCCATGCGCTGGCGTCCCATGTCATCGATGATGAACAGGCCATTGCTGGCCTTGAGCTGCAAGGCGGCCTGGTACTGACGGGTGAAGGGGTCATAGCGAACGTCCAGCTGTTCCATGCTCAACTCACCGCCCGTAATAACGATCGGGCGTTTGCAACACAGCAGTCGACGATCGATCCCTTCGTTGAGCATCAGATTGTTCTGTTGACTGTTGTCATCCAGACGCTGATGCACCTGCGGGTCATAAATCTCGATCACCGACTCGTTGATCACGATGGCATGCGGCACCCAGATGGCCTCGGCGAACAGACGAATCAGCCGACTGCTGACATAGGTCTTGCCGGTACCCGCGGGACCATAAATCATGATCGCGCGCCCGGAGTTCAGGGCCACACCCAGTTGATCGAGCATCCCCTCCGTGAGCACTACGCCGGTAAGGGCCTTATGCATATCGCTCGAGCTGATGCGACCATGGTGAATGGTCTGGATTTTGATCAGGGAACGGTAGGTGCTCACCGGGAAAGGTGCCGCACCGATATAGCCACTTCGCGACAGGGCATCGCGGGCGGCACTGCGACCGCGTTCGGTCAGGCTATAACGCAACATCTGCCCAGCCGTTTGGCCCATCTGGCCAAGCACTTCGATACGGCCATCCTTGCGCAGGAACGCCAGGACTTCTTCAAGTACAGCGCCAGTCAGCGCCAGGCGCTCCACCAGCCGCGGCATGTCCAGCACGCCGGCGTCGTACAAATGCTTGCATACCAACTCACCGAGAAAACTGTCTGTCAGACCCGTCTCGCGGATTGTGCACGGCTGAGGAGCCAGTCGTTGCACCGCTTCCCGATCGCTGGAGTAGGCATCACTATCGACAATGACGTGCATGACTAACCTCCCAATCCACCGGCAACCAGTTGCCAGTAGACGCTGTTCAAAGTGCCTATCAAGATTGCAATCGAATAAGGAAAAGGCTTGCCGGCTACTTCATCCGAAGTGGGCGCCAGATACGCTTGCGCTATCAGAATCAGCCAATAGCGCCCCAAGGTCTGAAGTAATTGACCGCGAACCAGCACGATCAAAAAACCGCATACGCCGCCGGCAATCAGGCTGAACAAGGCAGCCCACAACGCGTAATGGACTGGCAACAAACTACCGACCATTGCCATCAACTTGACGTCGCCGGCGGCCATGCCACCCACGGCGTACATGGGCAGAAACAGCCCAAAACAGATCAGCATACCTAACAGGCTGTCACCCAATCCGCTGAAACCACCTGAATAAGTCTGACCGGCCAATCCCAAGACAAGACCCAACAGAACCAGCATGTTGGGGATACGGTGGCGAAGCAGATCGCTCACCACCGCGACGCCCAGCAGTCCTAGCAGTACAACTGTCGATACCAGCAATTCCATGGACATGGCGCGTCTCCCCTGGCAGGAATTATCGTTATCAGCAAGCTGTACCGCCGTTAGTGGCAATGGCATTGCATAGCGCCTTGATTTGGACATTCACATTTTGCCCAAGGGTAGTGAACGCCACGACAACACCTACCGTAATCAACCCACCCGCCACCGCGTATTCCACAATGGTCAGGCCATCCTCGTCTTTGATGAACTTCAGTACCGAAGTCTTGATGGTTTGCAGAATCATTTTGCTCACCTCTCTAGCGGCCATGCTGCTCAAAACACACATTGGCAGAGACGAAGCGAAGCCCACTTAGAAAAATATCCGGCAGCCCTATCAGCAAAATAGAGGCACGAACTACTCGATGGACATCACCGCGTCTCCCCCACCGGAATCATCGTTATGGGCAAGCTGTCCCGCCGTTAGCAGTAAGGGCATTGCACAGTGCCTTGATTTGGACATTCACATTTTTTCCAAGGGTAGTGAACGCCACGACAACACCTACCGTAATCAACCCACCCGCCACCGCATACTCCACAATGGTCAGGCCGTCTTCGTCTTTGACGAACTTCACGACCGAAGCCTTGATTGCTTGAATGATCATTTTGCCCACCTCACTCGAATGTTGTTTTTTCGGGAGGCAGTACGTTCTGCACTGCCTGATGCAACCCTAGTCAGGGGCAAGGCATGGGCGTTAGGAAGATTTTGCACATCACTAGGACTTTTTTGCGGGCGCTTCCAAAAGCGGTTATTGGCCTTTGCAGAAGTAGCAGGAGGGGTCAAACAAGGAATGGCTCGCGAATACCACTGACTTCGATTTACAAGCGACGAGCGGCTGATACCTGGTTCATAGACGACACACCAACAGCCAGTTGCCTGGGACTGATTTCCAGGCAACGCATAGAGCGGACAGGACTAAAAATCGACTTTCTTATCAGGATTTAATCTGCAAAGTGATAGCACGTTAGCAATACTACTCAGCGAAGAGGGGCCCGTAGAACCGCAGAGTAGAGACATGACGTCCAACATGACCAGAAGGCCATCGCTGCTATGGTTCGATCTGACTCACGATCGTTCCACGAAGGAACTCATCGCGCAGTTCGAGGACACTTGTGACTGCAAACTGGCGAAAAATTCCGTGCTGCCCAGCGGGGAACAGGCAGACATGATCTGCGTCCATTTCGATCGCCCCGACACCCCCGGCTTGAGGTTGTTGCTGGAGATCAAACGCACCACTCCTACCATCCCGATTACCATGTTCACCGTACAGCACTCAGAAGAACTGGCCGTCTGGGCCATGCGCTCCAGTGTCTGGGAGTACATGGTGCTCCCGCTCACCAACGCCGAGAGGAAGCGCTACCTGACGGCACTGCTGCAGCTCTGCGAATTGCGCCGCAATGCCGGTCAGGACAAGACATTGCTGATCGACCACTCGCCCACTCTGCCGGACAGCATCCGCCTGACCTCCGGGCACCAAAAACACCAGGCGTTGAGCCATATCATGCTGTACATCGACCAGCACTTTCGGGACAGCATCGATCAGAGGGATTTGGCCAAGCGCTGCGGCATGACGACATTCCGCTTCAGTCGCCTGTTCAAGGAAGCCAATGGCGTCGGTTTCACCGATTACATCCTGGACAAGCGCATGAGCTTCGCGAAACAACTGCTCGACAACAGCCAGATGCCGATTACCAGCATCGGCTATGAGGCCGGCTTCAAGGATCCTTCCTACTTCGCCCGCGCCTTCAAGCAGTTCGTCAACTGCACGCCCAGCGAATACCGTTTGGCCAGCCAACTTAGAGCGGTAGCAGCGCAGCCGGCACTGGAAGATACAACCATTGAAGCGCTTGAAAGCCTGGTGCAGAGCCTTGGAAATTGAGATTTTTTTACGCGCATAAAAAAACGCCGCTCAAATGAGCGGCGTTTTTTTGAATTTGGAGCGGGAAACGAGACTCGAACTCGCGACCCCGACCTTGGCAAGGTCGTGCTCTACCAACTGAGCTATTCCCGCAAATGGCGTCCCCTAGGGGACTCGAACCCCTGTTACCGCCGTGAAAGGGCGGTGTCCTAGGCCACTAGACGAAGGGGACACGCTGCCCGGAACACATGGTGTGTGTTTCGGTGCCCAGACCCGCATCCGAAGACTTGGTTCTGGTTTCACTCAGCCTTGCCCGAAAGCAACGCTGTTTAAAATTGGAGCGGGAAACGAGACTCGAACTCGCGACCCCGACCTTGGCAAGGTCGTGCTCTACCAACTGAGCTATTCCCGCATTGGCGTCCCCTAGGGGACTCGAACCCCTGTTACCGCCGTGAAAGGGCGGTGTCCTAGGCCACTAGACGAAGGGGACACACGTACAACATTCACTCCCTACCGCGTTTCGCTGTGTGCTTTACGCTGTAAGTGGCGCGCATTCTATGGATGGATTGAGGGGTCGTCAACCCCCAGATATAAATTTATTTAAATCAATGACTTCGCCCTGCTTTTGGCAGCGATTCAGGCTTTTGTGTCGCCTGACCTTTGGCGCCTATATTCTGGCATCCACCAAGACGCTATAGTCCATGCCGAGATGATGGCAATGTGCACCTCGCACGCTATTTACTTATAGAAGCGGCATTGCGGCCGATATAAGAAGAGCTATAGCCGATTCACTCGTCGAGCAGCCCTATGCGCCCATATGCCAAGCCAACTACACTCGACTCGAACGCGAACCCCATAAAGAGGTCTTACCGGTGACACCACTCATGATCACCCTGCTAGTCGTAGCCGGGATCGCACTATTGATCGCCATTGGCTACATGAACCATGTGGTGGAAAACAATAAGCTGGAAAAAGCCCGCACCAAGGTTGAACTCAACGACCGCCTGCGTCGCTGCGGCGAAATCACCGAGACCTTTCCCGGTCAGTTCATGACACCCGCACTCAAGCTGCTGTTGACCCGCCTGGAACTGAACGTCTGCCAGCGCCTGCTCAACCTGGAAAAAACCAGTGCCACGCTAAAGGCACGGATTACCGAGCTGAGTGCCTTGGTTGCCCAAGGTGAATCGATCCCGGTCAACAACCCGCCGGCACCGATCCAGACCGAAGCCAAGGCCAAAGACGTGCGCTTCCTGCTGGAAGCCATTCATGGCCAGATCACCCGCGCCGCACAGGACGGTTTCTTGCCGGCCAACGAAGCCAAGCGCTGGATCCGTGAAGTGCGGCATATCCTGGTCCTGCTGCACATCGAATTCTTCAACAACCTTGGCCAGCATTCCCTGCAACAAAACCAGCCAGGCCAGGCCCGCCTGGCCTTCGAACGCGGCGTGCAGTACCTGCGCAAACAACCGGAGCCTCAGGTCTATAGCGAACAACTCGAGTACCTGGAGAAACTCCTGGCCCGCGCCAACGACCAGGTCATGGACAAGATCGCCCCGGTTGAAGGCGAAGTGAACCAACTGACTGAAGGGCTCAAAGACGTCGAGGCGGATGCCGACTGGAAGAAGAAAGTGATCTACGACTGATCATGCAAATACTGAAAAGCCACCGGGTCAGGTGGCTTTTTTTTGCGTTGGGATTGATGGCTGCCAGAATCAATAGATTATCCGGACGCAGCCCGAGCCTTCGGCAGCTGCTACAGCTTGAAATGCCCCACCATCCCCCTCAACTCACTCCCCAACTGCGCCAGTTCAATACTCGACGCCGCATTGCCCTGCATCGCCAATGAAGACTGATCCGCACTGGCGCGAATGCTCGTGACGCTACGATTGATCTCCTCGGCCACCGAGCTCTGCTCCTCCGCAGCCGCCGCAATCTGCTGGTTCATCTGCTGAATCAGCGACACCGCCGCCGCAATACTCCCCAACGCACTTTCGGTCTGCAACGCATCGCTTACCGCCAGCTTCACCAACTCGCCACTACTCTGAATCTGCTGCACCGACGACTGCGCCGCCAAGCGCAAGGCACTGACCAGACGTTCGATTTCCTCGGTCGATTGCTGGGTTCGCCTGGCCAGCGCCCGAACCTCATCGGCCACCACCGCAAAGCCCCTGCCCTGCTCGCCGGCGCGCGCCGCCTCGATGGCCGCATTGAGCGCCAACAGGTTGGTCTGCTCGGCAACGCTTTTGATCACGCTGAGCACTGTGCCGATGTTCTGGATTTCTGCACTGAGGCTTTCGATGCTGGAGCTGGCCGAGGTGGCGGAGTCCGCCAGTTGCTCGATCCGTGCCATGCTCTGACGCACCACCTGCTGACCGCTTTCGACCTTGTCGTCGGCAGTCTGCGCCGCCTGGGCAGCCTCCTCCGCGTTACGTGCGACGTCGTGCACCGTGGCGGTCATCTGGTTCATCGCGGTGGCGACCTGCTCGGTTTCTTCTTTCTGGCTGCTGACTTCAAGGTTGGTCTGCTCGGTCACCGCCGACAGCGATTGAGCAGAGCTAGCCAGTTGTTCGATACCGGCCTGCAAACCACTGACAATGCTGCTGAGCCCGGCACCCATTTGCTGCATGGCTTGCATCAACTGGCCTATCTCGTCACGGCGGGTCACCTCAATTGTCGCGCTCAAATCGCCCGCGGCGATCTGCTGGGCAACGCGGATCACGCTGCGCAACGGTGCGACGATCAACCGGGTAATCACCCACGCGGCAATCAGCCCGACCAGCAAGGCCAGCGCCGAGGAACCGATGATCAACAGCGAGTTCTTTTTCAGCTCTGCCTGCATCGACCGGTCTTCGGCAACGTAGGCCTGATCCACCCGTTCCACCACTTGCGCGGCGCGCTGGTGGAGTTGCTCGGAGACAGTCTTTTCCTGCGCCAACAGGCCGGTGTACTCGGCGAGTTTTTCAGTGAAACTGCCGATATGACCGGACACTTCATTGAGGACCGTCTGGTAACCCTCATCCTTTACGGTAGCTTTCAACTGTTCGGCCTGGGCCAGCGCCTGGTCGGCTTGCTCGATCTTGCCCTGCCCGGCACTGTCGTCGCCCTTGCGGCTCTGATCCAGGCGTACGTGCGCTTCGTTCATGGCCTGCAACATCAGCCGCGAGACCTGGCTGACCTGATTCGCCTGCTCGATGAATTGCGCGCCGTCCTTGCCCTCGGACTCCTTCAAGGCATAGGCGCCATCATCGCTAAGCCCGGCCTGCAGCACATCGAGGTTATTGGCCACACTGGACACCGACCAACTGGCCATTTCCAGCGCCAGATCCTTGGCCTGACTCAGCGAGACGAACTCGTCAAAGGCCTTGCGATAAGCCCCCAGAGACTGTTCGACGTCATTCATGACCGGCACGTTGTCTGCGGACTGAGCCTTGAGCTCGGTCGCCAGCGCGATCAACGCGTCCACCCCCGCGTGCAAGGCGTCCACGGTTTTCGGGTCGCCGCGCAAGGCGTACTCCTGCTCAAGCAGACGCACCTTGAGCAAACCGCTGTTGAGCGACGACATCTGCTTGAGCCCATCGAAGCGATGACTGATGGTTTGCAGGGACCATACGCCGATGGCCGCCACCAGGGCTGTCAACAGCAGCACCAGTACAAACCCGACACCCAGTTTTTTCGCCATACCGAGGTTGGCAAAACGTCCTTGCACGGCCGAAATCATTGCGCTTAGTCCCCTGCCATTGTCTGTGAATGCAGATTCGCAACGGGCTTGTGCCAACACAAGTCTCTAGCGTCGGAATAATGGCCAAAAGCTACGTCAGCGTCGTTTTCAGAACGCTTGAGGTCGATCCCGAGCGGTAGCCTGAAAAAATGCCCGCGCGCGGGGATCACAGGCATAGGCAACGTTGATGCGCTGCCAGTCATGGGCCTGGCCGGAGGGGCTGAATGCCGTTGCGCATGACAGCAGGATGCCGAAGCGTCGCGCCTGAATCCGCACCTGAACGGCGTCGGACTTGCGCGATCGCGCCCAGATGAACAGGCCACCTGCAGGTTTGCCGAAAACCTCCCATTCCGCGTCTTCAAGCACCTGCAAGGCCGCGTCCCTGTCGGTGCTCAAACGCTGGCGCTGACGCTGCACCAATTTGCGATAGGCACCACTGGCCAATAAAGAAGCCAGAACCGATTCGCAGAACCGTGAAGCGCCCATGCTGCTGATCATCTTGACCTCGGCCAGTCGCGCAATGACGTCGGCACCCGCCACGACAAAGCCGACCCGCAACGAACTGCTGAGGGTTTTGGAGTAGCTGCTGACGTAGATCACGTTGTCATCGATACCCAGTGCCGCAAGACGCGTCCCGGGACCGCGGTACAAATCCGCATAGACGTCGTCTTCGATCACCAGTACGCCATGGTTTCTGGCCAGCTGCAGAACCTGCCGAGCCACGCCCAAGGTCAAACTGCTGCCGGTGGGGTTGTGATAAAAGCTGTTGATGAACAAGCCACGGGGTTTGTATTTCAGCAACAGTGCCTGGAGTGCTTCGGTGTCGGGTCCGTGAGGCGTTCGAGGGACTTCGATCATGCTGACCCCGTGCAGCCTGAGCAAATCGAACAGCATCGAATAACCGGGGTTCTCCACCACCACGCAATCGCCCGGTTTGAACAACGTGCGCACGATCAGGTCGAGCCCATGACTGGCACCCGCCGTGGTGAGGATTCGACTTTCATCCACCGCGATATCCAGCTGTTTCAGTCGTTTGAGGATCTGTTGGCGCAGGGCAAGCAGGCCCAGCGGTGTGCTGTAGTTGAACAAACCGGCCATGTCGGTGCGGCTGACCTGGCGTATGGCATAGCTCAGGTCGTCAGTCTCACGCCAGCTTTCGGGTAATCCACCGCAACCCAGCTTCAGATCGCCCGCGACGCCATTCTGCTGCTCAACCCCCTCGAACCAGGAAAAATCCCGTTGCCCGTGAGCGGCAAGCTTCGTTGCCGCGACAAAGAAACCCGCCCCGCTACGCGTCGCCAGCACACCTTGAGCCACTAACCGTTCACAGGCCTCGACAACACTGGATTGGCTGAGCAGATTGATCCGCGCGATTTGCCGCACGGAAGGCAAACGCGTCCCCGGCGACACCTCGCCACGATGGAGCCATTCGGTCATCGCGTCGACGATTTGCTGCACGACCGGCACCAATGCCTGTCGATCGATTCTCAACTCCATGAGCAAGCAAACTCCTGTCTGTTTTGCGGAAAACAGTTAATCACAGGAGCGCTCGACAAGATGTGCGACAAAACCGCCAAAACCGTCGATTCTAACCATTTGAAACACAATGCCCGGTGCTTTCACGGAACCTGGCGCCGAACGATAAAAACCTGGAGCGGGCTTGTGTGGCGAGGGGGCTTGCCCCCGTTCGGCTGCGAAGCAGTCGTAAATCCAGACAACTCGGTCCGTCTGGACGGGCGCCGGGGGCCGCTTCGCGACCCAACGGGGGCAAGCCCCCTCGCCACACAAGCCCGCTCCCACAACATCCACAGATTCCAAACCATCGCGGCCTGGAAAGAGTTAAAACGCCGTAACCCCACCATCCACCGCCAGCGAATGACCGGTGGTGAACGCCGCGCCGTCGCTGCACAGGTACAGCACCGCGCTGGCAATCTCCTCGACCTTGCCGATACGTCCGACAGGGTGCATGGCATTGGCGAACTCGCCCTTCTTCGGGTCCGCTTCATAGGCACGACGGAACATGTCGGTGTCGATCACCGCCGGGCATACCGCATTCACGCGAATCTTTTTCTTGGCGTATTCGATGGCCGCCGATTTGGTCAGGCCGATCACCGCATGTTTCGAGGCGGCGTAGATGCTCATCTTCGGCGCAGCCCCCAGGCCGGCGACCGAAGCGGTATTGACGATCGCGCCGCCACCCTGGGCCAGCAGCAATGGCAACTGGTACTTCATGCACAGCCAGACGCCTTTGACGTTGACGCCCATGATCGCGTCGAACTCATCGAGCGTGCCCTCGGCCAGTTTGCCTTTCTCGATTTCGATGCCGGCATTGTTGAAGGCATAGTCGAGACGGCCGTAGGCATTCACTACCTCGTCCATCAGATTTTTTACATCGCTTTCCACAGTGACATTGCAGCGCACGAAGGTCGCTTCACCGCCGGCAGCGCGAATCAGCGCCACAGTGCCTTCACCACCGGCCACGTCCAGATCGGCCACCACCACTTTCAACCCTTCGGCGGCGAACGCCAAAGCGGTTGCGCGGCCAATCCCATTGGCCGCGCCCGTCACAACGGCGACCTGGCCGGAAAACGTCATGCTCATTGTTATGTCCTCGAAGAGAAGAATGTGGGGAGTCACGTGTTTTCAGTTAGCCACAGTGCCCTGTGACACGGCAGCACTATCAGAAGGCCGGTTGGGCGCCCATGAGTGGCAGTGATGGAACCACCGCCCTGACTATCACTGCACTGGATCGATGTGCATTCGCCGTGTCAGCCAACCTTGCAGCATCGTCAATGAAGGTCTATCAACAAGACTTCATTCACCTTGAGTGCCTGTCATGACTACCCAGACCAATCGCCAGTTCCTGCTCGCCAAACGCCCCGTGGGGCCAGCTACCCGCGAGACGTTCACCTATCAAGAAGTACCGGTCGGTGAGCCTGCGGCAGGTCAGATCCTGGTCAAAAACGAATACCTGTCCCTGGACCCGGCCATGCGTGGCTGGATGAACGAGGGCAAGTCCTACATCCCGCCGGTCGGCATTGGCGAAGTCATGCGCGCACTGGGCGTAGGCAAAGTCATCGCCTCGAACAATCCGGGCTTTGCTGTCGGGGACTACGTCAACGGCGCCTTGGGTGTGCAGGATTACTTCCTTGGCGAGCCGCGAGGTTTCTACAAGGTCGATCCGAAACTGGCGCCGCTGCCGCGTTATTTATCCGCACTGGGCATGACCGGAATGACCGCCTACTTCGCCCTGCTCGATGTCGGCGCGCCGAAAGCCGGTGACACCGTGGTGTTGTCGGGTGCGGCTGGCGCGGTGGGCAGCATTGCCGGGCAAATCGCCAAGATCAAAGGTTGCCGGGTGGTCGGCATCGCCGGCGGCGCGGACAAGTGCAAGTTCCTGATCGATGAGCTGGGTTTTGATGGTGCCATCGATTACAAGAACGAAGACGTGATCGCCGGCCTCAAGCGTGAATGCCCGAAAGGCGTCGACGTGTATTTCGATAACGTCGGCGGCGATATTCTCGACGCCGTGCTGAGCCGCCTGAACATGAAGGCACGGGTGGTGATTTGCGGTGCCATCAGCCAGTACAACAACAAGGAAGCGGTCAAAGGCCCGGCCAACTACCTGGCGTTGCTGGTCAACCGCGCGCGGATGGAAGGCTTCGTGGTGATGGATTACGCTGCGCAGTTCGCCGCTGCCGGGCAGGAAATGGCCGGCTGGATGGCCAAGGGGCAGCTCAAGAGCAAGGAAGACATCGTCGAGGGACTGGAAACATTCCCGGAGACGCTGATGAAGTTGTTCAGCGGCGAGAATTTCGGGAAGTTGGTGTTGAAGGTTTAACCCAATATCTGAAAAGAGCACAAAACCCTGTGGGAGCGGGCAAGCCCGCTCCCACAGGGTCCGTGACGCTTAAGCGATTTCTGCGACGACCGCCGCCAACGCCTTGGCCGGATCCACCGCCTGGCTGATCGGACGGCCGATCACCAGGTAATCGGAACCGGCATCCAGCGCCTGACGCGGCGTCAGGATGCGGCGCTGATCGTCCAGGGCACTGCCCGCCGGACGAATCCCCGGCGTCACCAGTTGCAACGACGGGTGGGCTGCTTTCAAGGCCTGGGCTTCCTGGGCAGAGCAAACCAGACCGTCCATCCCGGCCTTTTCCGCCAACGCAGCCAGGCGCAGCACCTGCTCCTGCGGCTCGATGTCCAGGCCGATACCCGCCAGATCCTCACGCTCCATGCTGGTCAGCACGGTCACGCCGATCAACAGCGGTTTCGGGCCGCTGCGCTGATCGAGCACTTCACGGCAGGCGGCCATCATGCGCAGGCCGCCGGAGCAGTGCACATTGACCATCCATACGCCCATTTCCGCAGCCGCCTTGACGGCCATGGCGGTGGTGTTCGGAATGTCGTGGAACTTGAGGTCCAGGAACACTTCAAAGCCCTTGTCGCGCAAGGTGCCGACGATTTCCGAAGCGCAACTGGTAAACAGTTCTTTACCGACTTTGACCCGGCACAGTTTCGGGTCCAGTTGATCGGCCAGCTTCAGTGCGGCGTCACGGGTGGGGAAATCCAGGGCGACGATGATAGGCGTCTGGCAGGCGGACATGAGTGGGCTCTCAGGCAAGTCGAAATCGGCGCGCATTGTAGCGGAACCAGCGCCGCTGCGGGACCCGATGATCGGTAATTCGTCGTCGCGGCTCAGGCAAGACTAGCTGCTGCAGCAATTGTGTCGACCCCGATACACACACGACACGCCCACAACACCCTTCAACGCTACCCTCGTCAGCCGCAACAAGTCCTACAGCACTTCCCGCCTCACGGCCGGACGCCTATGCTGAAGCCACAACCTCGCAGCCTATCTTTGTGGTTGGCAGCCTACCTGGCAGATGAACGCACGCATGCACAACTCCCCAGCACCTCTGAACGACGATCAAAAAGCGCCGGCCGATGACAAACGCTGGAGCATTCGCGCCCTGATCGTCGACGATGACGTTCCGATCCGCGAACTGATGATCGACTACCTGGCCCGTTTCAATATCCACGCCAGCGGCGTCTCCGATGGCGCCGCCATGCGTCAGGCGCTGCAAGCCGAGCATTTCGATGTGGTGGTGCTCGATCTGATGCTGCCGGGCGAAGATGGTTTGTCGCTGTGCCGCTGGCTGCGCGCCGAATCGGACATCCCGATTCTGATGCTCACCGCCCGCTGCGAACCCACCGACCGGATCATCGGCCTGGAACTGGGTGCCGACGACTACATGGCCAAACCGTTCGAACCACGGGAACTGGTCGCCCGAATTCAGACCATTCTGCGTCGGGTGCGTGACGACCGCACCGAACAGCGTGCGAATATTCGCTTCGACAACTGGCGATTGAACAGCGTGTTGCGCCAGTTGATCGCCGCCGATGGCCTGGTGGTGCCGCTGTCCAACGCCGAATTCCGTTTGCTTTGGGTGTTCATCGAACGGCCGCGCCGGGTGCTCAGCCGCGAACAACTGCTGGACGCAGCGCGCGGTCGCTCGATCGAAGCGTTTGATCGCAGCATCGATCTGCTGGTGTCGCGTCTGCGCCAGAAACTGGGCGACGACCCGAAAGCCCCGCAGTTGATCAAGACCGTTCGTGGTGAGGGTTATCTGTTCGACGCACGAGACATCAGCTGATGCGTGCGCGCTTCGATACGCTGTTCGGCCGCCTGTTCGGCGTGCTGTTGGTGGCGATCGTACTGGCGCACTTGTTAGCTTTTTTATGGTTCAAACATTACGGGCCGCCCCCTCCTCCCCCTCCGCCGCCGGGGTTTTCCGAGCACTTCGAGGGCCCTCCCCCACCAATGGACCCGCGTTTCGGCAATCGACCACCGCGGCCATGGTTCGGCGGGCCGCTGGTGCCACTGACCTTTCAGTTTGTCTCGCTGATCATCGCCGCCTGGTACGGCGCCAAGCTATTGACCCGCCCGATTCAGCGCCTGAGCGACGCCGCTGAGCGCCTGAGTGAAAATCTCGACAGTCCGCCGCTGGATGAGTCCGGCCCACGGGAAGCGCGGCAAGCGGCGCACACTTTCAACCTGATGCAGAAACGCATTCTTGAACAAATGCAGCAACGTTCGCGCATGCTCGGCGCGGTGTCCCATGACCTGCGCACACCGCTGTCGCGGCTCAAGCTGCGGCTGGAACAGATCGACGATGAGAAGCTGCAAGGCCAGATGCGTCAGGACCTGGACGACATGATCGGCATGCTCGATTCCACCCTCACTTACCTGCACGAACAGCGCACCAGCGAGGCGCCACAATGGATGGACGTGCAAGCGCTGGTGGAGTCCCTGAGCGAAAACGCCCAGGATCAGGGCGCCGACGTCCAGGCCCGCGGCCATTGCGCCCCGCTGCAGGTTCAACCGATGGCTTTGCGCTCGTGCATCAACAACCTGCTGGACAACGCCTTGCGTTATGCCGGGGACGCGCTGATCACGCTTGAGGACAGTCGCGAACAACTGGTGATCCGAGTCATTGACCATGGCCCGGGTATCGCGGCGGATAAACGTGAAGCGGTGTTTGAACCGTTCTTTCGCCTGGAAGGTTCGCGTAATCGCAATTCCGGCGGCGTCGGCCTGGGCATGACCATCGCCCGGGAAGCCGCGGAGCGTTTGGGCGGACAGTTGAGCCTGGAAGAAACCCCCGGCGGTGGTCTGACCGCCGTCATCCGCCTGCCCCGCGTCTAAGCCTGCCCCCACAGGATCGGGGGGCTAACTCGATAAGCTGTGTGTACCCATCGGTACAAATCCCACATACCCACGACAACTTGCCCCTTGAGGCTGCATAAACCGGTGCACCCACCGGTTTCCCATTCCAAGGAGTGAGCACAATGATCGGTAGTGTCAGCAGCTACACGAGCTATACCAGCACCAGCAGTACCGCCACCAACAGCGCCCGCAGCCAGCAATTCCAGAAAGAACTGCTCGCCAAACTCGACAACAACAGCGACGGTGCGGTGGATCAGGATGAGCTCAAGAGCGCCCTGTCGCAGAAATCCGACGATGGTCTGCTGGTCAGCCTGAGCAAGAACTTCAGCGACCTGGACAGCGACGAAAGCGGCAGCCTGAGCAGCGAAGAAATGGCCGCGATGGCCCCTCCGCCGCCACCGCCGCACGATCAGGCACCGAACACCGAGCTGGCCGATGCGCTGATCAGCGCGCTGGACACAGACGGCGACGGCGCCATCAACAGCGATGAGCTGAGCAATGGCCTGACCAGCACTGGCAGCACGGCCGACAGTTCGGAAATTTTCTCGGCCCTGGACAAGAATGAAGACGGCACCGTCAGCCAGGAAGAACTCGCCGCCAGCCTGACCCCGCCGCCACCGCCACCTCAGCAGATGTCCAGCGAAGAGCTGTTCAGCCAACTCGATACCGACAGCGATGGCAGTGTCACGGCCACGGAACTGAGCAGCGCGTTGCAGGCGAGCGACAGCACTTCATCGACCGCCACCGACACCAGCGCCGCGTTGCTCAAAGTACTCGATAGCGACAGCAGCGGTGGCGTCAGCAGCGATGAACTGAAAGCCGTCCTGCAAGCCGGCCGCGAGCAGAACTCCGACAGCTCCACCCATCAGTTCAACGTGACCGAAGCCCTGAACAAAATGATCGCCAACCTGAGCAAGCAGTATTCGCTCGACAACGTGGCGACCGTGGGCAAACACCTGAACGTGGCGACCTGAGTCAAAAAACTTCGCGGCCCTAAGACCCAACAAAAAACTTAGGGCCGGCGATCTTCAACCCGAGCCTGGCTCTTGCTCCAATCGGTCAACAGGCTGTAAGCCACTGCCAACAACGTCGGGCCGATGAACAGGCCGATAAACCCGAACGCAATCAACCCGCCAAACACCCCAAGCAGCACAATTACCAACGGTAAATTCCCGCCCCGGCTGATCAGGTACGGCTTAAGCACGTTATCGACCCCGCTGATAATGAACATGCCCCAGATCCCGAGGAACACCGCCATTCCGTACTCACCCTTCCAGGCCAGCCACGCCGTGGCCGGAATCCACACCAATGGCGGCCCCATCGGAATCAGGCTCAACAAGAAAGTCACGATCCCCAGTACCAGCGCCCCAGGCACGCCGGCAATCAGGAAGCCAATCAACGCCAGCACCGCCTGCGCCGCCGCTGTACCGATCACCCCGTTGACCACCCGTTGCACGGTGCCCGCCACCAGTTCGATGTAATACCCGGCGCGGTCGCCAATCAGCCGCTCCAGCAACCCATGGACAAACACCGCCAAACGCGGCCCGTCCCGGTAGAAAAAGAACACAAACACGATACTCAGCGTCAACTCGAGGATCCCGCCACCAATCTGCGCACTGCGTGCCAGCAACCAGTTACCGACCTGACCCAGATAGGGCTTGATCGCCAACATCATCGCCGCACCCTGCTGATCAATGCTGTTCCAGATCCCTACCAGCCGCTCGCCGACCAAAGGAATACTGCCAACCCAGGCCGGCGCTTCGGGCAGACCATCGACCTGCACATCCTTGATGAACGCCGTGGCATCTCGCACGTGATCCGCCAGGTTGAACCCCAGCCACACCAGCGGCACCGCCACCAGCAGCATCCAGCCGAGGGTCAGTAACAGCGCCGCCAGGGATTCACGACCATTGAGCCAACGAGTCAACAGACGCATCAACGGCCAACTGGCAAACGCCAGCACCGCGCCCCAGAACAGTGCCGACCAGAACGGCGCCATTACCCATAAACTCGCGCCAAACAGCACCAGCAGCAGGATCTGCACCAACAGCCGATCGTTATTGACCATGTAAGATCCCGAAAAAAGTCAGTCCGTAAAGAGTAGGCAAATGCGCAGAACGCATTTGCCAAATGAAGCTTATCGCAACAGTTCGAAGTGCAGGCCAGAGCCTTCGACGCTGCCGGTTTCCATCCGCGCCGTGCGCACGCCCTGGCCGATCAGCGCCTGGCGCCAGGCTTCGGCACTGGCTCCGGAAATGCTGACTCGCAGTGTGGTGTCCAGGTTCAGGCCTCGGGAAATCAAACGCAGCCAGGTGTCGTCAGGGTCGCCGTCGAGTTTGGGGAAATCGAGTTTCCCGGTGCTTTTGAGCTGGCGCAGCAACGTCGCGGATGTCGGCAGCAAATCACCCAACGGCGCCGAAGAATCGAACTGTTCGACGTGCAGATAAGCCCTGCGATTACCGCGAGTGATGCTGTAAAGCGCCACCAGGGTGTTGTCTTGAGGGGCCGCCAGACGCAGCAGCAAATAAGCCTGCTGATTATCGGCGCCATAGAGCTTGGCGTTACCGAAGACTTCATTGGCCCACAGGCTGCTTTCCCCACAATCCCGGGCCTGACACCAGAACAACAGCTCGGCGCCCTGCTTCTGCAAGGCTTCGCGGGCGGCGGTGAAGGCATCGGTGGAGGAATGCTCCGGTGGCAATTCGTAGGTGACCGAGGTGGTTTGACCGCGAGCGGTGACCTGGCCGTCGAAACGCAATTGGCCGCTGATCTTGCGGATCGAACCCAGCGGGTAAATCCGCTCGAGTTCCACCGTCGGGCGATAGTCGACGATCTGCGCATCGGTTATGCGCGGCACGATAGGCAGGTCCTGACTGCCAGGAATGTCAGCGGCCAATAACCAGGGACTGAAACTGCACAGCGCCAGCAGAGTGAGTGAACGCATGGATAGGTTCATCGGATCAACATGGCCTGGGCACCCTTGATGACACTGGCATCATCGATGCGCTCCGGCACCCGCAAACCGCGCTGCACCGCAGGGCGTGCTTCCATGGCGGCCAGCCAGCGTTGCAAGGCAGGCAAGCCGTCCACCGAGACACCGGACCAGTCATGGCCACGGACCCACGGAAAGGTCGCGATATCGGCGATGCTGTACTCGCCCGCCAGGAATTCCACGGTTTGCAGACGCGTGTCTAGCACTTCATACAAGCGTCGGGTTTCATGTTGATAGCGATCGATGGCGCCCTGGAGCTTTTCCGGGAAGTAGCGGAAAAATACGTTGGCCTGGCCCTGCATCGGGCCGATGCCGCCCATCTGGAACATCAGCCACTGCAACACCACCGAGCGCCCTTTCGGATCCTGGGGCAGCAGTTTGCCGGTCATCTCGGCGAGGTAAATCAGAATCGCGCCGGACTCGAACACGGCGAAATCGCCATTGGCGCGGTCGACAATCGCCGGAATCCGGCCATTGGGGTTGATCTTGAGGAACTCCTCGGACTTCTGTTCCTTTTTGTCGAAACTCAAGGCATGCACCGTGTAGGGCAGGCCGAGTTCCTCGAGCACGATAGAGACCTTGTGGCCATTCGGGGTCGCAGCGGTGTACAGATCTATCATGGTTGTCTCCCATTTCAACCCGCCCAGCCTCGACAGTTGCCCGACGCAAGTCAAGGAACGGCGAAGAACCGATTGAAACAGTCTGCGACAAGACCGGCACCGGGTTCGTCATTGAGGTGCAAGTGATGGCCGCCAGGCAACTGTTCATGGCTAAAGGGTAGACGTTCCAGCAACTCGGGATGTTTGGCGAGCATGCCGTCAGCCGCGACCACCAAGTGTGCAGGACAACTGACGCGCTGGACGAAAGCCATCGCCTGCTCAGTGGTCAGACGCAGCGGCGATGGCAGCGTCAGGCGGCTGTCGGTGCGCCAGGTATAACCACCCGGCACCGGCATCAAGCCGCGCTGGGCCAGCAGTTCGGCGGCTTCGCGACTGACCGCCACCAAGCCTTTCATGCGCGCTTCGATGGCCCGGTCGAGGGTGTTGTAGACCGGTTTGCGTTTTTCCCGCAGGTCCAGCTGCGCTTGCAGGGCCATGCCCATGCGTTCGGCAGCGTTTTCGCCTTTGTCTGTAGGAGGAATGATGCCGTCGATCAACGCCAGGTGAGTCACCCGCTCCGGCAACGACCCGGCCAGCACCAGCGAGACGATCGCTCCCAGGGAATGCCCCAGCAGCGCAAAACGTTTCCATCCCAACTGCTCGGCCACTTGCAGCACGTCGTGGGCGTAGTCCCACAGCGCATAACCGGCGCCGCTCGGCCGATGCCCCGAGTGACCGTGCCCGGCCATGTCCAGCGCGATGATGCGCAAGCCGTTGAGCTTCGGCGCCAACCGGGCAAAGCTGTTGGCGTTGTCCAGCCAGCCGTGCAAGGCAATCACCGGCAAACCGTCCTCAGGACCGAACAGGTGCGCCGCCAACTCGATATGCGGCAGGCTCAGGCGAACTTCTTCGACGACGCTACTCATGCGCAATCCTGTTGGCGGCGACCATCCCAGCGACTGAACAGGTTCTTCAGCAGCGTGGCCGTGTCGTGTGGACGTTCGAGGGGAAACATGTGGCCGCCGGGTACGGTCAAGGACTCGCCCAGTGGCATGCGCCCGACGGAGCGGGCGTGATGGCGCATCACCACGCGGCTCTTGTGCCCGCGAACCACTGCCAGCGGCACTTTCAACTGCCGCGCGCGGCCAGGGCTGGTGTGCGGTACGCCACGGTAGATGCTGATTTCCGTGGCCGGGTCGAAGCGCAGGCGCAGCTTGTCGCCGACCTTTTGCAAACCATGTTGAAGATAGGCTTCGAAGCATTCCGGGTCGAAGCCACGAAACAGGGTTTTACCGGCGAAATACAGGCGGGCCGCTTCCAGATCGGCGAACTCTTCCCGTCGTCCCAACGTGCGACCGGCCGGGGTCAGGCGATCGATGAATCCGAAGCGTTTGGCGGCACGGATTACCCATTGATCGGTGCGGGTCAGCACTGGTGAATCGAGCATGACCACACCGCGATACAACTCAGGGCAACGCAACGCGGCGTGCAGGTGCAGCACGCCGCCGAAAGAGTGGCCGACGCCCCAGACCGGCTCCGGCTGCTGCTGGAGGTGATGAATCAGCTCATCCACCAGATTGTTCCAGTTGTCGTCCGCCGGAAAACGCGGGTCATGGGCGTGCTGCTCCAGATGCGCCACCTGGTACTCGGGCGCCAGCGCCGCGAACAACTTGCTGTAGGTCCCCGAAGGGAAGCCATTGGCGTGGGCGAAAAATATCTGTTGCGGCATACCGGCGGATCCATGTGCGAAAAACAGACGTTGATTGTCCGTAAGACGGCGTCCTACAGCAATGACCGTAACTGACAGGAATGATGACAGTCGGGTCAGGGCTATGGCGGGGGAGCAAGAATGCCCCCTCGCCTTGCTACACAGAGCATGCCGAAACTCATCGCGCCGGCGGATTCTCCCCCAACGGCACCACCGCCATGGTCAGCCGCGACACACAACTGGCCTTGCCCTCATCACTGGTCAAGCGAATATCCCAGACATGGGTGGTGCGCCCGATGTGAATCGCCTTGGCCACCGCCGTCACCCGCCCGCTGCGCAGACCGCGCAAATGGTTGGCGTTGATTTCCAGGCCCACGCAATAAAACTTGCCGGCGTCTATGCACAGGAAACTGGCCATCGAGCCAACGGTTTCGGCCAGCACCACCGAAGCGCCGCCGTGCAGCAAGCCATAAGGCTGGTGCGTACGGTGGTCGATGACCATGCTCGCGGTCAGCGACTCGTCATCGAAGGCTTCGAAGCGAATATCCAGCACTTCGCCGATGGTGTTTTTCTGGATAGCGTTCAACTGCTCGATGTTGGGAGTGGTGCGCCACAGAGTCATCGTTGCGTTCCTTTGTTGGTGTTGTTCGTGACTCAATCCTGCCACAGCACCGCCTCGCTGCGCGCGCTCCATTCTTCGAAGCGCGCACCGTAAGCCGCTTCGATCATGTTGCGCTTGATCTTCAGGGTCGGTGTCAGGAAGCCGTTTTCCACCGCCCAACTGTCCTTGACCACCACCAGCCGATGCAAGCGTTCATGCCTGTCGAGGACGCCGTTGACCTCCTCCAGCAGTTGTTCCAGGCTTGAATGCAAACCCGCCCTCGCCGTCCCGCTGGCGTCCTGCTGACCGACCGCCGACAACACGCACAACCCCAGTGGCGCGCTCAAACCATCGCCGACCACGCACACTTGTTCGATCCGCGAATGCACCGCCAGACGATTCTCGATTGGCGCCGGGGCCACGTATTTGCCTTTGCTGGTCTTGAAGATTTCCTTCAGGCGCCCGGTCAGGCGCAGGTTGCCCTCGGCGTCTTCCTCGCCCTTGTCACCGGTGCGCAGGAAGCCGTCCTCGGTGAGGGTTTCGGCGGTTTTCAAAGGCTCCTTGAAATAGCCGAGCATGGTCGCGCCACTGCGCACCAGCACTTCACCTGATGGCTCAACCCGTACTTCGACCTCCGGGCATGGCTTGCCGATCCAGCCGGGGTTGTTTTGACCGGGCAGGCCGATGTGGGAGTAACCGCAGCTTTCGGTCATGCCGTACACCTCCAGCACGTCCAGCCCCAGTTTTTGGTACCAATGCAACAAGGTCTGCGGCACTGGCGCCGCGCCGGACAAGGCGATGCGCAAAGCGTCCAGCCCCAGCCCGGCGAGGACTTTGTGCCCTACCCGTTTGCCGATGAAAGGCAGGCCGAGCAGGAAGTCGAGGCGTTTTGCCGGGATCTTGCCGTACACGCCCATCTGGAATTTGGTCCAGATGCGTGGCACGCCGAACAGCGCGGTCGGTCGGGCACGCTGCAAATCGGTGAGGAAGGTGTCGAGGCTCTCGGCGAAAAACACCGTTTGCCCGGTGTAGATCGCTGCCAGCTCGACGAACATCCGCTCGGCGACATGGCACAGCGGCAGGTAGGACAGCAGGCGATCCGACTCATTCAGGCCAAACAACCGGGTGCCATGGGTGGTGGCAAATCCCAGCGTGCCGAAACTGTGCATCACGCCTTTGGGCTGGCCCGTGGTGCCAGAGGTGTAAATGATGGTCGCCAGTTGATCGGCGGCGGGTTTGGGGTCGTCCTGAATCGGTGAGCTGCGTTGCAGGTCGGCCCAGCTGAAATCGAAAGTGCCCGCCGGGCACAGCGGCAGGCTGATGGTCGGCAGGCCAGGCCTAATCCCGACGGACATGCCCGGCCAGTCATCCAGCTTGCCGATGAACGCCAGTGCAGCTTCAGAATGATCGAGCACCTGGGCCACGGATTCGGCGGTCAGATTGGGGTACAGCGGCACCGAGACATGCCCGGCCATCCAGATCGCCAGGTCGGCGATGATCCAGTGGGCACAGTTTTTCGAGATCAATGCGATGTGGCTGCCTTGCGGCAATTCACGAGCCCGCAGCCAGTGGGCGGCACAGCGCGCCTGATGACCGACGTCGGCCCAGGTCAGCGTCTCGACCTGGCCACCCCCTGTCGGCTGAACCAGAAAGCGCTGGCGTGGATGACGGGCTTCGCGCTCGTAGAAGACGTCCAGTGGCAAACGAAAAGCAGCAGACATGCGACTTGCTCCCATATTTCTGGTCTGGAGCAAGCGTAGTCAACCAAGCAAGTGCTTGGTTGACTATTTCACACAAAAATCAGCGTCCTGTGGGAGCCGGTTACGGGGTTTTGATGCCGTTGAGCTTCATCGCCCCAACCAGCAGTTCGTCGCCCTCAAGCTCCGCCAGCCCGGCGGTGCCGACTCTCTCAGGGTCTTGCACGTGACCATGCTGCAAATAGCCCAGCAGGTTACCGACCAACGGGTTGTGGCTGACCAGCAGCGCGTGATCCACGGAAACCAACTGCTCCGCCACCGCTTGCGGATTATTGTCGGGCGTCAGCCATTCGACGGTGCGAATCTCCGGTGCAAAACCCAGTTCCTTACGCACCAGCATTGCGGTCTCCTGTGCTCGCAGGTAAGGGCTGGCATAAATGGCTGTCAGGTGTTTGCCCTTCAATTTAGCCGCGATGCGCTTCACCTCTTTGCGCCCCTTGTCGGTCAGGGCCCGCTCGGAGTCCGGGCGGGTACCGTGAGGTTCGGCTTCACCATGACGCAATACCCAGAGTTTCATAGTTTCGGTTCCTCATCTCGGGCCGGATGCGGCGCCGGCGCCACAACGTGCGGGGCTTCACCTTCCGGTGTACGCGGCGCTGGCCAGTCGGCGAACGGCCAGGGCTTCTGGTCGCTGTGAAAGCTGCCGAAACGACCGATCTGCGCCAGAAACTGGCTCAGGCTGTCGCCGAAATTCATCAGGCTGGCGCTCGGTGCGCCATATATCAAACGATAGATCAGCTGCACCAGCACCACCGCGCCGAGGATCAATTGCGCCACTTGCCAGACCAGCACATAGACAATCATCCACAGCACTCGCAGCAGGATGGATTCGTACTTGCCTTCTACTTTCGGATCGTTCATGTCTGTCTCGCTCCCTGCTCGTATCGGTTAAGTGCTTAGAAACCACTGGGGGAAATAAAGTCCACGTCGGTTTTCGGTTCGCCACGCATCAACAACCCAATCACCTGATCAAGCGTGCGCCCTTCGAACAGAATCGCGTGCAATCCGGCGACCAGCGGCATATATACACCTACTTCCTGAGCCTTGGCCTTGAGCACCTTAAGGGTATTCACGCCTTCGGCCACTTCGCCCAGACGCGTCACCGCGTCCTCCAGGCTCAAGCCCTGGCCGAGGGCAAACCCGACCTGATAATTGCGGCTTTTCGGCGATGAGCAGGTGACGATCAAATCGCCGACGCCCGCCAGCCCCAGGAACGTCATCGGGTTGGCACCCTGACTGACCGCGAAGCGGGTCATTTCCGCCAGCGCCCGGGTAATCAGCATGCTCTTGGTGTTTTCGCCCATGCCCAACGCCACTGCCATGCCGGCGATGATGGCGTAAACGTTTTTCAGCGCCCCGCCCAGCTCCACGCCAAAGCGGTCGGCGCTGGCGTATACACGAAAGGTCCGGCCATGCAGCGCGGCCTGGACCTGCTGGCAAAGGTCTTCGTCTTCGCTGGCGACCACCGTGGCGGTCAGCGCGTGTTCGGCGATTTCACGGGCCAGGTTCGGCCCCGACAGCACGCCGATGCGCGCTTGCGGGGCGATGTCTTCAAGAATCTGGCTCATCAGCTTGAACGTATGGGCTTCGATGCCTTTGGTCAGGCTCACCAGCATTTTGCCGCTCAAAAGCTGAGCGTAAGGCGCCAGCACCGAGCGCAGCGCGCTGGAGGGCAACGCGACGAAGCACAGGTCGCAGGCTTCCAGCGTGGCTTGCAGGTCTGTGACTGCCTCCACCGCCGGAAGAATCTTGATGCCTTTGAGGTAACGCGGGTTTTCGCGATTGACCCGAATGGCCTCGGCCTGCTCGGGGTCACGCATCCACAGTCGCACCTGATGCCCGTTCTCGGCCAGCAGATTAGCCACGGCGGTACCAAAACTTCCGCCTCCCAGGACCGCAATTGGGCGCTGTTCAGTCATATGCAATCCGTTAATCCATACCAGTGGCGATGCCCGCATTATACGGAGCGGCCCAGTGGCGGCCAGCCCCGACATCAATTACCGGCACTTGTAGGAAGAAGACCAAGAAAACCGAGGAAAATGCCCACAACGTGACTGGAAAAGTCATTGCGCTCGGTTAACATGCGCGCCAATTAATCGCTATCAAGGCCGTGCCGTGTCTTTTGGCTCTCCCTCTCCTCGCTCGCCACTGGTGCTGGCGCTGATGTTCAGCTCGCCATTGCTGGCCGACGACCTGTTCCTGGACAACGATCCGTTGCCGCAAGTGCTCACCGCGACGCGCCTGAAGCAGTCGCCGGCGGCCGTGCCGGGCAGCATGACGGTGATCGACAGCGAACTGATCAACGCCAGCGGCGCGCGGGATATCAGCGAGTTGCTGCGGCTGGTGCCGGGGATGATGGTCGGCAATATCAGCGGCAACCAGGCGGCGGTGAACTACCACGGCACCAACGCCAGCGAAGCGCGGCGCATGCAAGTGCTGATCGACGGCCGCTCGGTGTACCGCGCGGGCCTGGCCACGGTGGACTGGAGTGATATTCCGGTGGCCATGGAAGACATCGAGCGCATCGAGGTTTTCCGTGGGCCGAACACCGTCAGCTACGGCGCCAACGCGCTGATGGCGGTGGTCAATATCATCACCCGCAAACCGGCCGACAGCCACGGCACGCGGCTGAAAATCACCCGAGGCCAACGCGGCATCAACGATTTCTACGCCAGCCAGGGTATGGGCTGGGACAGCGGCGACTTGCGCCTGTCGTTGTCCGGGCAACAAGACGATGGCTTCGACTCGGACCGCACCGGCGCCGATTACCGCGACAGCCGTCGCTTGAACCGCTTCAGCCTGGCCGTCAGCCAGACACTCAATGAAAACCAGAGCATCGACTGGCAACTGAACGCCAAGGACGGGAGCAACCAGCGGCCCTATACCTACCGCCCGGTGTTCTCAGGGATTACCGCCGCTGGGAACAATTCCGACGTCATCGCCAAGGACTACGCCGGCTCGCTACGCTGGAACCTGGACATCAACCCTGATCACAGCCTTTATATTCAAGGCTCGGCGCAACACTGGGATCGTCAGCAGACTTGGCGTGCCTGCGATGCCGAGATCTCGTTCAGCCCGGAGCTGACCCAACTTTGGCAGCTCAATCCCAATTACACCGAACGCCTGGCGCGCAACATCGCTCGTTTCACCGGCGCGCCCCCCGGTACAGCGGCAGAACAAGACTTGGCCAATCAGGTTCTGGCGCAATGGCGAAACGGCGCGAACAAAACGCTGTGCGGCGACATCGACCAGAGTGCCCGAGAGTCGCGCTACGACCTCGAACTGCAAGACACCCTCAGCCTGTCCGACACGCTGCGGCTGGTCAGCGGCATGAACTATCGTTACGACCGGGCCGATTCCGAGACCTACTTCAATGGCACGCTCGACGACACCACCTGGCGGGCGTTCGGCCAACTCGAGTGGCGCGCCACCGAGCACTGGTTGCTGCAAGGCGGGGCGATGTTCGAAGACACACAATTGACCGGCAGTTCGCTGACCCCGCGGGTGGCGGTCAACTATCTGATCACTCCGCGTCACGGTTTGCGCGCGGTGTATTCAGAAGCCGTCCGCTCGCCGGACATGTTCGAGAACAGCGTCAACTGGAGTTACCAGGTGACCAACCTGCAACCCAGTGCCTATGGCCAGACCAGCGTCCGCTATTTCGTCAGGACCCGTGGCCCGGGTGACCTCGAACAGGAACGCATGCGCTCCCGGGAATTGGGCTACAACGGCTACTTCACAGACTGGGGGCTGACGGTCGATGTAAAGCTGTTCTACGACGAAATCAACGGCATGATCAGCGAACCGCTGCGCAACAATCAGTACATTGCCAGCAACTCGAACAGCTCACGATTCTCAGGGACGGAAACCCAACTGGACTGGCGCGTCAGCAGCACCGATCGTCTGCGCCTGACGTACGCCTATGTCGATGCCGAGGCGAGCAACCCGCTGGATGCACAACAAACGGCGCGCAACAGCGGCTCCGCCGGTTGGCTGCGCAACTGGGGCCAGGGCTGGAACAGTGCGCTCTTCTACTATGGCGCCGATGCCCTCAACGGTTACCGCTTCGAACGGGTCGACACCCGCATCGCCAAACGCATCGGCCTGGGCAAGGCCAATCTGGAGCTGGCCGGGATCCTCCAGCAACGCCTCGACAATCAGCCCACCACTTTCGTCGACAACAACTACGACGAGCGTCGGGTGCTCTACTTCAGCGCGGAGCTGGAGTTTTAAGATGCCGTATTGCCTGCCACGGAAGACGCCAACCCTTGGCCGCCTGCTGGCCGGGCTGTGCCTGGTGCTTGCCGGGCTGCTGTGCAATCTGCCGGCCCGGGCCGCCGACATTCTGCTGACCGGCGCCGACGACAGCCCTGGCGTGCAGTCTTTCGTCCAGGCCCTGAGCGAGTTGCGCCCTACCGACAGCGTGCGCTTCCAGCCGGTCGCCAGCTTGCCGGCACCCGGCCAACTGCCCGCGGGCACCCGCCTGATTCTGCTCGATTTGCAAAGCCTCGACTGGCGCCTGCAAGACGCCCAAGGCCCGGCAACGCTGGTGCTGCGCATCAGCCGTCTGCAAGCCCACCAACGCTTTGGCGATGTTTCGCCACCGCACCTGAGCCTGCTCTGGAGCGATCCGCCGCTGGATCGACAATTGCGCCTGACCCGACTCGTCCTGCCCGAGGCTCGACGTGTCGGCGTGCTATTCGACAGCCACAGCGAATTCCTGCTGAAGGAACTGCATCAGGCTGCCCTGCCCCTGGGCCTTGAAGTGGTCACCGAGCGTTGGGACAACACCAATGACAGCCGCCCGTTGCAGGCCCTGCTGAAAAACAGCGATGTGCTGCTGGGCCTGGATGATCCTGATCTGTACAACCCCAAAACCGTGAAAAACCTACTGCTCAGCAGCTACGCACGGCAGTTGCCGCTGATCGGTCCCAATGCCGCCTTCGTCAGGGCGGGCAGCCTCGCCAGCACCTACAGCGATCAGAGCGATTGGCTGAAGATTCTCGACGAACTGCTCGACCGCCCCTCCAGCACCTGGCCGCGCACCCTTTATCCGCAGCACTTCAAGGTCTTGAGCAACCCGCAAGTGGCTCGTTCATTAAGCATTGAACCGATGAATGAAGCTTCTGTCGCAACACAGCTGGCCGAAGGAGAACATCGCCCATGACCTTCCATAGCGGTTGGGACATCAATACCCGTACCCAGATCATCAGCCTCGGCCCGGCGCTGCTGCTGACGTTGCTGCTGATCAGTTTTTTCACCTTCGTGCGAATCCAGGACCTGCGCCAGGAACTCAACCACACCGGTCAACTGATCGCCAACCAACTGGCGCCGGCCACCGAATACGGGGTGATCTCGGGTAATAACGACGTGCTCGAGAGTTTGCTCAAAGCCACCCTGGCCACGCCCAATGTGCGTTTTCTGGAGGTTCAGGACCGCACCAACCGGGTTCTGGTGTACGTCGAACAACCGTCGGAAACCCACAATCGTTCGCACCAGGTCGAAGTGTTCCAGGCACCTGTGCGGCTGCAACGCATCGCGCTCAACAATGACTTCTTCCAGAACAGCCGCACCGCCCCCACGAAGCCGGGAGAGGATTACCTGGGCCGGGTGATCGTCGGTCTGTCCAATGACGCCTTCAACCAGCGCCAGCAGGAAATCCTGTTCAAGGCCGGGATCCTGGCCCTGTTCGCCCTGCTGTTTACCTTTCTGCTGGCTCGGCGCCTGGCCAGCAGCCTGTCGCAACCGATCCACGACATCGGCAATGCGGTCAAGGCGATCCAGAAAGGCGACTACAAAACGCCCCTGCCGATTGTCGATGACACCGAACTGGGCGCCCTGTCGCAACACATCAACAACCTTGCCCAGGGCCTTGAACAAGCCAGCCGCGAACAGCATCAGGCCATGGCGCAATTGATCCAGACCCGCGAGGAAGCGGAAAAGGCCAACAACGCCAAATCCGAATTCCTGGCGATGATGAGTCATGAGCTGCGCACGCCGATGAATGGCGTGCTGGGCATGCTGCAACTGCTGGAAACCACCGCGATGACCGAGGAACAGATCGAGTACGCCGCGCTGGCTTCTGAATCGACTGAACACCTGCTCAAAGTGATCAACGACATTCTCGACTTCTCGCGCATCGAACGCTCGGAACTGGAGCTGGAGCACATTGCATTCAACCTCGCGGACCTGATCACCAGTTGCGCCCAGTCGTTCCAGCACAGCGCAGTGCAACGCGGGCTTGACCTGCAACTGCAGATCCCCGAGGACATGCGCGCCCTGCAGGTTCAGGGCGACCCGACGCGGATCCGGCAGATACTGGTCAACCTGGTCGGCAATGCGCTGAAATTCACCGAACGGGGCCGCGTCACGATCGAACCGCAGTGGCAGTCGCTGGATCACGAATTGCTGTGGTTCACCTGCACCGTGCGCGACAGCGGGATCGGCATCCCGGCCGAAAGCCTGGAATTGATGTTCAACGCGTTCCAACAGGCCGACAGTACTATTTCAAGACGTTACGGTGGCACCGGGCTGGGGCTGCCGATTGCCCGCACCCTGGCAGAACGAATGGGCGGCACCTTGCGTGCTCAGAGCGAAGAAGGCGTCGGCTCGGTGTTCACTCTGGAAATTCCTTTGGCGCTGTATAAGCAGTCGTTGCCGGTGCTGGCGCCGCGAGTACATACCGGCAATGGCCACGGCGAAGGTCGCAATGTGTTGCTGGTGGAAGACAACCCGGTCAACCGCACCGTCGTCGAAGCAATGTTGCGCAGCCTGGGCTTTACTGTCAGCGTCGTCACCGATGGCGCACAAGCGGTGCGCAGCGCCGAGAGCCTGATTTTCGAAGCGATACTGATGGATTGCCGACTGCCGGTCATTGACGGCTACGAGGCCACCCGACAGATTCGCCAACTGCCCGGCTGCGCTGACGTGCCGATCATTGCCCTGACGGCCAACGCCTTGCAGGGCGATCGTGAAGCCTGTTTGTCCGCGGGAATGAACGATTACCTGGCCAAGCCCTTTAAACGCACTGATCTGCAGCAAATTCTGCAGCGTTGGGTGCAGTAGTGCAGGCCTTTCGACGATCTGCGACTGGCGTGAAAGACGAAAGTGCGGCAGTCTTAGGCACCCGAACAGGCCCTAAAAGGGGCTTGAATAATAATTTCAGTGCACAAGTGTACATTCATGTCCTTGGTGCTGTGACTTTCACTACAACGCAATAGTCTATGAGTAGGCTGCTGACTCGAGGCATGAACGCTTCGATCGGCCGGGAAGATTCGCCCCCCTGCCGCATGGACTATTGAGGAGCTCGCATGACCAAACAAAACGCCTTTACTCGGGAAGACCTGCTGCGCTGCAGTCGTGGTGAGCTGTTCGGCCCGGGTAACGCGCAACTGCCCGCCCCGAACATGCTGATGGTCGATCGCATCACCCTGATCTCCGAAGAGGGTGGCAAGTACGGCAAAGGTGAATTGGTCGCCGAGCTGGATATCACTCCAGACCTGTGGTTCTTCGCCTGCCACTTCGAAGGTGATCCGGTGATGCCGGGCTGCCTGGGCCTCGATGCCATGTGGCAACTGGTCGGTTTCTTCCTCGGCTGGCAAGGCCTGCCGGGCCGCGGTCGCGCCCTGGGTTCGGGCGAAGTGAAATTCTTTGGCCAGGTACTGCCGACCGCCAAGAAAGTCACCTATAACATCCATATCAAACGCGTCCTCAAAGGCAAGCTGAACATGGCCATCGCCGATGGTTCCGTGACTGTCGACGGCCGCGAAATCTATACCGCCGAAGGCCTTCGGGTCGGCGTTTTCACCTCCACTGACAACTTCTAAGGGTTATCCGCATGCGCCGCGTCGTTATCACTGGTCTGGGCATCGTTTCGTGCCTGGGCAATGACAAAGAGACCGTCTCCGCTAACCTGCGTGCAAGCCGCCCTGGCATCCGGTTCAACCCGGAATATGCCGAAATGGGTCTGCGTAGCCAGGTTTCCGGCTCCATTGACCTTCCCCTCGAAGAGCTGATCGATCGCAAGATCTATCGCTTCGTCGGCCACGCGGCGGCTTACGCCTACCTGGCCATGAAAGATGCCATCGCAGACTCCGGCCTGACCGAAGAGCAAGTTTCCAACCCGCGTACCGGCCTGATCGCCGGTTCCGGTGGCGCCTCCACGCTGAACCAGATGGAAGCGCTGGACATCCTGCGCGAGAAAGGCGTCAAGCGTGTCGGCCCATACCGCGTAACGCGGACCATGAGCAGCACTGTCTCCGCTTGCCTGGCCACCCCGTTCAAGATCAAGGGCCTGAACTACTCCATCGCTTCTGCCTGCGCCACCAGTGCTCACTGCATCGGTACCGCCATGGAACAGATCCAGATGGGCAAGCAGGACATCGTATTCGCCGGCGGCGGTGAAGAAGAGCATTGGAGCCAGTCGTTCCTGTTCGACGCCATGGGCGCCCTGTCCAGCCAGTACAACGAAACCCCGGAAAAAGCTTCCCGTGCCTACGACGCCAAGCGTGACGGTTTCGTCATCGCCGGCGGTGGCGGCATGGTCGTGGTCGAAGAGCTGGAACACGCTCTGGCCCGCGGCGCGAAGATCTACGCGGAAATCGTTGGCTACGGCGCGACCTCCGACGGCTACGACATGGTCGCCCCAAGCGGCGAAGGCGCCATCCGCTGCATGCAGATGGCCATGTCCACCGTTGACGCACCGATCGACTACCTGAACACCCACGGCACCTCGACTCCGGTCGGCGACGTGATGGAAATGAAAGGTGTGCGTGAAGTGTTCGGCGACAACGCTCCGGCCATCAGCTCCACCAAGAGCCTGTCGGGTCACTCCCTGGGCGCCGCCGGCGTTCACGAAGCGATCTACTGCATGCTGATGATGGAAGGCAACTTCATGGCGGGTTCCGCCAACATCGACGAACTGGACCCGGAAGTGGCAGACATGCCAATCCTGACCAAGACTCGCGAAGACGCCACCATCAACACCGTGATGAGCAACAGCTTCGGCTTCGGCGGCACCAACGCCACGCTGGTACTGAAGCGCTGGCAGGGTAAGTAATACCCCGCCTACGCCACACATAAAAACGCCCCGACTGGTTCGGGGCGTTTTTTTTTGCCAGGTTTTATCTACGGCCAGACAGCCCTTGAAACATGAAACATTTGTCATGGAACTCAACAGCCTGCGACTGAATGTCGCGTATTTCGCGGGCTGCAGCACTTTCTCCGTTTTTGCAAAAATCCGTTACCGATTTCAGTCGTTTACTTAGCCAGCTAACAAAACTTATAACAAAGGCCTGCACACGCCTTGCTGCAGATAACAGAGATTGGAGCTAGCAGATGACTGTAAAAGTAACTGAACGCGACGATTCACATATGTCCCATGAAGGCATCGCCGCCGGTATCCGCATCTGGGATGTACATCAACAAGACCTGTTGGTCGGGATGTTCCACTCCGAGACCGAAGCCCACCAATACAAGGCCGAACTGGAATCACTGGAGCAGCAACGCGAAGCGCGTTCTGCATAACCACCGCATTGAAAATGACAAACCCCGCCATGAGCGGGGTTTGTCGTTGTTGCAGCAGCTAACGGCTTACCACATCAGATCGTCAGGAATCTGATAGGCCGCGTACGGATCGTCTTCGGTGCTGACTTCTTCTGTCTTCACATTCAGCTGCACGATGCGCTGTGGGTCGCGCTCCTGAATCTTCAGGGCTGCCTCACGAGGGATCACTTCGTAACCGCCAGCGTGATGCACGATCGCCAGGGAACCGCTGCTGAGCTTGTTGCGCATCAGGGTGTTGACGCTGATGCGCTTGACCTTCTTGTCGTCAACGAAGTTGTAGTAGTCCTCGGTGTTCAGCTTGGGCAGGCGCGAGACTTCGATCAATTGCTTGACCTGGGCGGCTCGGGCCTTCTGCTCGGCCTTCTCCTGCTGCTGACGGTTGAGCTCCTGGTCGCGCTTGACCTTCTCGGCCATGGCTTCCTGAGCCGCACGCTGCTGGGAGTCATCGAGTTCGATCTGGCCTTTGTGGGCCAGACGCTGTTGTTTCTGTTTTTCTTTGCCGACCTGTTTGGCCTGCTTTTGGTTGACCAGCCCTGCTTTGAGCAACTGGTCGCGAAGGGAAAGGCTCATGGTGCTTACTCACTTAGGCAACAGCTCAGCCGCAGCTGGGCAAATTCTTTTCCTGACGTTTGGCTTCGCCCCACAAGGCGTCCAACTCTTCGAGGGTGCAATCTTCTATGGGACGGTGGGTGTCGCGCAATGCCTGTTCGATAAATCGGAAGCGTCTTTCAAATTTTGTGTTCGCTCCACGCAGTGCGGTTTCCGGATCGACCTTGAGGTGACGCGCCAGATTGACCACGGAAAACAGCAGGTCGCCGACTTCATCGGCAATCGCCGCCGAGTCATTGTCGGCCATGGCTTCGAGCACTTCATCGAGCTCTTCGCGAACCTTGTCGAGCACCGGCAAGGCGTCCGGCCAATCGAAACCGACCTGCCCTGCGCGCTTCTGCAGTTTCGCCGAACGGGACAACGCCGGCAGCGCCGCGGGTACGTCATCGAGCAAGGACAACTGCTCCGGCGCCGAAGACTTCTCGGCGCGTTCTTCGGCCTTGATCTCTTCCCAGCGTTGCTTGACCTGCTCTTCATTCAGACGCGGGACGTCCAGCGGCGCGTACAGATCACCGGTGGGAAATACGTGAGGATGACGGCGGATCAACTTGCGCGTGATGCTGTCGACCACGCCAGCGAATTCGAAGCGCCCTTCTTCCCGAGCCAGTTGGCTGTAATAAACCACCTGGAACAACAAGTCGCCCAACTCACCCTGCAAGTGATCGAAATCGCCGCGTTCAATAGCATCGGCGACTTCGTAGGCTTCTTCCAGGGTGTGCGGGACGATGGTGGCGTAGGTTTGCTTGATGTCCCACGGACAGCCGTACTGCGGGTCGCGCAGACGGTTCATCAGGTGCAGCAGGTCTTCAAGTGAATACATCTTTTATCAATCTCTACACCATCAATTTCCGTGAAGGTTTCTCACGGTGTGCGGTTACGGCGGGTTTCGATGATGTTCGGCAACTGGGAGATCCGCCCCAGCAACCGCCCCAGCGCATCCAGCCCCGGAATCTCGATGGTCAGGGACATCAACGCAGTGTTGTCCTCTTTGTTCGAGCGGGTGTTGACCGCCAGCACGTTGATCCGCTCGTTGAGCAGCACCTGCGACACGTCACGCAGCAGACCGGAACGGTCGTAAGCGCGAATGATGATGTCCACCGGATAGGTGAGCACCGGCACCGGGCCCCAGCTGACCTGGATGATCCGCTCCGGCTCGCGCCCGGCCAGTTGCAGCACCGAGGCGCAGTCCTGACGGTGGATGCTCACGCCACGGCCCTGAGTGATGTAACCGACGATGGCGTCCCCGGGCAACGGCTGGCAGCAGCCGGCCATCTGGGTCATCAGGTTGCCGACGCCCTGGATCTGGATATCGCCGCGCTTGCCCGGTTTATAGCCGGTGGCTTTGCGCGGGATCAGCTCCAGCTGTTCGTTGCCGCGTTCCGGCTCGACCAGTTGCTGCGCCAGGTTCACCAGTTGCGCCAGGCGCAAATCGCCTGCGCCCAACGCAGCGAACATGTCTTCGGCGGTCTTCATGTTGGCCTTTTCGGCCAGCTTGTCGAAATCCACCTGCGGCAGACCGAGGCGACTGAGTTCGCGTTCAAGCAAGGTTTTACCGGCCGCGACGTTCTGATCGCGGGCCTGCAACTTGAACCAGTGAACGATCTTCGCCCGCGCCCGCGACGTGGTGATGTAACCCAGGTTCGGGTTCAGCCAGTCGCGGCTTGGGGTGCCGTGCTTGCTGGTGATGATCTCGACCTGTTCACCGGTTTGCAGGCTGTAGTTGAGCGGTACGATGCGCCCGTTGATCTTGGCGCCGCGGCAGTTGTGACCGATTTCGGTGTGCACGCGGTAGGCGAAGTCCAGCGGCGTCGCGCCCTTCGGCAAGTCGATGGCGTGACCGTCGGGAGTGAAGATATAAACCCGGTCCGGCTCGATATCGACCCGCAGCTGTTCGGCAAGGCCGCCGATATCGCCCAGCTCTTCGTGCCACTCGAGAACCTGACGCAGCCAGGAGATTTTCTCTTCGTAGTGGTTCGAGCCGGACTTGACGTCGGTGCCCTTGTAACGCCAGTGCGCGCAGACACCCAACTCGGCTTCTTCGTGCATGGCGTGAGTGCGTATCTGCACTTCCAGCACCTTGCCTTCAGGGCCGATTACCGCGGTGTGCAGCGAGCGGTAGCCGTTCTCTTTCGGGTTGGCGATGTAGTCGTCGAACTCTTTCGGGATATGCCGCCACAAGGTGTGGACGATGCCGAGCGCGGTGTAGCAGTCACGCATTTCCGGCACCAGCACGCGAACGGCGCGCACGTCGTAGATCTGGCTGAACTCCAGACCCTTGCGCTGCATTTTGCGCCAGATCGAATAGATGTGTTTGGCCCGGCCACTGATGTCGGCCTCGACGCCGGTGGCCTGCAACTCGTTCTTGAGCTGGGTCATCACATCGCTGATGAAACGCTCGCGATCCAGCCGTCGCTCATGGAGCAACTTGGCGATCTGCTTGTACTGGTCGGGCTCGAGGTAACGGAAGGACAAGTCCTCCAGCTCCCACTTGATGTGACCGATACCGAGGCGGTGAGCCAGCGGCGCGTAGATGTCGAAGACTTCACGGGCGACGCGGTTGCGCTTCTCGTCATCGGCGGTTTTTACCGCACGGATCGCACAGGTGCGCTCGGCCAGTTTGATCAGCGCGACGCGCACGTCGTCGACCATGGCCACGAGCATCTTGCGCAGGTTTTCCACCTGGCCTTGGGTGCCCATCACCATGGATTTACGCGGACTCAGACTGTCGCTGATCGCCGCCATGCGTTGCACGCCGTCAATCAGTTTGGCGACCACCGGGCCGAAGCGCTGGCTGACCGCCGGCAACTGGATCTGGCCTTCGCGCACGCCGCGGTACAAGACTGCCGCGACCAACGAATCCTGATCGAGTTTGAGGTCGGCGAGAATCTCGGCGATCTCAAGGCCGGTGCGGAAACTCGAGGTCCCTTCGGACCACAGGTTTTTCGCCGCATTGGCTTGTTGTTCGGCCTCGCGAGCGAACTCGCAGGCTTCTTTCAAGGCTTCGCGATCCAGTGCCGTATCGATACTGACCGCGTGATCGAGCCAAGCCTCGAGATTGATACTGCCGTCAGTGTTGATCGGCTGGTGTGCTCTCACCTGTACCATCTTGCTTTACCTTCCCTACGACGCAGATTCAATGCGTCAAATCGCTGACCTTCATTGTCCGGGCGCCCCGCCGGGCTGATGCGTGGCGGCACGGACGGTCAGTCGGACCAGACGAGCCATCCTAGCTCGCTTCAAATAACGCCATGGCCTCGACATGCGCCGTTTGAGGAAACATATCGAGAATCCCGGCACGTTTTAACCGGTAGCCCTGCTTGATCAATTCGACCGTGTCGCGCGCCAGAGTTGCAGGGTTGCACGACACATAAACCAATCGTTCGGCACCCAGGGACGCAAGCTTGCGCACCACCTCGAAAGCACCGTCGCGAGGTGGGTCCAAGAGTACCGCACAAAAGCCTTCGCTGGCCCATTCGGCATCAGCCAAAGGCTGGGATAAATCGGCCTGAAAAAATTTTGCGTTATGCAAATTATTACTAGCGGCGTTCGCGGCGGCCCGCTCGACCATGGCCTGCACACCTTCCACCGCCACCACTTCACGAACGGTTCTGGCCAGCGGCAAGGCAAAGTTGCCCAACCCGCAGAACAGGTCCAGAACCCGCTCATCGGCTTTCGGCGCCAACCATTCCAGCGCCTGAGCGATCATCGCTTCGTTGACCCCGGCGTTGACCTGGATGAAATCTCCAGGCCGATACGCCAGATTCAAGTCCCACGGTTCAAGGCGATAGCCCAGGGTCTGATCGGCGTCGACCGGTTGCGGCTCGCCGTCGCCATGCAGCCACAACTGGGCCTCATGGAGCGCGCAGAATTCCTTGAGGATCGTCATGTCGGCTTCGGACAACGGCGCCATGTGCCGCAGCAATACCGCCAATGACGAACCGCTGAACAATTCCACATGCCCCAGTGCCTGAGGTTTGCTCAAGCGCCGCAGCATATCCGGCAAGCCGGTCATGATCGGTTGCAAGGGCTGTACCAGCACCGGGCACTCGTTGATGGCGACGATGTCCTGGCTGCCAGCTGCGCGGAAACCGACTTCGAGTTTTTTCGCCTTCATGTCCCAACGCACCGCCACCCGGGCACGACGCCGGTAGCCGAATTCCGGACCGCTCAATGGCGCAGCCCACTCTTCGGGTTCGACGCCCGCAACCCGCGACAATTGCTCGGCGAGCATGCGCTGTTTCAGGGCGAGTTGTTCGTTGTGGGGCAGATGCTGCACGCTGCAACCACCGCAGCGACCGGCATGGGCGCACGGTGCCGGGCGGCGCAATTGGCTGGCCTGGAACACCCGCTCGGTACGCGCCTCGACCACTTTACCGTGGGCACCCAAGACCCGCGCCTCGACTTCTTCACCGGCCAAGGCGCCGATGACGAACCAGGTGCGACCTTCAAAAAACGCGATACCGCGACCGTCATTAGCCAGGCGCTCGATGGTCAAACGCTGCTTTTTGCCGGTCGGGACTTGCGGGGCCTTGCTACCGCCCGTGGGCTGGAAGCGCAGGCCTCTCTCTTGCTTGGCCATCAGTTGGGCGCGTCGAAAATGCCGGTCGACAAGTAACGGTCGCCACGGTCACAGATGATCGCGACAATCACCGCGTTTTCAACTTCTTTGGACAGGCGCAGCATCGCCGCCACGGCTCCGCCCGAAGACACGCCGCAGAAAATGCCTTCTTCGCGCGCCAGACGACGGGTCACGTCCTCGGCCTCGCTTTGCGCCATGTCGACGATCCGGTCCACGCGATCAGCCTGATAAATCTTTGGCAGGTATTCCTGGGGCCAGCGGCGGATGCCCGGAATTGCCGAGCCTTCCATGGGTTGCAGACCGATGATCTGCACGTTCTCGTTCTGTTCTTTCAGGTAGCGCGAGACACCCATAATGGTGCCGGTGGTGCCCATCGAGCTGACGAAATGCGTGATGGTGCCCTGGGTCTGACGCCAGATTTCCGGACCGGTGGTGGTGTAGTGCGCCTCGGGGTTGTCACCGTTGGCGAACTGATCGAGCACCTTGCCACGGCCTTCGGCTTCCATTCGCTGGGCGAGGTCGCGCGCGCCTTCCATGCCTTCTTCCTGGCTGACCAGAATCAGCTCGGCACCATAGGCCGTCATCGCGGCTTTACGCTCGGCGCTGGAGTTGTCCGGCATGATCAGGATCATCTTGTAACCCTTGATCGCGGCGGCCATGGCCAGGGCGATCCCGGTGTTGCCCGAAGTCGCTTCGATCAGCGTGTCGCCGACGTGGATCTGCCCGCGCAATTCGGCGCGGGTGATCATCGACAGCGCCGGACGATCCTTGACCGAACCCGCCGGGTTGTTCCCTTCGAGCTTGAGCAAAAGAGTGTTGCTGGTGACGCCAGGCAGGCGCTGCAAACGGACCAGCGGAGTGTTGCCGACGCAATCGGCGATGGTTGGGTACTGCAAGGTCATGGCGTATTCGCAATCCGAACTGCGGGGGCGCCTATCATACCGGCAAACGTGCGCAGGCCATATCACGCAAAGTAAGGGGCTTATGGCTTATGGGAATAAGCAGTTCACTCCTCTTCTCCTTGTGCAATATTCAATGCATAAAACTCATGCAATTTGGCCTGCAGCAGCTGTTTGTCCGGAAGCTGGACCTGGTATTCAGCGATCAACGCTGGCGACAGGCTGCGGTTAAGGGCGTATTCGACCACTTCGTCATCCTTACTGGCGCAGAGCAACACACCGATGGCCGGGTTTTCGTGGGGTTTGCGCTCCTTGCGATCCAGCGCTTCCAAATAGAAGTTCAGCTTGCCCAAATACTCCGGCTTAAAACGACCGACCTTAAGCTCAATGGCTACAAGACAATTAAGACCACGGTGGAAGAACAGCAGGTCCAGGGAAAAATCACACCCACCCACTTGAAGCGGATACTCGGAACCGACAAAGCAGAAATCGCGGCCAAGCTCGCTCAGGAATTCTTTGAGGCGCGCCATCAACCCTTTATGCAGATCAGTTTCGGCATGGCCACCCGGCAGGTCGAGAAACTCGAGCATGTAGGCGTCGCGGAAGATCTCAAGCGCTGCCGGGTGGGCTTGTCTCAGCACTGCTGAGATTTTTGCTGGTTGGGTCACGCTTCGTTCAAACAGTGCGGTTTTGAACTGACGCTCTAGTTCGCGCTTCGACCATTTTTCCTGAACTGCCAAACGCACGTAGAACTCCCGCTCTTCCGGCCGTTTACTCTGGCTGAAAATGATCAGGTTATGCGACCAGGACAATTGTCGCACCAGTGGTGCGACTTTCTCTTCAGCGTGATAAGTCTCATAGAACTGGCGCATGCGAAACAAGTTCGACCGGGTAAACCCGCGCAACCCCGGTTGAGTCTGAGCCAGATGCTCAGCCAGTTGGCTGACCACAGAATCGCCCCACTCAGCCTGTTCCAGCTTGCGGCTGATGTAAGCACCGACCTGCCAATACAGCTCGATCAACTGGGTATTCACCGCCTGCATGGCCTGCTGTTTGGCATTTTGAATCAGCGCAAGCACTTCATTGAAACGGTCGTCGTGTGCGTTGCCGGGGACGCTGGATGCATTCATACCGAACTCCTGGAGGACGAGGAAAAACGCGAGTCTATTCCGTCAAGTCAGGCTTAAGGTGTCGGCGATACCCTTTAAGAAAGGTCGTACAAAATAACGGGAACGCTCCGGCAAAATCAGCAAGCCTCTTCGCGGCCGGGGTTGATCACGCAATTTGTGGTCGACACATATCAATTGTGGGAGCGGGGGCGTCATCATTGTCGCCATGGAGATCAGCCAATAACAGCATATTCAGCCGTAAGCCCCGCCCTGCATTCTCCGCCCAAAGCCGCCCGCCCTGCCGCTGCACCGCATTCCTCGCAATGCTCAACCCCAACCCGAACCCACCCTCCCCCGGCCGTGAACCGTCGAGCCGGATGAACGGCGAGAAGATCCGCTCAAGATCCTCGTCAGCCACCCCACCGCCCTCGTCCTCCAGCCACAGGTGCCAAAAGTCGCCATCGCGCCTGCCATCGAGCGTCACGACAGCTCCCTTCGGTGAATGACGAATGGCATTGCGCAGAATGTTTTCCAGCGCCTGGGCCAGGGTATTGAGATGGCCGCGCACCCAGCAGGAGGCATCCACCGCACAGTGCAACTGACTCGCCGGCCAGTTGCTTTCATAGCAAGCGTTTTCCGTGAGCATTTCCCAGAAGGCCTGGACCTGGATCGCTTCATCGGGCAACGGTGTGCGCTCGGTGTCGAGCCAGGCCAGTTGCAGCGCATCCTCGACCAGGCGCTGCATGCCATCGACTTCCCGGCTAATGCGCTCGCGCAATTGCTCCAGGTCCTGCTCGCTTTCGCAGGCCACCCGTAACCGGCTGAGCGGCGTGCGCAATTCGTGGGACAGATCGCGCAGCAGTTGCTGTTGCAGGACCACCGTGCGGCCCGGCGCGTCAGACCACTTCATCGACCGCACTCAATACGTACCCTTTGCCCCAAACCGTGCGCACTTCACGCTCGGCGTAACCGATGGCCTTGAGCTTGCGGCGAATCTGGCTGATGTGCATGTCGAGGCTGCGGTCATGGGGCGCATAACCGCGCTGCAATACCTGCTGATAAAGGAACGCCTTGCTCAACACTTCATCGTCGTTGCGGTTCAGCGTGTCCAGTAAACGGTACTCGCTGCGGGTCAGGCCGGCCGCGTACTCGCCCCAAAAGACCTCGCCCAGTTCATCGTCAAAACGCAGGCAGTCCGTCGCAGGGGGCGTCGGTATCGGCACTGGTCGACGGTCGAACGCCACCCGCCGCAGGATCGCTTCGATGCGCACCCGCAACTCGGCCATGCTGAAAGGCTTGGGCAGGTAATCGTCGGCCCCGAGGCGAAAACCACTGATGCGATCCGCCTCGGCACCCAGCGCCGACATCAGCACCACTGGCGTGGAATGGCTCTGGCGCAATTGGGTCAACACCGCCAGGCCATCGAGCCCCGGCAACAGAATATCCATCAACACCACATCGAAGGCCTGCTGGCGCGCAATCGCCAGGCCTTCCTGCCCGTTCTGGCACCAGGTCACCTGAAAACCGCAGCGCCCCAGATGCTCATGAACATAAGCACCGAGCACTGGATCGTCTTCGATAGAGAGGATGCGAGGATGGCCAATCGCGATGGGAGTCATGAGTATCTGCAAATAATTCTCAATTGCTGATTATTCAAGATTGCCTCTCCAGGGGCAACCCAAGGTTTGTCTCCCTGGGCCAAAGCATTGAACTGACCGACGAATGACGACATCAATTTTACGAAGATTGCCCGCATGCAAATCGCTACACTGCGCAGGTGGCGCGTGCCGGACGCATGTGCAGGTCAATAAACAGCTGGATGCAGGAGAGATGCGTGCTCAAGAAACTGGGAATTAAAGGCCGCGTGCTGTTACTGACCCTGTTGCCGACCACCCTGATGGCGTTGGTCCTGGGCGGCTATTTCACCTGGATGCAGCAATCGGACCTGCAAGCCCAGCTCATGCAACGCGGCGAAATGATCGCCGAACAGCTGGCACCGTTGGTGGCCCCGGCCATGGGTCGCAAAGACAACGAGCTGCTGGAGCGCATCGCCACCCAGTCCCTGGAACAGACCGACGTGCGCGCGGTGACCTTCCTCGCCCCCGACCGCACGCCGCTGGCCCATGCCGGCCCGACCATGCTCAATCAGGCGCCCCTGGGCAACGGTTCACAGTTGCTGCGCCGCAGTGGCAATGACGCCACGCGTTACCTGCTGCCGGTGTTCGGCAAGCACCGCAACCTGGCCGGCGACCTGATCCCCGATGAAGCCGACCGCCTGCTGGGCTGGGTCGAACTCGAACTGTCCCACAACGGCATGCTGCTGCGCGGTTACCGCAGCCTGTTCGCCAGCCTGCTGCTGATCGGCGGAGGCCTGGCCGGTGCGGCGCTGCTGGCGTTGCGCATGGGCCGAACCATCAACCGACCACTGAGCCAGATCAAACAAGCCGTGGCGCAACTCAAGGACGGCCATCTGGAAACCCGCCTGCCGCCCCTCGGCAGCCAGGAACTGGATGAACTGGCGTCCGGCATCAACCGCATGGCCGGGACGCTGCAGAACGCTCAGGAAGAATTGCAAAACAGCGTCGACCAGGCCACCGAAGACGTGCGTCAGAATCTGGAAACCATCGAAATCCAGAACATCGAGCTGGACCTGGCGCGCAAGGAAGCCCTGGAGGCGAGCCGGATCAAGTCCGAGTTCCTGGCCAACATGAGCCATGAAATCCGCACGCCGCTCAACGGCATTCTCGGCTTCACGCACCTGCTGCAAAAAAGCGAACTGACGCCGCGCCAGCTCGATTACCTGGGCACCATCGAAAAGTCCGCCGACAGCCTGCTGGGGATCATCAACGAGATTCTCGATTTCTCGAAAATCGAGGCCGGCAAACTGGTGCTCGACCATATTCCGTTCAACCTGCGCGACCTGCTGCAAGACACCCTGAACATCCTCGCCCCGGCCGCCCACGCCAAAGAGCTTGAGCTGGTGAGCCTGGTTTATCGCGATACGCCACTGTCGCTGGTGGGCGATCCGTTGCGACTCAAGCAGATCCTCACCAACCTTGTGAGCAATGCGATCAAGTTCACCCGCGAAGGCACCATCGTCGCCCGGGCGATGCTCGAAGAAGAGCATGAAGACAGCGTGCAACTGCGCATCAGCATTCAGGACACCGGCATCGGTCTGTCGAACCAGGACGTGCGCGCCCTGTTCCAGGCCTTCAGCCAGGCCGATAACTCGCTCTCCCGACAACCCGGCGGCACCGGCCTCGGATTGGTGATTTCCAAACGGCTGATCGAACAAATGGGCGGCGAGATCGGCGTCGACAGCACGCCGGGCGAAGGCTCGGAATTCTGGATCAGCCTGAGCCTGCCCAAAACCCGCGACGACGCCGAAGACCTGCCCGGCCCACCGTTGCTCGGGCAGCGGGTGGCTGTCCTGGAAAACCATGAACTGGCCCGTCAGGCATTGCAGCATCAACTGGAAGACTGCGGCCTGAGCGTCACGCCGTTCAATACCCTGGAAAGCCTGGCCAATGGCGTGACCGGCGCTCACCAGACCGATCAGGCAATCGGCTTGGCGGTGCTCGGCATCACCAGCAACGACATGCCGCCGGAGCGCCTCAACCAGCACATCTGGGACCTTGAACACCTGGGCTGCAGAGTGTTGGTGCTGTGCCCGACCACCGAACTGACGCTGTTCCATCTCTCGGTGCCCAACCCCCACAGCCAGCTCCAGTCCAAACCCGCTTGCACCCGCAAGCTGCGTCGGGCCCTGTCTGATCTGGTCAACCCGCGCCAGCAGCGCAGCGACCCCGCCGAACCGGTTTCCAGCCGCGCGCCGAAGGTCCTTTGCGTGGACGACAACCCGGCCAACCTGCTGCTGGTGCAAACCCTGCTCGAAGACATGGGCGCCAAGGTGCTCGCGGTAGAAAGCGGTTACGCCGCGGTCAAGGCCGTACAGAACGAGACTTTCGATCTGGTGCTGATGGACGTGCAAATGCCCGGCATGGATGGGCGCCAAAGCACCGAAGCCATTCGCCAATGGGAAAGCGAGCGGCATTGCACGCCACTGCCGGTCGTGGCCCTCACCGCCCATGCGATGGCCAATGAAAAACGCGCATTGCTGCAAAGCGGCATGGACGACTACCTGACCAAACCCATCAGCGAACGGCAACTGGCGCAAGTGGTGTTGAAATGGACGGGCCTGGCGCTGCGCAATCAGGGTCCGGAGCGTAATAGCGATAACAACAGCGGTCATGAATTGCAGGTGCTCGACCACGAAGAAGGCCTGCGCCTGGCGGCCGGCAAGGCCGATCTGGCGGCGGACATGCTGGCCATGCTGCTGGCCTCCCTGGAAGCCGACCGCGAGGCCATCCGCGTGGCCCGTGAAGCCAACGATCAGAATGCCCTGATCGAGCGGGTCCATCGCCTGCACGGGGCAACCCGTTATTGCGGCGTCCCGCAACTGCGCGCCGCCTGCCAGCGCAGCGAAACCCTGCTCAAGCAACAGGACCCGAAAGCCCCCGTCGCGCTGGAAGAACTCGAACGCGCCATCAATCGCCTCGCGGCCCATGCGCGCATCAATGCCTGATGCAGCGCAATAACGCAGGAAGGCCTGAACGCTAAACTTAAACCCTGTAGCAGCTGCCGAAGGCTGCTACGGGGTTTGAGACTTCCAGGAGGACAGCATGCGCACGATTCTTTTCAGCAGCCAGACCTACGACCGCGAGAGTTTTCTCGCCGCCGACCTGCCCGTCGGCATCGAACTGCATTTCCAGCCGGCACGACTGAGCCTCGACACGGCGGCGCTGGCCGAGCATCACGAGGTGGTCTGCGCCTTCATCAACGATGACCTCAGCGCCCCGGTGCTTGAACGCCTGGCAGCAGGCGGCACACGCCTGATCGCCCTGCGCTCGGCCGGTTACAACCATGTCGACCTCGCGGCGGCGAAGCGCCTGGGGCTGACGGTTGTGCGGGTCCCGGCCTACTCGCCCCACGCCGTGGCCGAACACGCGGTGGCGTTGATCCTGGCGCTCAACCGCCGTCTGCACCGCGCCTACAACCGTACCCGCGAGGGCGATTTCAGCCTGCACGGGTTGACCGGTTTCGATCTGGTGAACAAGACCGTCGGCGTGGTCGGCACCGGGCAGATCGGCGCGACCTTTGCGAAAATCATGCACGGCTTCGGCTGCCAATTGCTGGCCTATGACCCCTATCCGAACCCTCAGGTCGAAGCCCTCGGCGCGCGCTACCTGAGCTTGCAGCAATTGCTGGCCGAGTCTCAGATCATCAGCCTGCATTGCCCGCTCAACGAGCAGAGCAAACATTTGATCAACCGCGAGTCACTGGCGCACATGCAGCCCGGCGCGATGTTGATCAACACCGGGCGTGGCGGTCTGGTGGACACGCCGGCGTTGATCGACGCATTGAAAAACGGCCAATTGGGCTATCTGGGGCTGGATGTCTATGAAGAAGAGGCGCAGTTGTTCTTCGAGGACCGCTCCGACCTGCCACTGCAAGACGATGTGCTGGCGCGCCTGCTGACCTTTCCGAACGTGATCATCACCGCACACCAGGCCTTCCTCACTCGCGAAGCCCTGGGCGCGATTGCCGCGACAACTTTGCAGAACATCGCGGCCTGGGCGGCCGGTTCGCCACAGAATCAGGTCGAGCGCTGAACGGCTCAGGCCTTGGACAAGAGGATCATCAGGCCCAGCCAGCCGAAGCCCAGCAAGCGCTGCCCCGTTGAATGCCCGCGACGCAGCAGGAACCAGACAAAAAACGGCGGCAGAAAGAAAATCATCAGTTTCAGCCAGAGTTCCACCGGACGCGGCCCATTGAGCACCGGTGCCGGGACCTCAGCCTGGATTTCGGTTTTTCGTTTATGCCCGAATGCAGCCGGGGTCACCCGAGGCACACTCTCATTGCTTGGCAAACGCCCGAAAGAAAGCGGTGCTTCCACAGGCGCTGCCGTCGAAGTGGCCGCGTGCACCGTTGCCGCAGGCGCACCGCAATGAATGCAAGCAGGCGCCACGGAACTGATGCGTTGCTTGCACTCGTAACATTCGATCAACGCCATTTCTGTTCCTTAGAGATGCAAAAGTGGCAGTTTGCCATGGTTCAGCAGTCAATTTGAACCTGATCGAAGGTCACATGCCCGCGCCATGCTGCGTTGATGCCCGTGCTAGCATATCGCGCATATTTGGAGGACCCATGGTCGAACACGATTTCCGCTACAGCCTGATGAACCCACAACACACCCTCACTGAATGCCGCGCCCTGGTGCCGGGGCGTTATCAAGTCACCGGCAACGGCGGTTCGATTCGCAATAACGACGTGCTGGTAGTGACCCTCAAAGGCAGCAAGGACTTGTCCATGCGCCTGACCGTCGAAACGGTTCGCCACCTGATCAACCCGCCCGGCCAATGGGTCGCGGTGGCCAGTGGTCCGGTGTTCGGCGAACTGGCGATCCACACCTGGAAAGTCAACTGCGACAGCTGCGCCAAAGAGCTGAGCTTCGAGTTCGCGGTCGACGCCAAGCTGGGCAACAAGGCTGAAAAACCGGCCGCCACCGCACGGATTGCCGAACTGGGCTGGACCGCAGCCGGCGAAAAACACCTGTGCCCGAAGTGCCAGGAGCCTGCGTGATGAAACGCCTTGCTCTGACCACGATGGTCGGTGCCAGCCTGCTGGGCTGCGCCGCCGAGCCGGTAAAGTTGCAACAGAACCGCAGTTACATTCTGGAGTGGATCGGCGAACGTCCGCTGATGGACTACAGCCACCTGACCATCACGCTCGGTGACGATGGCCGGGCCTACGGTAACGGCGGCTGCAACCACTGGTTCGCGCCGTATTCCCTGGAAGGTGAAAAGCTCAGCTTCGGCAAGATCGGCAGTACCCGCAAACTCTGCGCGCCGGCGTTGATGGAGCAGGAAAAGCGCTTCCTGCAGGCGCTGGAAAACGTCCAGCGCTGGGACGTCTCACCGATTGATCAGATGCGCTTCTGGCCGGCCGAAGGCAAGCCATTGCGTTGGTGGCTTGAAGAGGGGTGATTGCCCCTCAGTTGTAGCCAAGTGACTTGTGGCGAGGGGGCTTGCCCCCGTTCGGCTGCGCAGCAGTCGCAAAACGTACACGCGCAATGTTGTGATGAAACGAGGTTTCAGGGTTTAGGGCTGCTTCGCAGCCCAGCGGGGGCAAGCCCCCTCGCCACAAAGCTCCCTTGCCACAGGCGGTGCTCAGTCAGTTGGTCGCCTGCAACGCCTCAAGCTTCGCCATCACCCCCGCCGCCGTCTGCTCGCCCATCAACTGTTCCCGCACCTTGCCCTTGTTATCAATGATGTAAGTCACTGGCAGCGCTTCACTGCGCGGCAATTCGAAAAGGTCGGCCGGATCCTGGGCCAGCACGGTGAACTTGATCCCCAGTTTCTCGCTGGCGCCTTTCAGCTCTTCGCCCTGTACATTGTCGAAGTTGACCCCGAACACGCCGATCTTCTTGCCCTGGAGCTGCTCGGCCAACACATTCAGCTGTGGGATTTCGGTCCGGCACGGGCTGCACCACTCGGCCCAGTAATTGAGCACCAGCCATTGTTTGTCCAGACGCTCGGCGGCGACCTTGTGACCATTCTGGTCGATGCCATAGTCGTTGCCACAGCCCCCAAGCAATAACGCCCCCATGATCGCCAATGCCGCTGCCAGTCGCCTTGTCATGTCTCAATCCTTGTCAAAAATAGAATGCACCTGCGACCCATCGCCTCCCAAGGTTCTGGATTACGCGCCGCACAGTTAGAATAGCCGCCACTTTACGCAAGAAGCGACCCGCATATGACCGATCTGACGCTTTATCACAACCCGCGCTGCTCGAAATCCCGCGGTGCGCTCGAACTCATCGAAGCCCGTGGCCTGACGCCAACGGTCGTCCGCTACCTGGAAACGCCGCTGGACGCCGTGCAAATCCAGAGCCTGCTGAGCAAACTCGGCATCAGCGCCCGGCAATTGCTGCGCACCGGCGAGGACGAGTACAAAACCCTCAACCTGGCCGACAGCAGTTTGAGCGAAGCGCAATTGATCGCCGCCATCGCCGCGCACCCGAAACTCATGGAGCGGCCGATTCTCGAAGTCGGCGACAAAGCCATCATCGGCCGTCCGCCGGAGAATGTGCTGGAGTTGTTGCCGTGAGCGCGCCATACATTCTGGTGCTGTATTACAGCCGTAGCGGCTCGACCAATGAAATGGCCCGGCAGATTGCCCGTGGCGTCGAGCAGGCCGGCCTTGAAGCCAGGTTGCGCACGGTGCCGGCGATCTCCACTGAATGCGAAGCCGTGGCGCCGGACATTCCCGATGAAGGCGCGCTGTACGCCAGCCTCGACGATTTGAAGAACTGCGCCGGCCTGGCCCTGGGCAGCCCGACCCGCTTCGGCAACATGGCCGCACCGTTGAAATACTTCCTCGACGGCACCAGCAACCTGTGGCTGACCGGCGCCCTGGTGGGCAAACCGGCCGGGGTCTTCACCTCGACCGCCAGCCTGCACGGCGGCCAGGAAACCACGCTGCTGTCAATGATGCTGCCGTTGCTGCACCACGGCATGTTGATCACCGGCCTGCCTTACAGCGAATCGGCGCTGCTGGAAACCCGTGGCGGCGGCACGCCATACGGTGCCAGTCATCACGCCGGGGCCGACGGCAAAAGCGGTTTGAACGAACATGAAGTCGCGCTATGCCGAGCCTTGGGCCTGCGCCTGGCGAAGACTGCGCAGAAACTGGAGAGCCATCGTGGCTAAGAAGCCTAAGGTGTTGCCTGCCATCGAATGGCTCGAACCGCGTGTACGGGCGATGCGCGTCATCAGCCTGCTGTGCTTTTTCGGCCTGGCGGGGCTGCTTTGCGCCTACTACCTGGTGTTCGCCGACCTGCATGGCGCGCGGCCGTGGGTGATTCTGCTGATCGAACTGGTGCCGCTGCTGTTGCTGGCACCGGGAATGATCGTCGGCAGTGCCCGTGGACATTCGTGGATGTGTTTTGTGGTGAATCTGTATTTCATCAAGGGCGCATTGGCCGCCTATGACCCGAACCGGCAGCTGTTCGGTTTGCTGGAGATGGGCGCGAGCCTGGCAGTGTTCTGCTCGGCGATGCTGTATGTGCGGTGGCGGTATCAGTTGAACCGCAAGTTGGCGGGGGAAGGCGAGATTTCCCCCGCCTGATAGCCCCGCAGTGATCGTTCCTACGCTCTGCGTGGGAACATCATCTTCGTCAATGATTGACTGTGTAGGCCAGCATCATCGAAATCTGGCTCATCGGCCGTCCACCACTCTCTTCGTGCCATTGGTTGAACGCATTCTGCACCGTGGCCAGGTCGCGCAAACTGCTCGGCACCTTGTCGATGATCTGCTGTGCATTCAGCGCCGCCACCACGTCGTAGCTCGGCACGAAGGTGTCCTTGCCGACCATCCGCAAGAATCGCGGCGCGGATAACCCGCCCAACTGATGGCCGTGTTTTTTCAGGTAGGTCCACAAGCCGACGATATCGGTTACAGGCCAGTCGGCGATCAACGCACCGAAACTACCCTTCTCATGGGCCACGTCCAGAATGAACTGCGCATTGCGCGGCACACTCTTGAGCTTGCCCAAGTGGCGGATGATTCGCGCGTCCTGCATCAAGCGCTCCAGATGTTCGGCGCTCATCAGCACGACTTTTTCCGGGTCGAACTTGAAGAACACTTCTTCGAACGCCGGCCACTTGGCATCCACCAGGCTGTGCTTGAGCCCGGCACGGAATACCCGCAACGCCATGGTCGAGAGGTAGCGGTCGTCGCTGATCTTGCGCAATTGCGCCGGGGTCTTGGGAACCGGCAGATGGGCTTCCAGTTCAGCCGCCGAACCGAAACGGTTCAGACAGTATTCGTGCAGCCACTTGTAATCGCGCATGCCCTCTCCTATGGGATGAAACGGATCTATGGGAGCCCTGTGGCGAGGGGGCTTGCCCCCGTTTGAGTGCGTAGCACTCACAAAATCTTTGGTGCATCAGCGATTTTGGGGCCGCTTCGCAGCCCAACGGGGCGATGCGGCGGTCCGACAAGCCCCCTCACCACAGGCTCGCTCCCACACAATTTGTTCAGAGGTTCACTACGTTGACGAAGCGCGATGCGGCGCTTTCGTCGATACGCAGGTTGGTGAAGTCGAACAGGTTGCGGTCCGCCAGTTGCGACGGGATCACGTTCTGCAGGCTGCGGAAAATGCTCTCGGTACGGCCCGGGGTCTTGCGTTCCCACTCCTGCAGCATCTCTTTAACCACCTGGCGTTGCAGGTTTTCCTGGGAGCCGCAGAGGTTGCACGGGATGATCGGGAATTGCTTGAGGTCCGAGTAGGCCTGGATGTCTTTTTCGTTGCAGTAGGCCAGCGGGCGAATCACCACGTTGCGCCCGTCGTCGGCGCGCAGCTTTGGCGGCATGGCCTTGAGCGAACCGTTGAAGAACATGTTCAGGAAGAACGTCTCGACGATGTCGTCACGGTGGTGACCGAGGGCCATTTTGGTCGCGCCGATTTCGTCGGCAAAGGTGTACAGCGTGCCGCGACGCAGGCGCGAGCACAGCGAGCAGGTGGTCTTGCCTTCCGGAATCAGCTCCTTGACCACCGAGTAGGTGTCTTTCTCGACGATGTGGTACTCGATGCCCAGTTCTTTGAGGTAAGCCGGCAGTACATGCTCGGGGAAGCCTGGCTGCTTCTGGTCCATGTTCACGGCGACGATCTCGAACTTGATCGGGGCGACTTTCTGCAAATGCATCAGCACGTCGAGCATGGTGTAGCTGTCCTTGCCACCGGACAGGCAGACCATGACCTTGTCGCCGTCTTCAATCATATTGAAATCGGCAACAGCCTCACCGGCCTGGCGGCGAAGGCGCTTTTGCAGTTTGTTCTGGTTGACCGTAAGAGTGCCCATGACGCGAAATCCGTGAGGTGTGACGAAAGGCCGGCATTTTACGCAAAAACCCTTCAAGGGCGAAGAGCCCGAACTTACCAAAGAAATTATGCGCCATCGCACCCTTTGTAGCAGCTGGCGAAGCCTGCGTTCGGCGGCGAAGCCGTCGTAAACCATCCACCTCGGTGTGTCAGGCAAACCTCATAGACCGGATTGGCGACGGCTTCGCCGCCGAACGCAGGCTGCGCCAGCTGCTACAACAACAGACCTTGCGGCGATTAACAAGATTGTTTACAGCGCGATTTGCTCTAAAGCCCTCGCACTATTGCAAGTAACTCCTTTCTATACTGCGACATAAGGTCGCACACGTATTCAGACCTGTTCTTACTTGGCCACTTTGGCCCGTAAGCGCTCCGCTGGGGGGCGATGGCAACAACAAGAGGAGTGACTGGCATGATCCATCACGTAGTGGGACTCTTTACCCACCCTGACCAGGAATGGAAAGAAATCCGTGGCGACGAGGAAGAAAGCATCAGCCACATGTACCTGACGCACACCCTGATTCTGGCGGCGATCCCTGCCATATCGGCGTTTATCGGCACTACGCAAGTCGGCTGGGTCATCGGTAACCGAGCGCCGGTCATGCTGACTATGGAAAGCGCGCTATGGATGACCATCATGTCGTACCTGGCGATGCTCGGCGGTGTCGCGGTGATGGGCGCCTTCATTCACTGGATGGCCCGTACCTATGACGCCAACCCGAGCCTGGCGCGCTGTATCGCATTCGCCACGTACACCGCCACCCCGCTGTTCATCGGCGGCCTGGCGGCGCTGTACCCGCACTTGTGGCTGGGGATGATCGTCGGCACCGCGGCTGTCTGCTACACGGTGTACCTGCTGTATGTAGGGCTACCAACGTTCATGAACATTCCATCTGACGAGGGCTTCCTGTTTTCGAGCTCGGTGCTCGCCGTAGGACTGGTGGTGCTGGTAGCCATCATGGCGTTTACCGTGATTGTCTGGGGCCTTGGCGTGGGACCGGTCTATACCAACTGACAAACAAGCGCCAACATAAAAAACACGTTCCGCCACTACAGGCCGCCGCAAGGCGGCCTTCTAATGCGAGCAACGACCATTCGGCGCCTGAGCGATTCGCAAGCCCTCGGGGTTGCGGCATACTCGACATCCTTGGAGATCCATCAAGCATGCCCGAGCAACTCAATACCCGCGTCGAAGACTGTTTCCTGCAAGCCGAATCCTTTTTCAAACGACCTTTCAAACGCCCCGTGGTGAGCCTCAAGCTGCGCGGGCAAAAAGCCGGTGTCGCGCATTTGCACGAGAACCTGTTGCGCTTCAACCCGCAGCTGTACCGGGAAAACACCGAAGACTTCCTCAAGCAGACAGTGGCGCATGAAGTCGCGCACCTGATCGCCCATCAACTGTTCGGCGACCGCATCCAGCCCCATGGCGAAGAATGGCAACTGATCATGCGTGGCGTTTACGAACTGCCGCCCAACCGCTGCCACACCTATGACGTCAAACGCCGCAGCGTGACCCGCTACATCTACAAATGCCCCTGCGCCGACAGCGATTTCCCGTTTTCGGCCCAGCGTCATAGCCTGGTGCGCCAGGGGCGGCGGTATTTGTGCCGGCGTTGTCGCAGTACGTTGGTGTTCAGCGGGGAAATGCGGGTCGAATGAGTTGAGTTTCGGCCGGGACAGACGCTAGATAACTACCTTGGCCCGCCGCAGCGCTTCAATCCGCTCAACACTAAACCCCAGTTCACCCAACACCTGATCCGTATGCTGCCCCAGCCAGGCGCCAATGTGCCGCGGCTCAGGCAACCCCGCTGAAAACTTCAACGGACAGGCCATCTGCGCCTGAGTCGAGCCATCGCCCCGCGGCACCTCAGCCACCAATTCCCGCGCCTGCAACTGCGGATGCCCGACCGCTTCGCCCAGGCTCAACACCGGCTCGACACACGCATCGGCCCCGGCAAACAGCTCACACAGCCAGGCAAAGTCGTGTTTTTCGAATTCAATGTTCAGCGCATCCTTGAGCGCCCGTTGCCGGGCGGGGTCGGACGACAGTCCCTCGGCCGCCAGTTCCGGACGGCCGAGCACCGTGCACAGTTGCTGCATGAACCCCGGTTCCAGACTGCCCACCGACAACCAGCGGCCATCGCGCGACCGGTAGTAATCGTAGAAGCTGCCGCCGTTGAGCATCTGGTCTTCCCTGCCCGGCTCAACGCCGCAGGCCAGGTAGCCGGCACCAGCCATGGCGTTCAGGCTGAAGGCGCAGTCAGTCATGCTCACATCCAGATGCTGCCCCTGCCCGGTCTGTTGCCGCGCGATCACCGCTGCCAGCAGCCCGATCACCCCATGCAACGAACCGCCCGCGACATCCGCCACCTGCATGCCCAACGGCAACGGGCCGCTGTCGGCACGGCCGGTGTAGCTCGAAAGGCCCGCCAGCGCCAGGTAGTTGATGTCGTGGCCGGCGCGGTCCTTGTAAGGGCCGGTCTGGCCGTAGCCGGTGATCGACACATAAATCAACCGTGGATTGATCGCCTTCAAGGCTTCATACCCCAGGCCCAGCCGTTCCATCACGCCAGGGCGGAACTGCTCCAGCACAATGTCGTAGTCCGCAAGCAATTGCGTGATCACCTCCAGCGCCTCGGGCTGCTTGAGGTCCAGCGCCAGGCTGCGCTTGTTGCGATTGAGGTACGCGTGGCTGGCCGACACGCCCTGATCATGGGGCGGCAGCACCCGCAGCAAATCCATGCGGGTCGGCGATTCGATGCGTAGCACCTCGGCGCCCATGTCCGCCAACAGCAACGAGGCGAACGGCCCCGGCAACAATGTCGAGAAATCCAGAACCTTGAGTGATGCCAGTGGACCGAGCATGAGCGTTCTCCAGTGCAGTCCCCCAAGCCTAGGCAGCCCGGGACATTGCAGCAATCACCTTATGTGCCAGTGACGCTGACCGTTACGCTCAAATCGCAGGCAACAAAAAAGTGCCGGTGTCAAGTCTTCGGCTCAAATCAAGAAGGGCTTGAAACCGTATATGGGACAGTAGGTTAGCTCCTTTCGGGGCCGCTTTAAAGAAGAGCGGCGTCGTCGGCTAGGAGCGACATAGGAGCTTTGGGAGAGAAAGCCGCATCGCACTGTGTAGTGCTCGATTGCCGAGGAACGGCGGGCCTGTCGCATCATCATAGCCCAACAGGCTCGGCGGCATCCAGAATGAAGAACGCGCAGCCTGGGCTGCGCGTTCGATGGATGCCGTTGAATAGTATGCTGTGCAATCATGGCGGCTTCGGTGGTGCGCTGCGGGTCGTCGTGCCCTTCCTGAATCCTCGATCGCCCGCCATGAACGCTTCCAGCATATGCGGGATCAGCGTCGCCGCATCGACTGCCTCGCCATACGCCTGCGCGTGTAGCGCGGCGTAGCGGTCGAGGTCGGCTTTTAAACTGGTCGGGCAAACGAAAGTCAGCTTGGTGCTCTCGGTCTTCGGCAGCGGGCCAAGCCGCAGCTTCTTGGTCGTGCTCATCGTGAAGTCCCCCGGTTGAAGAACAGCGGCTGGTACGGCCGCAGCACCAGATCCCGGTTGACGATGATGCGAACCGGCAGGCCCGGTCGTTGCGTCAAGGTCGGCTGAATGTTGAGGTTGCGCCGGGTCATCTCCTGGCCGACCTGATTGATGCTGTCTTGCGCGCTGTCGCGCCCAGCGATGATGACGCGATCACCATCCTGCCGGTTCTCCGGCGCGGCCAGCTCGGCACCGACGCCCAGCAGCGTGGTGAGTGCCGCACCGGCAAAGATGCGGCCCCAGTGGTAGTCCACATCGTCCTCCAGCCCGGCATAGCCGGCTGGGTCGGTGCCGGCCAGGTTGTCGAGCGTGAGCGAAGACGTGTCCGGCAGGATGATCCGGTTCCAGACGACTTGAACGCGGCTCTGCCCGTAGCTGACCTGGCTGTTGTATTTGCCCAGGATGCGCGAACCCTGCGGAATCAGCAGGAAGCGCCCGGTGGCTGTGTCATAGACCGGCTCCGTCACCGTGGCGATCACGTCGCCGGGCAAGTCCGACTTGATGCCCGTCACCAAGGCACCTGCGACCACCGTTCCGGCCATGACCTGATACGGCGAAGTTGGCAGGGTCAGATTGCCGGAATTACGGGTTTCAGTGGAGCCACCTTTCAGGAAAGCCTCTTTCTGGTCTTGCCGGTTTTGCACCGCTGTCGGGTCAGCAGGCTGGGCCGCCGTGGAGGCCGGCCCGGCCGCCAGCGGGTCAAACGCCGCATTGGCGGCGAAGCCCGGCGCAGCGGCCACCTGTGTCTGCGCCACCGGCGCCGCATTCTGCCCTCCCGAGCGGAAGAACACGGACGAGGCCGCGGCCGCTTCGGCTTCTTTGCGCAGAGCATCGTTCGGGTCGTGGCCGGGGGCCGCGTAGGCGGCCGTCACCGGCTGCTGCGACTTCACGATGGCAGGGCCAAGATCGCCCGGCAGCGGCGGCCCCAGTTCGGGAACGGCAGGCGGCAACGCCGGCGGCAGCTTGGAGTAGTCCGTCGGCAGCGCATCCAGTCCTTCCGACTTCGAGACACGATCGACGTTGTAAAGCTCGGTCTGCTCGCCCGCACCGCGCCGCTGAGGTTGCAGCGACCACATCAGCGCGCCGAGCACGGCCACCGCCAGGACGCCGGCGAGGATGGCCAGCGTGCGCCGATTCAGGCGCGTGACCGGGCGCGGCTGGGCGCGCAGCGCCACCGCCTCGGGAGCGATCTTGCCCGCCGCCTGCGGCGCGGCAAGGTCGGGAGTGTCATCCTGGCTCATGGTCAGTTCCTCCGCGCAACGCCATCGGTGCGCTCGATCCGCACCAAGTCGCCGCCGTCGCCGCCCAGCCGCAGTTCGGCCGCGCCGAACAGGCGATCCACGACGTAGTACGGCGCGCGGAAACGGTAGTTCACCAATTGCCCGTCGCCCTGCGCGCCGATGACAAACAGCGGCGGCAACTCGCCCTGAGCAATGCCCGCCGGAAACTGGATATAGACCTTCTCTCCATCATCGAAGGCGCGTAGCGGCTTCCACGGCGGGTTGCTGCCCGATACCGCGTAGCGGAAGCGGATCTTGTCCAGCGACAGGCCCGTATCGACAGGCGTTGTCGCCTGCGCAGCCTGCGCCTGGCGCTGCAACGCGAGCATCCGGTCTTTCGGGTAGTCCCAGGATACCGACGCCATCCATGCCTTCTCGGTCGAGGTCAGCTCCAGCAGGTAGGTGCGCCGACTGGTGGTGATGACGAGATTGGTTTTCAGACCGGAACGGATGGGCTTGACCAGCACATTGACGCGCAGATCGGCCCCGCCGCCGCTGGACGTGTCGCCCACGATCCAGCGCACGGTATCGCCGGCGGCGACCGTCACCAGTTCCTCGCCCGGTTGAAGCGAAACCACCGTCACGCGCCCCGGCGACGCATAGACCTGATAAAGCGCGCCATCGGTGAACGGCCACACCTGAATCGCGTTGACGTAGCCCTCACGGGTAGGCGCGATACGCGCTTCTGCATTGGCACGGGAAACGCGCACCTTTTCGTCGGCCGGCTCCGGCGCAGCGGGGGCTTCATCGACTTCCGGCAGCGGCTTCAACTGCGCTGGCAGCGCCAGCGGTTCAGGGACGGCGACGACTTCGACGGGCTTGGGCGGTTCGGGCAACGGCTGGGCCAGCACCGGCTCGTCGAGCGAGATGGACGGCGGCGGCTTGCCCTGCGAGGCGCAGCCCGCGAGGGCCAGCAGCGTCAAAGGAAAAACGTAAAGGCGGAAACGAAGTTTCATGGTTTGGCTCCTTCGGAAGAATCCAGTTCGCGGCTCCATGACAGTCCGTTGACGTAGATACCCAATGGGTTCTTGCGCAGGCGCTGTTCGGTACGCGGGGTTTGCAGGACGGTCGAAAGCACGGCGTTCCAGCGTTCGGTGCCGGCGGGCGCACCGTTGACGTAGCGCTGCTCTGTCCAGCGCACGTTGAAAGACGTGTCGCTGGCGCGAACCACGCTGGTGATCTGCACCGTCACCGATTCCTTGCCGATGCGGGCGAATGGGTCATTGGTGCGGGCGTAGTCGTTGAGCACCGCCGCGCCCTTGTCGGTGGTGTAGTCGTAGGCATCGAGCCAGTTCTGCCGCACCACGATGGGATCGATGGACAGCGAGCGAACCAGCGTCACGAAGCGCGCCAGGTGGTGCGCGATCTGCGCGTCGCCGGGCCGGTACGGCGTGGCGGCCTCACCTACGGCGCGCACCTGCCCGGCCTGATCGACCTCGATGACATAGGGCGTCACGATGGACTGCGCCGAGCGCCACACCAGGCCGCCGGCCATCAGCAGCGCGAGCACCAGGCAGCCGAAGGCCATCAGTCGCCAGTTCTTGGCCTGCATGCGAGCCGAGCCGATACGGTCGTCCCATACCTGGGCGGCGGCTTGATACGGGGTGGCAGGCTGCGGCGTATCGGCGTAGCGCACCTGCGGGCGTTTGAATCGCATGGGTGTTCTCCTTGAAGGTTAGGTATCGGAATCCCGCAGGCTCGGGCCTTGCCCGGAGCCGCCGCCGTCGCCGCCGCGCAGCGTGTGGGCAGCAGTGGTCGCGGCATGGGTGGCCTGCTGGCGCCGGTGCATCCGCTTGGCCCAGGCCGGTTGCTCTTGCCTCTGCGAGCCTGCGGCGCCGTCTGCGGTCTGGCCGGGGCCAGCACCGTCGCTGCCGGCTTCTGTGCCGTTCCAGCCAGCGCGGAAGAAATCGGCCATCTTCTGCCCCGCAGCGGAAGCTCCAGAGGCGACGCGGCGGCCTGCGGCTTGTGCGCCGGTCTTGGCGACATTGCCGAGGCCAGCCGCCGCGCCCTTGGCACCGCCGCCGGCCGCAGTGGAACCGGCCTGGAACGCCGATCGGGCACTGCCGGCCGCCGAAGTCGCGGCACGCGCCCCGGCACCGGCCAGCTTTGCGGCCGCCGGGGCCATTCGTGCACCGGCCATGACGGCGCCGCCCACGCCCGTTGCGGCGGCGCCGATGGCAACGCCGGTGCCGACAGCGCCGACCGCAGCACCAGCCATCGCGCCCGCACCAAGCTGCGGCGCACCGGACACCAGGCCGGTGGCGATACCGGGTCCGAAAATGCCCAGCGCAAGCAGCGCGAGCGAGGCCAGCATCACGACCAGCGCGTGGTCGATGGATGGCTCGTCGGGATGCACCTGGAACTCGGCGAACAGGCCGGAACCGATGCCGACGATGACGGCCAGCACCAAGACCTTGATGCCTGACGACACCACGTTGCCCAGCACCTTCTCCGCGAGGAACGAGGTCTTGTTCCAGAGTGCAAACGGGATCAAGACGAAGCCGGCGAGCGTGGTCAGCTTGAACTCGATCAGCGTGATGAAAAGCTGTACCGCCAGCACGAAGAAGCAGAGGATCACCACCAGCCAGGCGATGAACAGCACCACGATGGGGTCGATGTTCACGAACACCTCGGGGAACCCAGCCATGTCCCCGATCTGTTCCAGAATCGGCGCGGCAGCGTCGATGCCGGTCTTCGCCAGCCGGCCAGGCTGAAGGAAGTTCTCCATCGTGATGGCCGAGCCGGTCGCGGTGATCCCCAAGCCGGCGAACGAGCGGAACACGATGCTCGCCAGCCAGTTGAAGTTGCCGATGATGTAGGCGAACGCGCCGACATAGAGCACCTTGCGCAGCAGCTTGGCGATCACGTCATCGCCCTGGCCGGTGGCGTGGCTCATGGCCCAATAAAGACCAGCGATCGTCATGTCGATGACGATGAGTGTGGCGGTGAGAAACGCCACTTCGCCCTGCAACAAACCGAAGCCCGAGTCGATGTAGCGCGAGAACGTATCGAGGAAACGGTCGATGATGGTCACGTCGTTCATGGCGAATCCTCGGACGGAGTGAGCAGAACGGCGCCCTCTGGCAATTCATCTGCGGGCGTATCGAAGCTCGGCGGAATCGGCGGAAGTTCAGCCAGCGAGTTGTATTCGTCCGGCCCGGTATGGCCGGCGAAAAAGCGCCGCCGGAAGGCTTCGGCGGCGGCGCGGCAGGCATCCTCGCCCACGGCCTGCCGGTCGGCCGCGCATTGCCCGCGAAATGCCTTGAGCCGCACCGGATCTGCGGCCAGGGCGTCGGCCAGGTTCTCGGCCGGCTGCTGGCCGCACGCGGTCAGCAGCACGGCCAGCAGGACGGAAGCGCTTCGCATGGCCGCCTCCGGTCAGTTGTTGTAGAAGTTGACGGACTGCGGCGTGTACGGCGTGCCGGTGCCGAGGAAGCGCCGCCGCACTTCGCGGGCGCGCTCCATAGCCGCCGCTTGCCGCGCCAGTTCCAGCGAAGCGGCCCGGTCTTGCGTGATCTGGAGCTGCTGCCCCTGGATCGACTGCTTGGCCTGCAAAGCCAGGAGCTGGTTCGTCGCCTGCATCGCTTGCAGCGCGCCGGTCGCCGATTGGCTCTGGTTCACGAGGTCGGCCAGCGCGCTTTCGTCTTGGGCGAGGTTCTGCGACACCTGCGCCTGCATCCGCATCGCGGTGTGCAGGCCGTTCAAGGTGTTCTGCCAGCGTTCGCGGGCGTCCTGCGCCATGCGGTCGCCGCTGATGGTGGCGGCGTACTGTTCCGGGTACAGGCGGGCGAACGTGGCATCCATGCTCTGCACGTCGTAGGCCAAGCCGCGCGCCTCGGCGATCAGGCGCTCGGTGGTGGCGAGCGTCGAGCGCAGGCGGTTGACGATGTTGAAGTCGAGGTTTGCCAGATTCCTGGCCTGGTTCATCAATATCTGCGCCTCGTTCTGGAGCTGGTTGATCTGGTTGTTGATCTGTTCCAGCGTGCGCACGGCGGTCAGCGTGTTCTGCACGAAGTTGGACGGGTCGAACACCGTCAGCGCGGATGCGGGCTGCATGGCCAGCAGCAATACCGACAACACAGCAGCGAGTGAGACAGAGAGCAAACGGGGCTTGGTCTTCATAGTGAAACCTCCAGCGGTTGAGAAGCGAGAAAGGAAGCTGCCGCCGGAGCGGACGGCAGCAGGTCGGCGGCCCAGCCGAGGCCGCGATGGCGCAGCCACGCGCCGGCGAAGCCGGGAGCGCCGGCCTGCGTCAGCACGCGGTCAATGTCGCGTTGGTCTTGAGGGGTGGATGCGCCCGCGAATGCGAGCGCGACAGGCCCCAGGTCGAGGTCGAATAGGCGGTTGCCGAGGCGCGACTGGTAGTAGTAGTCGCGCTTGGGCTGCGCGGTGGCGACGATCTCGATCTGCCGGCTGTTGAGCCCGAAGCCCTCGTAGATCGTGCGAATCTGCGGCTCGGTCGCCTGCGGATTAGGTAAGAAAATCCGACTGGCGCAACTCTCGATGATCGCGGGCGCGATGGTCGAATCCTTGATGTCGGCCAGCGACTGCGTGGCGAAGATGACGCTGACGTTTTTTTTCCTGAGCGTCTTGAGCCATTGCCGGATGCGGGCCGCGAAAGATGGCTCATCAAGGAATAGCCACGCTTCATCGAGGATCAGCAGCGTCGGCGCACCGTCGAAACGCTCGTCGAAGCGGGCGAACAGGTAGCGCAGCACCGCTTGCACGGCGGCGGGGCTGTGCATCAGTTCTTCCATCTCGAAGCCCTGCACGTCGGCCATGCCCAGCCGGTCGTGGTCAGCGTCCAGCAGCTTGCCGTGTGCGCCGCCCAGCACATAGGGCGCGAGCGCTTGGCGCAGCGCGTTGGACTGCAATAACACCGACAAGCCGGTCATGGTGCGCTGCTCCACCGGCGCACCGGCAAGGCTTCTCAGCGCCGACCAGATGGCAGCCTTCTCGTCCGGGCCGACCGTCACGCCTTCGTGCAGCAGCCGGCCCTCCACCCATTCCGCGGCCCAGGTGCGGTAGCCCTCGTGGGCAATTCGCGCGAGTGGCTGGAAGGCGATGCCGCCATCGGCACCGAGGTCGTAGTGCTCACCGCCAAGGCCGAGGATGGTGGCGCGCATCGAGCGCCCCATGTCGAAGGCGAAGATCCGCGAGCCGAAGTAGCGCCGGAACTGCATGGCCAGGATGGCGAGCAGCACCGACTTGCCCATGCCAGTCGGCCCGGCGACAAGGGTGTGGCCCACGTCGCCGATGTGCGTTACCAGCCGGAACGGCGTCGCACCATCGGTGCGTGTCACGATCAGCGGCGGGCCGTCGAGGTGGTCGTTCTTCTTCGGCCCGGCCCATACCGCTGACATCGGCATCATGTGCGCCAGGTTCAGCGTCGAAACGATGGGCTGACGCACGTTCGCGTATGCGTTGCCGGGGACGGACGACAGCCAGGCATCGACCGCGTTGAGGGTTTCGGGGATCGTCACGAAGCCCCGGCCTTGGATAACGCGCTCCACCATGCGCAGCTTCTCGTCGGCCACGGCCGGGTCGGCGTCGAGCACCGTCACCGTGGCGGTGAGGTAGCCGAAGGCGACTTGATCGCTGCCCAGCTCCTGCAAGGCGGCATCGGCGTCGGCGGCCTTGTTGCTGGCATCGGTATCGACCAGCGGGCTTTCCTGCTGAAAGATCGTTTCGCGCAGCAGCGCGATGACGTTCTTGCGCTTGGCGAACCATTGGCGCCGCAAGCGCCCCAACTCCCGTTCCGCCTCGGCTTTGTCGAGACACAGGAAGCGCGTATTCCAGCGATACGCAAAGCCCAGGCGGTTGAGGTCGTCCAAAATCCCCGGCCAGGTCGAGGTCGGGAAGCCTCGTACCGACACCACGCGCAGGTGCTGATCGCCCAGCATGGGCGCCAGGCCGCCGACCAGCGCGGCATCGGCCAGCAGCGCGTCGATATGGAACGGCACGTCGGGCACGCCGACGCGATAGCGGCGCGTGGAGACTGTGGCATGCAGGTAGGTCAGCGTCTGGCTGTCGTCCAGCCAGGCAATCTCCGGCATCACACCATCGAGCAGGTCGAACACGCGATCGGTCTCTGCCACGAAGGAATCGAGCCGACCGCGCCAGTCCACGCCCTCGGTGGGCCGGTTCTCGTACAGCATCCCAGCCGCACGGGCGCGAGACTCTTGCGGCGGTAGGTGTTGCAACGTGAAGTGATAGACGCTCTCGAAATGGCCATCCGACTCCTCGAACGCCGCGCGTCGCTCCTCATCCACCAGCCAGGACAGTGGTTCGGGAAAGGAGGACTGCGGATAGCTCGATGCCCGCATTCGCTCGGCCTCGATATAGAAGGCCCAGCCAGACCCGGTACGGCGAAGCGCGTTGTTCTGCCGCGCCGACGTGGCAATCAGTTCGCCCTGTGTCGCACTGTCCAGGTCGGGACCGCGAAACTGGAACGTGCGTTGAAACGAACCATCTTTGTTCAGTACAACGCCCGGCGCGACCAGCCCGGCCCAGGGCAGCCAGTCGGCAAGCAAGGCCGGGCGCTGACGATATTCGGCAAGGTTCAGCATGGCGTCCTCCCCTCACACGTCCAGAAGCGGGCGGTGTTTGATATGCCGCGCGAAGACCTGCATGAACTGCGGATCGACGCGAGCACCCCATACGGCCAGCGAGTGGCCGACGATCCAGAGCACCACGCCGGGAATCCACAGTTGCAGGCCCAGTCCGACGGCGGCGGCCAGCGTGCCGTTGGCAATTGCCACGGTGCGCGGCGCGCCGCCCAGCAGGATTGGCTCGGTCAGCGAGCGATGCAGCGGCACCTCGAAGCCCGGAAGGTCGCTGGCCGTACTCATACGACGGCCCCGCCGGAGAACGAGAAGAACGACAGGAAGAACGAGGAAGCGGCGAACGCGATGCTCAACCCGAACACGATCTGGATCAGCTTGCGAAAGCCGCCGCTGGTGTCGCCGAAGGCCAGCGCCAGGCCCGTGGCGATGATGATGATGACCGCGACGATGCGTGCCACCGGCCCCTGGATCGACTCCAGAATCGACTGCAAGGGCCCCTCCCACGGCATCGAGGAACCGGCGGCTTGCGCCGTGCCCGCCAGCAACAGCAGCAGCGCGGCCAGCAGCAGCCCTTGCCCCGCAGGGCGGGCGAGGCTGCGCAGTCGCGCTAGGCCGGACAGGTGAGGAAGCGGATTTACGGAAAAGCGGAAAGAATCAACGTGCGTCATGGCAGTTCTCCAAGTTGGTTGGGGGACGGGGATGTGCAGCGGCGTCGGCTGCGAGAGGAGCCGGCGTCAGCTCGGGAAACGGCGTTTCCAGCGCGTCCGCCAGGCGATAGCCGGTGCCGTCGAAGCCGACGACACGGGCGATGGTTTCGACGTGGCGCTTGCGGCCGCGTCCGGCGATGTGAATGACGATGTTGACCGCCTCGGCGATCAGCGCCCGCGGCGGATTCACAGCGACTTCGAGAATCAACTGTTCGAGGCGCAGCAAGGCGCCCAGCGCGGAGCCGGCGTGGATGGTTGCAATGCCGCCGGGGTGGCCGGTGCCCCACACTTTGATGAGGTCGAGGGCCTCGCCGCCGCGCACCTCGCCGACGATCACGCGGTCAGGCCGCAGGCGCATCGTGGCCCGCACCAGCTCGGTCATGGTGACGACGCCGGCGCGGGTGCGCAGCGGCACATGGTCGCGGGCCGCGCATTGCAGCTCGATGGTGTCTTCGAGCACCAGCACGCGGTCGCCTGTGGCGGCGATCTCGGCCAGCAGCGCGTTCGCCAGCGTGGTCTTGCCGGTGCTGGTGCCGCCGGCGATCAGGATGTTCTGCCGCTCGCGCACGGCGCGGCGCAGGAACTCGGCCTGCCCGGCGGTCAGGATGCCGTCGGCCACGTAGCGATCCAGACCGATGATGCTCACGGCCCGCTTGCGCAGCGCGAAGGCTGGCCCCGGGGCGGCCGGTGGCAGGATGCCCTCGAAACGCTCGCCGGTTTCCGGCAGCTCGGCGGTCAAGAGCGGCTGGCTGCGATGCACCTCCGCACCGACATGCGCGGCTACCAGGCGGATGATGCGTTCGCCATCTGCTTCGGGCAGTTCCACGCCCAGCGGCGAGCGACCCGACGACAACCGATCCACCCACAGGGTGCGATCCGGGTTGAGCATGATTTCCACCACGTCCGGGTCTTCGAGCGCAGCGGCGATCAGCGGCCCCATCGCCGTGCGCAGCATCTGGATGCGGCGATCCTGGGACGCCGCTGCGGATGACCGGGGTTCGGGCGGGATCTGCGGAACGGCACTCATGATGCACGCTCCGCAGTTCGTTCATGGGCGGACGCCATCGCTGCTGCGTCATCCATCCGCATCGGATCGGGGTGCAATTCCTCCACCACGTCGCGCACCAGACTGCGGCCACGCAGCAGGTGACGGCCCAACTGCTCGACGAACTGCTCGAAGCGCGCCTTGCCCTGGGCGCGGGCCGCGTCCTGGTGGGCTTCTGGCACTGGCGTGCTGACGGTCAGGAAATAGCGGATGAACAGCGCCAGCGTTTCGATCTGGATGTTCTGGTCGCGCTCCAGGCGTTCGGTCTGCCGCGACAGTCGATCCAGCCGCTTGGCAATAGCGGCCTCACGCTGGTCGCCAGCATCCGGTGACAGCCAGGACGCCAAGGCCGCTGCGACGATGGAGGACTTGGACACACCTTTCTTGGCGGCCAGTTCGTCCAGGCGCTTGGCGTGCTCGGGCTGGATGAAAAGGTTGAGGCGGTATTGGCTCATAGGTCGATTCCGTCGTTGGGGTCGAGGGAAGCCAGCCGGGCCGTGCGCTGCATGGACGGGTCGAGCTGGCCGGGAAGTGGCAGCACCAGGTCGTCGTCATCGAGCAGAGCCAGGTCGTTCGCATGTGCGTCAGGCTCGGGGTCGTAGGCGACGGTTTCGGAGAGTTCGGGCTGGCGGCGCGGGCCGCCGTCATCGGTGCCGCCCAGGCCATCGGCGGATGCCGAGGCCGGCGCCGCAGGTACGGCCGGGATCGCCAAGCCGCTCCAGTCGTCGGGGCGGGCTGGCGGCGCGTCGGCGTACCTCCCGACTGCGAGCGCGGGCGGTGGCAGGACGCGATTCTTGAAATTGGCGTCGGCGTAGTAGCGCAGCTTCTTCGCGCGGATCGGGGCGACGCTGGACACCATGACCACGGCGTCATCGGGCGGAAGCTGCATCACCTCGCCGGGCGTCAGCAGCGGACGCGCGGTTTCCTGACGCGACACCATCAGGTGCCCCAGCCATGGAGCGAGCCGGTGGCCGGCGTAGTTGCGCTGCGCGCGAAGCTCGGTGGCAGTGCCGAGGGTTTCGGAAATCCTTTTCGCCGTCCTTTCGTCGTTGGTGGCGAAAGTCACCCGGACATGGCAGTTGTCGAGGATGGAATGGTTCTGCCCATACGCCTTGTCGATCTGGTTCAGGCTCTGAGCGATGAGAAAGCTGCGGATGCCGTAGCCGGCCATGAAGGCAAGTGCGGACTCGAAGAAGTCCAGACGACCCAGCGCCGGAAATTCGTCCAGCATCAGCAGCAGCTTGTGGCGGCGCGCGATGCCGTCGCTGCCATCGAGCGATTCGGTCAGCCGCCGCCCGATCTGGTTCAAGATGAGCCGGATCAGCGGCTTGGTGCGGCTGATGTCGGAAGGCGGCACGACCAGATAGAGCGATACCGGATGCTCGGCGGAAATCAGGTCGGCGATGCGCCAGTCGCAGCGCGACGTGACTTCGGCCACGGTCGGGTCGCGGTACAGACCGAGAAACGACATGGCGGTGGAGAGCACGCCCGACCGCTCGTTGTCTGACTTGTTCAGCACTTCGCGCGCAGCGGATGCGACAACCGGGTGAGGCGCATCGCCCAGGTGCTTCGTCGTCATCATCCGGTGCAGCGTCAGCTCGAAGGGACAAGCAGGGTCGCTGAGGAAGTTGGCGACGCCGCGTAGCGTTTTGTCCTCGCCCGCGTAGAGCACATGCAGGATCGCGCCGACCAGCAGCGCATGACTGGTCTTTTCCCAATGGTTCCTGCGCTCAAGCGCACCATCGGGATCGACCAGAATGTCCGCCACGTTTTGCACGTCGCGGACTTCATGCGCGCCGCGCCGGACTTCGAGCAGCGGGTTGTAGGCTGCCGACTGCGCATCCGTGGGGTTGAACAGGAGGCAGTGGCTAAACCGCGAACGCCAGCCTGCGGTGAGCGTCCAGTTCTCGCCTTTGATGTCGTGAACGACGACGGATGCGGGCCAACTCAACAAGGTGGGAACGACCAGGCCCACACCCTTGCCCGAGCGTGTGGGGGCGAAGGTCAGGACGTGTTCCGGGCCTTCATGGCGAAGGTACTGGCCGCGATGCAGCCCGAGGAAAACCCCGTCGGGCTGGATCAGACCGGCTTTGCGTATGTCGTCCGCATCGGCCCAACGTGCCGAACCGTAGGTGGTGACAAGGCGCGCTTGCCGCGAGCGCCACACCGACATGGCGATGGCGACCCCCACGGCCACCAGACCGCTGCCACCCGCGATAGCCCCGCCGATATCGAAGACGTGCGGCGCGTAGGCGTCAAAGAAGAACCACCACTCGAACAGCCGCCAAGGGTGATAGACCGGAGTTCCAAAGAAGTCGAACCACGGCGAGCCAAGGCGTAGTTGATAGCCCAGGGCGGCGGCTGTCCATTGCGTTGCACTCCACACGCCGGCGATCACGATGCCGAATACGGCGGCGATCTGCCCGAACAGTACGCCCTGAGCTTGCATCGACTGGCCTCCGATTTCCCTGCGCTGATTCCTCGTTCAAAAGCGGCACAGGGACGTGCCGCATAGAGGGAGGATCGGTGCCGGGTGGGTGCCGGTCAAAGACCGTTATCGGAAGCAAGATGATGCAAAAAGCATCGTTCCAGGCTGGAGCGAAACCAATAGAAACGCCGCAGGCGCGAGCGCGCTGCGGCGTGTTTGGTTAAGAGGGAAAATAATTTGTGAAGGACTAGCGACTAGAACTTAGGTGGCGCCTCCGGCGGGGTATAGGGCGTGTTGCCGTCGCCATAGAACCGCTTGCGCGTGGCTTCTGCCACGCGGTTGCAGAGTACGTCGCCAAGCGTCGCACGGTCGGTCTTGCACTGCTGACGCAACTCCTTCAACCGTGCAGGATCGGCAGCCAGTTCCTCGACGGTCGGGATGTTGGCCTGCTTGGGCGTCTCAGATGGGCCGCAGGCCGTGAGCAAGCCGGCCAGCAGCAATAGCGTCATTCGCTTCATAGCTCGATTTCCTCCTGTGGGTCAGATTCGGCTGACGGCACGGGCCTTGCGCCTTCGGGCAAGTCGATTGCCTGTACCCGTTCGACGAATCGAGTCAGCACTTCAGACTCTTCCCCTTCGCGCCGCAGAAGGTAGGTGGTCAGCATAGGGGAGCGCCCGGCCAATGGCCGGGCCACCACGCCGCATTCCCGGCTCGCCACGATATGCGGCAAGCCGGCTAGACCCAAGGCGAAGCCAGCGGAAACCACCACCATCATCAGCTCGAACGAAGCGACACGTTCTGCGATCAGCGGCTCGCGGTCGGATCGACGCAGCATGCGTTCCACCTGGCGAGCATGGCCCTCGCACGCCTGCGGATCGCAGAGCACCAGCGGAAATTGCAGCAATTCATCCAATGGGATTCGCTTGTGCTTGAGCAGGTGATGCCGCGCGGGCACAGCCACCATGAGCGGATCGCTCCATACGGCCTCGGCGGTTATGCCGTCACCCACTTCATCGGATTGAGCAAACCCCAAGTCGTACAGATCGTCTTGCAGGCCCTTGAGTTGCTGTGACAGCGGCACTTGGAAAAGCCGAATATCCACCTCGGGTTCCTCCTGCCTGCACATCGCCAGCAAGCTCGGGAGACGCGAAGACGTGATGCCGTCGGAAACGGCGATTCTCAACTGGCCGTGGAAGCCGTTGGATGCTGCTTTCACACTGTCGCGCGCTTGCTGCAAGGCCGTGAACACGCGTGGCACATGCTCTAGAAACAGCTTGCCTGCCCGTGTCAGGCGCGTGCTTCGGCTGGAGCGGATGAACAACTGTTCCCCTAGTTCTTCCTCCAGCTCCTTGATTGTGCGCGACAGGGGCGATTGCTCGATGTGCAGCTTTTCCGCTGCACGAGCGAAGTGGAGTTCTTCCGCAACGGCGACAAAGCAACGCAGGTGCCGTAGTTCCATTTTATAGTCCTTACTTTGGTTAGCGCACAGCCGGAGGTGGCATATGTTTCCTATCGGCTGGCGCCTGTGCAGTTGTCACGTCCGAAAGTGTACTGTATAGTACGTTACATAAACGATGAAGCCAAGGACAATCGAAGTGGTAAAGGATCAGCGCACATCACCGACGAAGCATCGAACCGCAAAGGGCGCACAGCGCCTTCAGGATCTAATCTCCGTTGCGGCTGAGCTATTCCTCGAACGCGGTTTCGACAGCGTCGCCGTGGATGACTTGATCGCCCGCGTGGGAGGTTCACGCAGCAACATCTATAGCCACTTCGGCGGCAAGGAAGGACTGTTCAAGGAGGCCATGATCAGTCTGTGCGCAGACGTGGCGAAGCCGCTGGAGCAGTTGCGAATCGGGAATGGCGGGCCAGAAGAAGTGCTTCCATTGCTCGGCAAGCGGCTACTACAGTCCGCACTGTCCCCACGCACGCTTGCCCTGCACCGTCTCTTAGTCAATGAAGGCAGGCGCTTTCCCGATGTTGCACAGGCAATGTGGGAAGTGAGTTACGGCAAGGCCATCGAGATCCTCTCCGACTGGATCGAGACGCAACAGCAATCGGGAAAAGACCTGTCTGGCGCGGTTCCAGCCAAAGTGCTTGCCGAACATTTCATTGGCCTGGTAGCCGGCCATGCCAAGCTGCTGGCAGCTTCAGGACTCCGTTCGTCACCTTTGTCCAACAGCGAGATCGACCGAATTGTGGGCCACGCCGTCCAGACCTTTCTTCATGGCTCATTGAGCCGTGGAGTGGAGCGTAGAGAGAAGAAATAACAACTGAATTTTTCTAGTCCGGGGTTAGCACTCACTCCATGAATCGGTCCTCTACCTCCAACGGAGAGAGCGATCCGGCCGAATCCAAGGCGAGATCAATTTGTCAACATTAAGGATGAGGTACACACATCATGATCGATCAGAAAGATAAACTTGACACTAAACAAGTACACGGCGCAAAGGCCAGCGCGGCGACTTCAGCACAGGTCGGAAAGCATTGGGCAGACCCTGGTTTTTTCAATGACAACGTACTGCTTGACGCACTGATCAAGCACATCCTGAGCCTGATGCCCTACGGCATGACCGATTTCGGCGAGGTCATGGACGTGGTGCACCAGCTCAAGGGCAGCGACGAAGAGGCTTGGGTCAGTGCCTGGGCCGCGCTGGCAGGCCGGCTGCAGGACAGGGCCGAAGCGGCTGACCAAAAAGGCAAGCGCGTCACCGCCGCCAGCGCCTTTCTTCGGGCCTCCACCTACTGGCGCTGCGCGCTCCTGTATTTCAGCGACTTCGAGGACAAGCGCATGAAGGAGTACGCGGTCGCCAGCGCCTCGTGCTACGAGCGCTACATCAAGCTGTCGGGCTACCCCGGCGAGCGCATCGAAATCCCCTACGAGGGCGACTTCCTTCCCGGCTACTTCTACCGGTCGCCCCATGCGGGCGCAAAGGCACCACTGCTCATCGTCACGCCTGGCCGGGATACCTGGGCCGAAGACACCCGCTGGGTGTGCGAAGGCGCGCTGCAACGGGGTATCCACTGCCTGACCTACGATGGTCCGGGCCAGGGATTCGCGCTGCGACTGAACAATCTCACCTTCCGCCCGGATTGGGAAAAGGTCGTCAGCCCGCTGATCGACTTCGCGCTGGAAAAATTCCCGGAAATCGACGCCTCCAACATCGCGCTGATGGGACTGAGCTTCGGCGGCTATCTGGCGCCGCGCGTGGCCGCGTTCGACAAGCGCATCAAGCTCTGCATCACCGATCCCGGCAACATCAGTTGGGGCCGCCAGATCATCGCGCAACTGGAGCGCTTCGCTGACCACCCGCTGGACCAGATTCCGGAGCAGATGCGCAACCTGGTGCGTGACTACGCCTGGAAGCACGGCGTGCCGAACACGATCAAGGATGTGGTGCAGGCCCTCCAGCCCTACGACAACTCGGCCGTTCTGGACAAGGTGACCTGCGAGACGCTCGTGCTGGACGGCACCGGCGAGGTCTTCCATGGAGCCAAGCCGTTCTACGACGCCTTGCAAGGCCCCAAGGAATACCTGTTGTTCGACGAGACCTCGACGGCGCAGTCGCACTGCCAGATCGGCGGTTATGCGACGGCCACCGAATACATCTTCGACCGGATCGCCGAACGGTTGAGTTGCGCGTGATCCGCGCGTCCCGCTCGACCTGACAACCTCACGCAACTCCCATCAGGAACACGAAATGAATTCTTCGCTTCCCAGTACCAATGAGTTCCGCCTTGGCGGAGAGCTGCCCATCAACCGGCTGGGCTTTGGCGCCATGCGCCTGCCTTGCAACGGCTTCCGTGGTCCGGCGCGAGACCCGGAAACCGGGCGTGCCGTGCTGCGCCGCGCAGTCGAACTCGGCGTCAACCACATCGATACTGCCGAGTTCTACCAGAGCACCGATGGTTCGGTACGCGCCAATGCGCTCATCCGTGAGGCGTTGTATCCCTATCGGTCCAACCTGGTGATCGCGACCAAGGTCGGGGTCGTGTTCAACCCGGATGGCAGCCATCGACCGGCCACCGGTGCCGACATGCGCAGGCTCGTCGAAGAGAACCTGTCGAGTCTTGGCCTGGACCGTCTCGATCTGGTGTACCTGCGCATCGGCGAGATGACGGTGCCTCACGGCGAGTCGCTGGCCGAACGCTTCGAGGCGCTGGCCGCACTGCGTGCAGAAGGCCTGATTCGGCATCTGGGCATCAGCAACGTCGATATCGGGCACTTCAACGAGGCCCGCACCATCGCCCCGATCGCGGCCGTGCAGAACAACTTCCATATCGCCAAGCGCGAGGACCTGAGCCTGCTGAAGGCCTGCGAAGAAGCCGGCATCGCGTTCTGCCCGTTCTTCCCGCTCGGTGGGGGCATGGGGGAGATCGACGACGGGCGGCTGGCCCGGGTCGCCGGAAGGCATGGTGCCACGCCGTCCCAGATCGCGCTGGCCTGGTTGTTGGCATCCTCCCCGGTGATGCTGGCGATCCCCGGCACGGGCTCCGTCGAGCACCTTCAGGAGAACGTCGCCGCCGGTGGCATTTCCCTCAGCGAGGAAGACCATGCCGAACTGGCATGAATTCGGCGTCCGCTCGGTCATCTCGCGCTTAGCGCGAGGTGCCGCGCTGCTCGCCGTGGTTCTCGGAGCAGTCAGCCTGTCGTCCGGGTGCGCAACGGTGGATTTCAGCGAGTCTCCGGTCGGCTCGGTGAGCTTTGAAAAGTATCGACGCGACACGATCGCTCAAATCCAGGCCGGCCGCAGTTTCCAGCTTGCCGACCGGGATGCCGAGTTGGCGTGGAATGCCCCACAGGAGTGGCGGCCCGCTGAATCCGAGGCGGGAGCGCGTCCGCGAAAAGGGATTCTGTTCGTGCATGGCCTCGGCGATTCGCCCTGGTCCTTCCACGACGTGGGGCCGCCACTGGCGAGCCAAGGATTCCTCGTGCGAACGGTGCTCCTCCCCGGCCACGGCACGCGGCCCGACGACTTGCTGACGACAACGGCGGAGCAATGGCGCCAAGTGGTCTGGGAACAGGCCATGGCGCTGCAGCGCGACGTCGATGGCGAGGTGTACCTAGGAGGGTTCTCCACGGGAGCGAACCTGGTCCTTGACTACGCGTATTCGCATCCCGAGATCGCAGGACTGGTGCTGTTCTCGCCCGGCTTCAAGAGCATGCCCTTCGATTGGCTTGCGCCGCTGGCGGCCCGTGTCCGGCCCTGGCTCATCAAGCCTGACGGGACGATTCCGATGCAGAACGCCGTCAAGTACTTCAACGTCCCGTCCAACGGGTTCGCACAGTTCTATCGGACCAGCGCCAACGCACGCCGGCTGCTGCGCGACCGGGCCTATGAGAAGCCGGTCTTCATGGTCGTTGCCGAGCACGATTCCGTGCTGGATACCGACTATCTGTTCGATGTCTTCCAGCAGCGCTTCACGCACCCGGACAGCCGCTTGGTCTGGTTCGGAGGCGAGCCGGACGGACTGACGGATCGCCGGCGCGTTCTGGTCCGGCAGGACCGGCTGCCCGAATGGCGCATCAGCCAGTTCTCGCACATGAGCGTCACGTTCTCTCCCGCTAACACTGTTTATGGGGACGGCGGCAGCCTGCGCCTGTGCCTGAACGGCTTGCGTGAAGGCGACACGCAGGCCTGCGAAAAGGGGGAGCCCGTCTGGTACTCGGACTGGGGCTATCGAGAGGAAGGGAAGATCCACGCACGGCTCACCTTCAACCCGTATTTCGAGTGGCAGACCTCGGTGATGCTGGCGATGCTTGACACCGCAACCACATCCGTCATCTCGCAGGACGTCACGTCGAAGACCTCCACGAGCGAACGCTCCCGGCCAGCATCGCCCCCTCGATCCATTGACATTCCAAAAGCAGCCGAAAGGTAAAGAGACACCATGAAAAGAGTGCAGTTCAGCAGCTACGGCGGCCCCGAGACGATGGCATTCGCCGAATATACACTTCCCCCACTCGAAGCCCGACGGGTGCGCGTGCGCGTGAAAGCCGCTGCGATCAATCCGCTGGATTGGAAGCTGCGGCGCGGTGTCATGAAGTTCGTCACCGGACGGAAGTTTCCCCAGGGTATGGGTTCGGACTTCGCTGGGGTAGTGGAAGAAGTCGGCACCGATGTCACCGACTTCCGTGTGGGCGACGAAGTTTTCGGCACGGTCGAGATTAAGAGGCAAGGTGCGTTTGCCGAGGTCGTCGATGCCGACGCCAAGCTCATTGTCCGCAAGCCCGCCTCGCTCACGTTCAGCGAAGCCGCGTGCCTCCCCATCCCGGCGGCAACCGCCTGGGCGGCCGTCGTCGGCGTCGCGCGCGTGGGCCACGGTTCGAGAATCTTCATCCACGGCTGCAGCGGCGCCGTAGGCAGCAGCGCGGTCCAACTCGCGCAGGCGCATGGCGCGCAGGTGTGCGGCGCATGCGGCGATGCTTCGATCGCTGCAGCGAGGGCTGCTGGCGTCAATCCGGTGTTTCCTTACTCGGAAAAGGCCTCGTTTGCATCCGACGGCCTCTACGACGCGGTGTTCGACACGCTCGGTACGCTGGCCGTCGCTGATGGACTGGCGATGCTCAAGCCCAAGGGCCGCTTCATCGACATCAATCCGACTCCGGCCAGGATGCTGCGCGGCCTCATCTCCGGGCGCTACCGGATGACGTTCTCGACAGGCGGTTTCAAGAATCTGGAGGAAATCGCCAAGTTAGCCGGCGACGGAAAGCTGCGTTCTTCCATTGGTCTGGAAGCGCCGTTTGCCGATGCGCTGTCAATGATCCAGGACGCGGAAGTCGGCCGGCGCCCGCCAGGCCGAATCGTGTTGATCATGTAAGCGTACCTAGAGTGAAAGCCAATTTTCTGATTTTGCCGAATCTATAGATCGCGCTTGAGGCTATCCGCATTTAATTTCTGAGGGTGAGAACGCCAAAGTGTGCGGAGTCAATTCTCCGGGCACTTTTTATCACACGAATCGACCAACCTCTCAGGGTCGCTCTGCTTCGTCAGTTCCAGTGGAAACGCTGCTTTAACCGAGAAAACCCCCGTATCCGGGCGCGTTCCGAACCGCGCATCCCCAACAGTGACGTTGGTGTTCTCACCATTTCCTTTGATCATCGCGAAGGGGAACCGAGACCAGTACAGGAAATCGGCCATCTGCTTGCTCTGCCCAGCCGCTAGAGCAATCGCCGACTGGTCCATGTGAGAGGAAACAAGTTCCTGGTCCAGCGATACATGAGGATTGGGAAGCCAGCGGAAATCACCAAAGCCATACTGATGCTCTGTCTGCACGACGATCCTCCGCCTGAACGGGTCGGCGAATACCGGATTCGCCAGGACCTGCTGCGGTTGACCCAGACCAGACTCCTTGAACTCGCGGGCTACACGTTCTTCCACCGCTCGCCCACTCGCGACCATTGCGCCGCTATAGAGTGTGGTTACCAGAAGGGCCAATATCGCCGGGCTGGATGTTCGACCTGCGTCCGAGCGCTCGCGGCGCCGTGATAGCCAGATTCCCATGCCAAGGGCGAGCCAGATCCATGGATCGGCGATGAAAAGCGCATCGCCATAAAACCAACGCTCCGAGAACGGCATCAGAAGCCGGATGCCCCAGCTATTCATCCAGTCCAGCAAGGGGTGCGAAAGCGCGCCGATATAGCTGAGCAACAAGAGCTGGCCCGGCTGAACGGCGGGGCGCGCGCCTGGTCGTGAACCTCTACGGGTTTGCCATCTGTCGAACCACAGCAGCACGAGCGTGAGAACCGCTGGCAGCACGAGCAACCCGATCGGGCCATGTGTCCAGCCACGCCTGCACGAGAGAGCCTCGCCGAAAGCGAGACACAAGACATCCACGTCGGACAGATTCGCGCCGATCATCAATGCCGGCATCGCGAGCGCCGTTCGGCGCTTGAGCCCGGCCTGCCCCAAAGCGGCGCCGACCAAAGTGTGAGTCAGGTTGTCCACTACAAGAAGCTCCCAGTTTGGTTGTCTATTGGGCGAATCGGGCCTCTCAAGAAGCTCATGGACACGACTCCTCCAAGCCCACCATTACGGCACTCTCGCGCCACAAGCGCTCCTGGGCCTCACGGTTGCGAGCCAGCTCCGAGGGATCGGGAAAGGTGGGATTTCCCTTGACGAGGGAGATGTAAATGCGTCCCTCCGGCAGGGAAAGCGTTCCGAGCGCCACGTCGGCCAGCATCCGACCCGAGTGCTCGGGCGCATTCATCACGAACTTGGGGCGGAAGATACCGACCAGAGGGAAGATCGTGCGCATCACGATGCTAAGGAGCGCCTTCTGCAACGCAGACGCCTCGCGGCCGGCAGCGCCACCCGTTAGGCCCGGGTTGAAGGCAATGACCTCGATCTGGCGCGCCACCACCGTGTCATGCCGGGCCAGGGACAGTGCCGTCATGAGGTTGCACAATTTCGAGGCCGTGTAGGAGCGTATGCCGTCACCCGAACCGCCTTTCGACGGATACGCCCACTCCTGAAGGTCGAGCGTCTTGGGACCGATCGCTTTGATGGGCGGGTTGTGCATGTTGCTCGACGTGATCACCACTCGACCCTGCTCAGCGATATGCGGCAGCAGCAGACGCGCCAGCAGATAGTGAGCAAGGTGATTCACGGCGAACGTGAGGCCAAAACCCTCGGCGCTACGCTGATCGGCGGGTGTGCCATGCAGGCCTGCATTGAGGACAAGGATGTCGATACGTTCATCCCCAAGCTGCCGTATCACGGCGCCGGCAAAGTCGCGGACGCTGGCCAGAGAGGCAAGATCAAGCGGCAGGACATCAACGCCTTTCGGCACGGCGCGATTTTCTCCACGAGCGCCTATGATGACCCTTGTGTCAGGGGAAGCGGCCAGATCCTGCAGCGTGAATTGGCCAAAGCCACTTGTGGCTCCGGTCATCACGACGACGTACTTCGAGTTCATCGGTCTCACCTCGTTTCTCCTTGAGTCAGGCCATCTGCGCGACGGTCTAGTCGCTGTAACGAGAACGCGATTTCTTCCATCAGAACCGCCTGCCAATGGTGAAGCTCCCAAAGGCCGGTCGCTCGCGCTGTCCATCGAACTCGCGGGCCCGGTGGTAGCGCGCGAAGGCGAAACGCCAGTGGCCATGGGTAAATGCGAAACCGAAGCCGATGTCTGCAACCAGTGGGCGCTTGTCCACGCTGTGGCTGGAGCGGAAGGTATTTCCGTCAAGCGTGATGTCGCGCAGGACCCAACGCGCATCGGCAGCGACGAAGAAGTGGCCGCGCCAGCCCTGTGTCGGGCTCGTGCGGATCGGCGATGTGTTCTCACCCGCCGGCCGCAATGGCGCCGTACCGAAGTCGTCCGGCAGCAAGTAGCCGAACCGAAACTCAATCCCGGTATTGGCGTAGGTGGCGAAGTTGCCCAGACTGCCGCCCCAATGGGCTATCGCATCCCACCGCCATGGACCAGCAGGCTGCTGCAACGCGAAGCGCTTGCGCCGCTCGTGAATGAACTGGACCACGGGTTCGTTGTGCAGTTGGTTGTCCCAGCCATTGAACCTGTCCACGCCAATGACGCCGTGCCACCAGTCCTGAACTTCGCCGGCTTTGGCCGCAGGCCCCACGATGCCCAACCGTAGTTGCGAAGTCCGCAGGTCGTCGCCTTTTCGAGCGTTGTAGCCCACGCTGAACATCAATGCGCCGGCGTAAGGCCGGTCGTCTGCAATCAGTTCGTGCGGCTCGCGGTCGGTGGGCGTGTACATCGTCTGACCGAGCCCAATAGTCATGTTCAACTCATCGAACCCGCCAGGCTGCAAGCCGGAGAACGCGTGGTTCAACCGCCTGGCGATATCGGGCAGGCACGGGTCATCCGCACGGTGGATTAGATTCGGCGAAACCAGCGTGAGCAGGAAGCCATTGGAGTACCCCTGGTCCTGCCCGAGGCCGCCGAACATGTCGTTGTCGATTCGCAGATTCACCGTGGATTCGGCCGCAATGCCTTTGCGGTCGCAGCGCTCTTCAGCCAGCGCCGAGCCACTCCAGAGCATTGCCCCAATCGCCATCCAGCCTTTCCACGCAGGGGATTCACTCGCTACATGCGGCAAGCGGCCAGAGCGCTTCGCCGCCAAGCGAACGGAACACAGCGTTTCCAGCCCTGGCACTTCTGCCTGGCACATGGCAGGTTCGCATGCGCCGTCGATAGAGCGTTGTTGGCGTGGCGTTGCAGAGGGTGACGGCGTGGGTCGCCGCTGTAGAGCCGGCTTATTCATTTGGACGTCGCACTTCTGCGGTTTCGCCAACGGCGAGAACCCGCTTTTCTGATGCAGTCAGTCCAAGCCTTTCCCACTCCGCAGCCAGGCGAACCGGAGGTTCATCGAGCGGTTCGTAGGTCAACTTGAACGTCCCCCAGTGCATGGCGAAAAAGCTCCGCGCACCCAGGTCCAGATAGGCCTGGACGGCCTCCTCTGGATTCATGTGCTGCGCCCGCATGAACCAAGCCGGTTCGTAGGCGCCAATCGGGAGAAGCGCCGCGTCGATCGCCGGAAAGCGACGGCCGATCTCCCGGAAGCCGTCGAAATATCCCGTATCGCCCGAGTGATAAACGCTGGCGGATGACCCCTCGACGACGAATCCGCCCCATAGCGTTTCGTTGGCGTCGGTGAGGCCACGACGGCTGTAGTGGCGAGCAGGCACAAAAGACACCTTGGCGGAGCCAAGTTCGGCGGATTCCCACCAATTCAGTTCGCTTGCGGGAATGCCCTTCTTCGCCAGGAACGCCTGCATGCCCAGCCCGGCGATCACCGGTGCTCCGACCTGCTGTACGGAGGGAAGATCGAGGTGGTCGTAGTGGTTGTGCGTGATCAGCACGGCATCGATGGGCGGCAGGTTTTCGGGCAGCACGCCGGCCGGAACATTTCGTCCCCCCGGGCCCAGGGCAAGGTCGCCAAAGATCGGATCGATGAGGAACGACTTGCCCTCTAGCTGCACCAGCCAGCTTGCATGTCCAATCCAGGTGAGGCGAGCGCCTTCGCCCGGTCCCGGCGGACTGGCGATCGCTACGAGGTCGGTCTCGACACATGGGACGGGTGCTTTTCTTGGAACACCGCGGCCACGCCCGGCTAGGCTGTCCAGGACCAACATGCGAAATGCCGGCAGCACAGTACCAGGGGCCGCGCTGCCGTCGAGATTCCTGAAACGTCTGGAGCCATTGCGAGTTGCCATAGCTACCCCTCCCACAAAAAGAAGATCGAGATGAACGCAGTTGGCAATGGCTGGCCAGATAACGCGCTCCAGCACACATTCCCAATGCCCTGCGTCCCGCTCATTTCGAGTCGAATCCGAAACACAGCAAAAGCCCAGCAACGGGCCATGCCATGAATCGCCTTCTCAGAACCGATACAGGTAGCCGAGTCCCACGCCGTACTGCGTGCTCTTTTCGACCAGCGGGCTGTTGCGGATCGAACTGCCCATGTGCTTGGCGCCCATATCGAGGAACACCGTGTGCTTGGGCACAGGCTGCCAGTCAACGCGCAGTCCGATTTCGGTATTGACCGAGGAACTGCCGCTGTAGGCCGGGCGCCAGCTTTGCGCTTCGTCCGACCTCACGCCGTAGTAGTAATCCACGTACTTGCTGTCCACCCACTCGGCCGCGAGCCGCGGTGTCAAACCGATCGGGCCTGCGGTGAAACGCCGATCGATCTGCAGCGTCGCCCGCGTTCCCTTGCTGTTGCTCATGGCATCGGTCAGCACTTCGGCAGACAGGTTGGCAATGCCGCTGCGCCAGATGGCGGCACCGCCGACCCAGAAGCTGGAATCCCGGTCGCGCATACCCGCGAAGTACGGCGAGTCGCCAGAATCGAACTCCTCCATGGCATACCGGCCACGCAGCCTGAAAGACACCGGCCCCAACGACGGGAGCTTGACGTCCAGGCCAGGGCCGGCCACCTGAATCCACTTATTCTCATAGGTGATCATCGGCAAGCCACGCACGCGGTTATCGAAGTCCCGGTAAACGCGGTACTGCATGCCACCGGCGACGCCGATCCCCCATGTCGATTCACTGCGCTCGGCTTCGGCCATGGCCTGGCCTCTCGCGGACCTCTTCGTATCGTCGGTCTGAGCAACGGCGGCGGGAGTGGAGAAAATGCCGGCGACCAGAATCGGCAGCGCCGCATAAGACGGCTGGCGTCGCAGCCGGGCTGCGCAATGAAGGCGTGATGACATGATTGATCCCTTTCAAGGAGAACGTGAAGAATGCCTCTCCCCATGCAGGGGATCGGCTGCTGGCGGACCGCGCCATCGAACTGCGCCGATAGGCTCGCGGACCGTCGGCAGACGGCCGCACTTCACCGTCTGCCTGACTTCCATCTCGTTTTGACGACCCGACGTCGTCTCGCACCAGTCCGGCCACACGCTGCTCGCCATGAAGGGAGGCGACGGACGTGCCGCGGGAGTGCTGCATCGTGGCGAGGGCCGCTGTGTCATCGTTCAAGCGCCTTCCGCGCCGGCGGTGGCGCGCTCGGTGTGTCGAAAGAATCCGAGCGATGCCAGCCATTTCTCGAACTTGTCCACGTACAGGAACACGGCAGGCACGACGAGCAAGCTCAATGCGGTCGATGTGATCAGGCCGCCGATCACCGCCATGGCCATGGGCCGGCGGAAGCTCGAATCCGCGCCAAGCCCCAGCGCGATGGGCAACATGCCGGCGATCATCGCGATGGTGGTCATCACGATGGGGCGCGCGCGCTTGTGGCACGCGTCCAGCAAGGCATCGTGAACAGACAAGCCGCGATCGCGCATGCCGATGACCGCGTACTCGACGAGCAGAATGGAGTTCTTAGTGACGATCCCCATCAGCATGACCAGCCCGATCATTGAAGGCACGCTCAACTGGCTGCGCGTGACCAGCAGCGCGAGAAACGCGCCGCCGATGGACAGCGGTATGGCCGAGAGAATGGTGATCGGCTGAAGAAAGTCCCTAAACAGCAGCACCAGCACGCAGTAGATGCACAGGACACCAACCACGAGCGCCATACCGAAGCCCGCGCCGAGTTCGGCGACGATCTCTGCATCGCCGGCCTCGACCACCTTCACGCTGGATGGCAGGGACTTAATCGAAGGCAGGTTGGCGGCTGCTGCTTGCGCCGTTCCAAGTGCGGTGCCCCCCAGGTCAGCCGAAATGGTGACGTTGCGAAGGCGGTCGTGGCGGTCGATCTGCGCAGGACCACTCTCCACGGACAGACTGGCAACGCTGGCAAGCGGCACCGGCCCGTCGCGGCCCGGTACGCGCATGTTGCCGATCGTGTCAATGTCCTGCCGTGCTGCATCGGGAATGCGCGCACGGATATAGACCTGCCGGTTGTCCAGGTTCAGGCGCGCGACCTGCGAATCGAAATCGCCGCTCGTGGCCACCCGTACCACGTCGCCGATCGCTGCGGTCGTCACGCCACGCTCGGCCGCGCGTTCCGGGTCGGGGCGGATGATGATCTCGGGACGTTCCAGGCTTGCGGTGGAGGCGATGCCCGTGAGGCCCTTGACGTCGCGCAGTTCGGATTCCACTGCCTCTGCGCTCGCCTTGAGCACCTCGGCATTGTCGCTGGCGAGGATGATCGAAAGTTTCTCCCCCGGCCCTCCACCACCAACAGCGAAGCGCGCGCCTGCAACGTTGAGCAGGCGCTCTCGCACAGCTTTCTCAATGACCTGCTGCGATGGCCGATCGCCACGCGGCCCCATCGTGAGCGTGAGCGACGCCCGCCGAACCTCGCCAGCACGCGTGCCTCCTGGCCCGGCACTCTGCGCAGTGCCCACCGTGGCGAAGACGTGGGCGATGCCATCCACATCGCTGACGGCCTTGCGCGCAGACTCGGCAACCGCCAATGTGTCCGCCATCGAACTGGCCGGCGGCAACTCGATGCTCACGGTCGTCGTGCCACTGTCGGAGGCCGGGATGAAGCCCGTCTCGATGAAGGGTACAAGGGCGAGCGAAGCGGCCAGAAAGATGACCGCGCCGCCCAAGGTGGTCTTGCGGTGCTTCAGGCACCAGCGCGCCGTTGCCATGTACCAGCGCATGACCCGGCCATCTTCCTTCTCGGGAATCGGCTCGGGCTTGAGCAGGTAGGCTGCCATCATTGGCGTGAGCAAGCGCGCGACGAGCAGCGACGCGAGCACGGCGATCACGGCGGTCCAGCCGAACTGCTTGAAGACCAAGCCGCCAATGCCGCTCATCATGGCGGTCGGCAGGAAGACGACCACCAAGCTCATGGTGGTCGCCATGACGGCCAGGGCGATCTCGGTCACGGCATCCTCTGCTGCCTTCCGGATCGATTTGCCCATGTGCCGGTGGCGCTCGATGTTCTCGATCTCGACGATGGCGTCATCGACCAGGATGCCCACGACCACCGCAAGCGCCAGCAGCGTGACGGTGTTGAGCGTGAAGCCCAGCCAGGCCATGGCCGCGAACGCGGGCAGGATGGACAGCGGTAGCGCGGTCGAGGCGATCAGTGTCGCGCGCCAGTCGCGCAGGAAGAGCCAGACGACGATCATCGCCAGGATGGCGCCTTCGTACAGCATCGCCATCGAACCTTCGTACTGCTCCAGCGTCTGGCCGACCGACCCAGAAATCTCCGTCAGGCTGAGCGCCGGATCGGCCTGCTGGAGGCCGGCCAGGGCCTCGCGAACGCCCTCGGCCAGCCGCACTTCGTCAAAGCCCCTGGCGCGATACACGCTGAAGCCGACCACGTGCTTGCCATCGAGCAAGGCCGCGTGCGTGGGATCAGCCTGACCATCGATTATGGTCGCGATCTGGTCCAGCCTGAAGCTCGTGCCGTTCGACAGCGAGATCCGCAGGCCCGCAAGCTCCGATGCTTGGCGAACCGTGGCGATCGTGCGAACCGACTGCTCCTCGCCGCCGAGCTGTCCGCGGCCACCCGAGGACTGCTGCTGTACCTGGCGCAACGCTCGGGAGACATCCGCCGCGGTGATGCCAAGGGCAGACATGCGCAGCGGATCGACCTCGATCCGAACCTCGCGTTCGATGCCGCCAAGCCGCTCGAACCGGCCAACACCGGACACGCCGAGCACGGTCTTGGCGACTGTATCGTCCACGAACCAGGAAAGCTGCTCCTCGCTGAGACGGGAGGAAGCGATGGCATAGGTGAGCACCGGAGCACCGACGCTGTTGGACGCGCTGACCGTCGGTTGCAGCAGATCAGGCGGGAGGTCGGAGCGAATGCCGTCCACCGCGTTCTTGGTCTCGATCAGCGCGTCCGACAGATTCTTTTCCAGTACGAATTGCACCTGGATCGACACCAAGCCATCCGTGACTGATGTGGTCAGATGGTTCAGCCCGCTCAAGGTCGCGAGCGCGTCCTCGACCTTGCGTGCGACCTCCGTTTCGAGTTGAGCGGGGGCCGCCCCCGGCTGCGACAACGCTACCGTAACCATCGGCAGATCGAGGTCGGGCAAGTCCTGCGTGGGCAGCTTCTGGAATCCCCACAATCCGGCGAGCGCCAGCAGCGCGAACAGCAGGATCGAGGGTATGGGATTGCGAATGGACCAGGTGGCGAAGTTCATGGCTTGGCCGCTCCTGCCGGACGGCCTTGGGAGATGCGCACCAGATCACGGTCCTTGAGGAACCCTGCGCCCTGGACGACGACGTGTTCATCTTTGCCAAGCCCGTCGGTGATCTCGACCTCCCGGCCATTGCGCCGGCCGACAGTGACGCTTCGCAGCGACACCCGGGGCGTTGCGCTGGCGTCGGCCAACGCGAGCACATGGCTGCGCCCATCGCGAATGACGACGCTCTCGGCGGGCACGACCAGCGCCGCGCCGCTCCCCAGCCCAAGGCTGCCGCTGGCGTACATGCCAGCCCGGGCCGAGCTACCTGGTCGGAGGTCGGCATAGACGATGGCCAGGCGCGAGGCGCTGTCCAGCACGGGCGAAGTCTGTCGAACGGTCGCCGTCGCGGTGTTGCCGTCGGGAAGTTCAAGCGTGACTTCCTGGCCGATCTTGACTTGGGCCAGTTGTCCCGCCGTCAGCTCGCCACGCCATTCCAGGCGCCCCTGGCGAATCATCCGGAACAATTCCTGGCCCACCGGGACGACGGTGCCAAGGGTCGCCGTTCTGGCGCTGATGACACCATCATCGGGCGCCCTGACGTCGGTGTAGCGCAGCCGTAGCGCATTGGCCGCGAGCAAGGCATCGGCGGTCTTGGATTGGGTCACGAGCTGCAGCACGTCCTGATCGCTCATGGCGCTGCTACGCTGCAACGCCAGACCGCGCTGGCGGTTGGCGGCCGCTTGATCGGCATTCGCCTTCAGTTGCGCGTGTTCCGCCTCCAACAGCGCGCGATCGAAACGGGCGATCACCTGGCCCTTTTTCACAACGTCCCCGACGTTGACGCGAACGTCGATGAGTTGGTAGCCGCCGATCTGCGAGCCGATGCTGGCTTCTTCCCATGCGGCAATCGCGCCGGTGGCTTTGATTTGCAGCGGCCAGGACACCTCGCGTGGCGCGGCGCTTGTCACGGTGAGCGCTGGCGTGGCGGCGGGAGTAACTTCGGCCGGGCTACGGTCGCGCTGCACGAAGACGAGCGCCAGCGCCGCCGCAACGACGGCGATGGCCCCGATGGCATACGCGACCCGGTTCCTGCGCAGGTGACCAGGAGTGGGCGAATTGCGGGGGTGCTCTTGTTCTGGGCTCATCTGCGAATACTTTCGTTGCGGGCGATAGGGGTATCGGTCGTCTTTCGGGTCACCGGCGGCTCCGGTGCCGCCGCCGACAGTGGCGGATTCCCTGCGGCGCGCACGAGGGAAACCCAGGATCGAGCGCGATCGGAAGCAGCCGAAATGGCGCTCTCTTGCGCGCTGTTGAACTGCCGTCGCGAGCCTTCCAGCTCGAACAGGCTGATGGCGCCGGCGCGATATCGGGCTTCGTTGGCTTGCAAAGCAATGCGAGCTGCATCGGTAGCCTGTCGGGACGTGCCCACGCGCTGCTGCGCCGACGACAGCGCAGCCAGAGCGTCCTCGACATCACGGGTCGCTGTACGCAGGGTGTCTGCCAAGGTCGCCAGGGCCGCGCGATACCGCGCTTCGGCGACATCGACGTTGGCCGCCCCCAGCCCCGCATCGAAGATGGGCACGGACACCGCGGCGCCGGCGGACCAGGTATCGAAATTGACCGTGGACCCCAGTGCGCGAATCCACTGGCCCGTCAGGAGCGCAGACAGATCAACACGCGGCAGACGCTCGGCACGGGCAACACCGATCTCGGCATATGTGGCGGCGAGTTCCCGCTCGGCTGACCGGACCGCAGGATGCTGGAGAAGAACGGTTGCCGGCAGATCCAGTCGGGATGACGGCGCGATGGGTACGATGGCCGCGGGATCATCGAGATGTTCGACTGCAGCGGATGCCGACGAATCACTACTGGGCGGCACGGAGGGAGATGACATCGCGAGGCGCCGAGCCTCGCCGTGCTGGAGGTGGACAATGGCCTGAAGGTCCAGGCGCGACGAGCGCGCGAGGGAGGCGGTGGCCGCGGGACCAGCCGGGCGGCTGATGGCTGCGGCTTGCGACGAGTCACCGCTAGGCGATACAAGCGGCGGCTGCATCGCAAGCTGCCGTACCGTCGCGGCCTCCCGGCCGCTAAGCGCGACAAGCGCGTCCACCAGGGTCGTGCAGGCCTCTTCCTGGCTGAAGCGATTGGTTCTCGCGGCGGCAAGATTGCTCAGTGCGCTGGCTTCTTCCACGGGCGCGACATTGCCAACCGCGAGGCGCTGACGGATCAGCGAAAGCTCGGTTTCACGAGAGGCGATGTCCTGGCCGCGAATCGCGAGGGAATAGTTGCAGGCGCGCAGGGCCACGACGCCGTCGGCGATCTGCGCGGCCAGGGACAGCCGGGCGTCATCGGCGTCCGCGTTGCGCGCATCGAGCCGGCTGCGGGCCGCGTCTTCCGTCGCACGGGCACGGCCCCAAAGATCAAGCTCCCAAGCAAGGCTGGCGCCCAAAGAACCCGTAGTGGCGTTGATTGTCTCGGCGCCGCCCGTCTGGCCCTGCGACTTGCCGCGCGACAGCGATCCGTTGCCACCAAGCTGGGGAGCGCGCCGGGCACGGCTCGCTCCCAGCCCCGCACGCGCTTCATCGACACGTGCGGCTGCTTGTGCAAGCGTGGGGTTGTCGATCAACGCCGAGGCGACGAGGGTGTCGATGGCGGGATCGCCCAGATGCGTCCACCAGTCCTCGCGCAACTCGGCGCCACCGACTGGCGTACCTGCCTTGGCGTTCGCCCAAGCCGTCGGCACATCGACGTGTGGCGTCGCATAAGGCGGCTGCGTCGCGCAACCACCGACGCAAAGCGCTGCGGCCATCACGCACGCCCCAAGCCGCGGTCCAGGGTGACCTTGGCGATGCGTCAGATCGTGCAGCGTCGCCATCACAGCTCGCGCACCAGTGAGAACGCTCTTGCCATGATCGGCCGCAGATTTGCCTGCCCACCGTCGGCGTACCATTCATCCAGGGCGGCCGTCCATGCTGACGTCGCCGCGCCCACGATGATGCGCGCCTCCAGCAGGCTCAGGCCCCGTTCGCCGTATCGCTCCACCAGCACGGCGGCAAGCACCACTTCTCGCTCCATCCGCTTCTCGCACTCCTTCGCGAGCAAGGGCGGTGCTTCCTTCAGGAGGCGCACCAGAGCAAAAGCCATGTCGGGATTGGCGTCATAGAGTTTGAGCACCGTCCCCAGCGTTTCGCAGACCGCATCCAAGGGGCGCTCCTCGGCGGGCCTGCCCCTCAACTCGTCGGCCAACTGAACGGTCTTTTCTTCATGCCAGGCAAAGACCAGATCCTCTTTGGTCTTGAAGTAGCGAAAGAAGGTGCGCCGCGCGATGCCCAGAGGGTCGACGATCTGCTCGATGGTGGTGTGGGTGAAGCCTTGCTTCAGAAACAGCGCGAGCCCGAGGTTGGACAACTCCCTGCGGGTGCTCTCCTTGTGTCTTTCGCGAAGGCCAGGGTTTTTCTGTGTCATGGGTGCATTCTGCCTTAACTGGCACTTGGTGCCAATACTGCATTATGCGCCAATTGGCACTTTGTGTCACAATGACTGAAGTTTTGGCTGAACCGCCCCTGTCGGCGTTTCATTGGCTTCAGGGGAGAGAAGCGCTATGGAAGACGTATCCCGAGCCACGGTTGAGCCGTGCGAACCCGGTCGCGCGCAGGCCACCAACGCCGACCCTCTCGGCTGCCGAGCCGCGCGCTGCGACCTTTCCGATATGCAGGAGGCGGCTTCATGAGTCGCCTTCGGCCCCCGTTTCACATACTGCTGTGGGTACTGCTCGTCGCGCTGCTGCCAGGCTGCGCGGTGGTGTCCGTTTCATCCATCTCACCCAAGGAGTACCTGGCTGAGCGACGTGGCGACGTGCTCACCACGGGCCGGCTGAGCACGGCCGCGCAGGAGGTGCTGCGCGTGGTCGGCATCGACGACTGCCGTGAACGCCAGGAGGCCTGCCGACAGACCCTGGCGCAGGCGAGCGGCATCACCGAGGAGCAGCGCCAGTCCGCGCTGTCCGAACTGTGGCTGGAAGCGGCACTCGCGGCCGACCAGGCGCCTGCCAGCTCGACCCGGCAAGCCCCGGCGCTGGACGCGTGGCTTGAAGCAGCGCGGCACGCCTGGGCCTACCTGTTTTTCACCGAGCGGCGCCCAGGAGAACGCGCGTTCGAGGACCGCCAGACCCAAGTGCGCGACTACTACAACTACGCCGTCGAGCAGACCGTGACACGCCTGTTCAACGCCCGCTGGCGCGAGCGGGTTGCCGCCACCCGCAACACCGGGGCTTCTGTCCTCCATCTTGGACAGTGGCGTCTAAGCAGCCACGTCGAGGGGTTTGCACGCACGCAGGGTGCGGCGCTGCCAGAGGCGCTGGTGACCGCTTCCTCGCTGCGCTTCTCCGGCCTGCGCAACACCTATCGGCGCGACGGCTTCGGCGCCCCGCTGGTGGCGGTCCTCCCGCCGCTACCAACCAGTCCCCCGGTGCCTTATACCGAGATGCGGTATCCCGCGATCACTGCGCTGATCACCTTCGAGGGCCGGAACCTGCAAGAGGTGCTGGGCACCCGCCGCGTGGATATTTGCCTCTACGATCCTTACCGCGCGAAGCAGATCGACACGGCCGGGGTACAGGCTCCGCTCGCGGCCAACTTCACTGCCGGTTATGGCCTTTGGCTCGCGCGCTCGGGCTTCGCCACACAAGCGCTGCGTACCCTGTTCGGCATGAGCGACGGCATCGTGCGACCGCAAGTCCAGTTGATGCAACCGTATGACCCGGAACGGGGGATCGTCGTCATGCTGCACGGACTGGCGAGCAGCCCGGAAGCATGGGTCAATGTGGCCAACGAGGTGCTGGGCGACGAGACGCTGCGTCAGCACTATCAGATCTGGCAGGTCTATTACCCAACGAACGCCCCCCTGGCCCTGAACCGGCACGCCATCGAGCAGGCGCTGACACAGACACTGGCCCACTTCGACCCCCAGGGCACGGCCCGCGCCTCACGCGACATGGTGCTGGTCGGCCATAGCATGGGTGGCGTGTTGTCGCGGCTGTTGGTGTCCGATGCAGGCCAGGCAATGTGGCCGTTGTTACCGTCGGGAGCGAAAACGCGCATGGCATCGGACCCGGAACTCCAGCGCGATCTGACCGCATATGTGGAGTTTCAGCCGATGCCGCAGGTCACACGCGCCGTTTTTATTGCCGCACCGCACCGCGGCACGCCCTTCGCCGAGAACCGGCTGGCACGCCACGCCGCCAATCTCGTCACCTTGCCTCTGGCCATGTTGGAGCAGGCGGGCGATCTGACGAGACGGCTGGCCCGGCTTTCTCCCCAGGGTCAGGGCAGCGAACCGCTGCATATCCCGAACAGCATCGACAACCGGAGCGACCGCGATCCATTCGTGCGTGCGGCTGCGCAACTGCAGATCAGCCCGAGGGTGCGCTACCACTCGATCATTGGCCGCGAACGTCCCGAGGACATACTGGCGCAGTCCAGCGACGGCGTGGTGCCCTATGCCAGTGCGCACCTGGAGGGCGCGTTATCCGAGAGGGTCATCACGTCATGGCACAGCGTGCAGGAAACGGCAGAGGCGATATTGGAGATACGCCGCATCCTGCTGGAGCATCTCCTGTCGGCCGCAGCCGATCTCCGCTGCGAGGGCTGTTGATAGGAAATGCAAAGGCCTTCGGCACGACACGAAACAGCCGGCGTGGAAAGCGCCGCCTTCGGAGCACATGCATACTCCAAGGCAGTGCTCCACGGTCAATGACAATACGGCGCGTCGCCCAGGATGATGATCACAGCTCGTGAACCAATGCGAACGCGCTTGCCATGATGGGCCGCAGGTCTGCCTGCCCGCCGTCGGCATACCACTCATCCAGCGCTGCCATCCACGCTGACATGACCGCACCAACGATGATGCGCGCTTTGAGGGGGATCAGACCCTGCTTGCCTTCTCGCTCCACCAATGCAGCAGCAAGCGCCAGTTCCCGGTCCATCCGCTTTTCGCATTCCTTGGCGAGCAAGGCCGGTGTCTCTTTCAGAAGGCGTACCAGAGCGAAGGCAAGCTCTGGATTCGCGTCGTAGCGCTTGAGGGTCGTCGCCATGGTTGCGCAAACCGCGTCCAAGGGGCGCTCCTTGGCGGGCCTGCTCTTCAACACCTCGACCAACTCCACAGTCTTCTCTGCGTGCCACGCGAAGACCAGTTCCTCCTTGGTCTTGAAGTACCGAAAGAAGGTACGCCGCGCGATGCCCAGGGGTTCGACGATCTGCTCGATGGTGGTATTGGCGAAGCCTTGTTTCAAGAACAGTTCCAGTCCGAAGTTGGACAAGTCCGTTCGAGTGCTTTGTTTGTGCCTTTCACGAAGGCTGGGGTGCTTCTCTGTCATTCAAATCGCTCTGATTTATGGCATTTAGCGCCATTAGAGCACAATGCGCCAACTGGCACTCGGTGCCACAATGAAGTAAAATTGGTCTTAGCACCGCTCTTCAAAGCCCCGCTGGGTAAACCATAACCCAGAGAAAGGACCTATGGAAAAAACACCGAAAGCCGCGGCTGAGCCGTGTAAGCATCCGCCTGGCAAGTTTGTGCCGGTCATCGATCGCAACCGCTGCGAGGGAAAAGGCGACTGCATCAGCGCCTGTCCGAAAGACGTGTTCGTGCTCGGTGTCCTTCCCAAGTCCGATCGAGACGGCCTCTCCTGGATTGGCAAGGTGAAGGGCTTTGCCCACGGTTGGAAGCAGGCCTTCATGCCGAATGCCAGTGCATGTGAGGCATGTGGCCTATGCGTCACTGCCTGCCCAGAGCGTGCAATCAAACTTGAGCGAGCTTGAACTGCTGTAACGTGCTTTGCTCCTATATTTCTTATCGCAAGCGCCTTAGCAAAAAGGTCCGCTAATTTTTCCCTTGCTGATCTAGATGTAGATATGGGCGCCGCTCGAAGAGCGGCAGATGTGCCGCTTAGAGCAGGGCATTGCTGCCGAAAGTGGCGCGAAGTAGTCAGCGAAGCGAGGAGCGTCAGTGTGGCGCTGTGTTCATCTCCGTTCGGCCCTGTGGGACAGACCCGCAAACCATTCCAGCGCGTCTTCCCAGTGCGATGTCGCTGATTGGCGGAAATAGCCCATATGTCCGAGCGCGCCGCCGGATTGGGAAGGATTTAGGTCCTTGCACGTTAATGGTGCATTCCGATAAGCCTCCATGAAGGCATCCCGCGAGGCTGGCATCGCCCACCGGTCGTCAAGCGCATTGGCAGCCACGATCGGCGTGCGCACCTCGGCGTAATTACGTTCGATGCCAGACATGGCAGGGTCGTCGAAAAAATAACGGGGAAAGCGGCACCAGTGCCGCCACTGGCGGTAGACATCAACGGGAAGATCCTCACCCATGCCCAGCATCTTCCAAGGGCAGTACCCCTTCCACCACGTCAGGACTGGAAGAACGAGGTTCCACATCGCCAGTACCCGCAGGCGTTCACCCATCGGCATGTAGCCATGCCAGCCCGCCCCCGTACCAAACACATAAAAGCCTGCCACTTTCTGGTGGTTGGGGAGCAACCCGAAGGCATGGCCGCCAAATGAGTGCCCGACGATGAATAGCGGCACCTGCGGATGGGCCATAGCATCGACCGCTGCTGCCAGATCGAGTCGCCCCCAGTCCAACAAGTCCATGCGGAAGTCCTTCAATGATCCGGGATGCGAGCGGCCGATCCCCCGATAGTCGAAGGTCAGGACCTCAAAGCCCCGGGAGGTGGCGAACTCGGCGAAGCGCTTGTAGAAGCCTTGGGGTACGGCGGTGGCGCCGGCAACGACCAGACATGCATGGGGTGGGATGTCTGGCACATACCGAGTGGCGCCGAGTACGTAGCCATCGGCGGCGGTCAGTTCAATCAGGTTCGAAGTCACGGCCATTTCACGTTATCTATGACGACTGTCATACTTGAATTCGCGAGGCTAGACTATGACGACTGTCTTAGCAAGGTTTTTGCCATGAGTCCTCGTCAAACTGACGGCCGCCAGCGTGTCGTGGCCGTGGCCGCCGAGATGCTGGCCCGGCACGGCTTGAACGCAACCAGCATCCGGGAGATGGCCAAGCGTGCCCAGGCGCCCCTCGGCTCGACCTACCACTACTTTCCGGGCGGCAAGCAGCAGGTGATTTCTGAGGCGGTGTTGCAGGCGGGTGCGCGAGTGCAGCGGCAGTTGGAAGGTCATTTACGCGACGGGCTCCGGCCGGGGTTGCGTGCGTTTTTGGGTTTGTGGCGCGAAATCCTGCTGCACTCTGATTTTCGCCAGGGTTGCCCGGTCATGGCCGCAGCGGTCGAACAACCGATTGAGGGTGAAGCGGTAGAAGCACTGGAGGCCGCTGCGCTGACGTTTGGCCAGTGGAAGGCGATACTGTCTGCATCACTGCAATCTCACGGACACACGTCCGTCGATGCATCCCAATTGGCCACTCTCATCGTCGCCAGTATTGAAGGTGCGATCGTGCTATGCCGCGCGGAGCGCAGCGTCGCGCCTTTCGATCATGTGGCACGACAGTTGGAAATCTTGGTGCACCCCAAAGGTTCAGGTTGATATCGTGAAGTATTCGCACCTAGCCCCGACGATCTTGCAACATGCAGAAGATGATGTGCGCTATCAGAGTTCAGGCCCGCGCTGCCGGCTAATCTCCCACAACGCGCCACCGCCGCGCACTGTCGCGGCGATCTGCTGCCCCAGCCGCTGTTCGATCACCGGCCGCCACGGCACCAGGCTGAATTCCTTGCCGTCATCAAGCATCGCGTAGCGCCCGCTGGCGAGCATGACGGAGCGCCGGTAGATGCCGGCCACGCGCTCCCCGTCCGTGACGGAGCGATGCTCCAGGCCGGTGTCGGCGGCAATGTCCTTCGCTGCCTGCGCCAGCTCCCGATTGCGCAACGTTTCCAGCAGATTCTGGGCAAGAATCACCCGCTGCCCGCGCCGCTGGGCCAGCCCCTCTTCTTCGAGGAAGTTGGCGCGCTGCTGCAAGGCTTGCTTGGCATCGCCACCAAAGCCCAGGTCGCCCAGCCCCTTGCCGCCGCCGATCAATTGCTGATCCAGCCAGGTCGCGCCGATTACCCGCGCCTGCCGCTCGATCGACAGATGCGATTTCAGCTCCACAGCCACGCCGCCCAGCCGTTGCGCGTCGTACTGGCGGCCACGCTCCGCCAGATCGTCCGGCACCTTCCATAGTCCGTCCGCCACACGTTCCACAATGCAGGCCCGGCGCAGGGATTCCAGCCGGCGAACGTGGGCCGCGACGACCTCCTGCGGGTCGCGGCCGGGCTTGGCTCGGCCTCGCTCGATCGCCAGGTGATGATCGGTGCGATACAGGCCATCGCTCGCCAGCGCGGCGATGTTCTTGTCGGCCGACCGCATCTCGGCGGCACCGCGTACCTCCACCACGGCTCCGGTCGCGTAGTTCGCCAGCTCGTCGCGGGCATTCAACGCGACGTAGTGGGCCTTGCCATCCACGCCGTCGATGACCAGATAGCCGCGGTCGTGCAGCTCGTCGGCCAAGCCCTTGCCGGCCACGCGGCCGATGATGGTGCGGCCATCGTCGCCCGGCTCGAACACCGACAGCTCGCGCGGCTGGCCGCTCATCGCCCGCTGCATGGTGCGGATGATGTCGCCGCGCTCGCCCAGGGCGCGCAAGGTCTTCTCCGCATCCGCATGGATGGCCCAGGTGCCAGGCTGCACTTCGTCGGCCAGGCCCAGGCGCTGCAAGCGTTGCAGGCGGCCGATCAGCAGCAGGCGCTGGCGTTGCAGCCGGGGTTCGTTCAAGCGCTCGATCCGCACTCGGCCATCGTCGCCGACCTCGCGCTGCAATGTGCGGTCGATGCTCGTCCACCGCTCTTGCTCCACTTCGCGCTGCAAAGTCTGCTGGATCTCCAGTTCGGTGCGCGGCCCCAGCCATTCCGTCGCTAGCTCGGCGGCCCGATGGCGGAAGCCGTGGGCGATGTAGTCGCCCGCGATGATGAGGTCTTTGCCCGTGTCGTCGCGCCCGCGCACGATCAGGTGGGTGTGCGGGTTGTCGGTGTTCCAGTGATCGACCGCCACCCAATCCAGCCGCGTGCCCAGGTCGGCTTCCATGCGATCCACCAGATGCCGGGTGTAGGTGCGCAGGTCGTCCAGTTCAGCCGCGTCCTCCGGCGAAACGATGAAGCGGAAATGGTGGCGGTCATTGGAGCAGCGTTCCTTGAAGGCATCGAGGCCGGCGGTGTCGGTCTGCGGCCCGTAGGCTTGGCCCAGTTCGCCGTCGCGGCCCACGCCATCGCGTTCGACGTAGCGCAGGTGCTTGGCGAGCGATTGCGGACTGGCCCGTTGGTGATTGACCAGCAAGGTCTTGATGGTCACGCGCCGCGACATGGGCGTTAGCTTCGCCCCGGCAAAGCGCGCCGCCGTATGGCCGCGCCCCAGGCGCGAGCCAGGCCGCTGGCCGGTGCCGGCCGCCCCAGGACGGCGCACCGCCGACTTGCCGCTGCTGGCTTTGCCGGCCTGCTTGAGCACCTTGGAAACGAAGCTCTGCCCCTGGCCCTTGCCCCGGTTCTTCGGGGCACTGGGGCGCACCCGGAAATCGTCGTCGCGGCGGTCGGTCATTGCCGTTCTCCCTGCAAGCCCTGACGAGTCCTGTCGTGCGAAGCACGCGGACATGCCTGCATTGGCGCGACCCTCGCGCCCCACGCGGCACGGCGGCGAAGCCGCTCCGTGCCGCGCCCCCCCCATGTGCAGACAGGCTTTCGACGCGGCCCGGTGCCGCGTCCTTTTGTCTTGCCTTCCGCCTTTGCCCCTCGCTCCCGCTCCGGGCATCGGCGGCCCGGCGGCGCTGCTGTACCAGCAGCCAGCCCGCCGGCGAACACGCCAATGGCCGCAGGCCAAGCGCGTTCGAGGCAAGACGCCTGCACGTTGGACGGCTGCGCCGAAGGCAGCGCGAAGTGCGGTGCGAATGCACCCGCACTGCACGCGCGACGACACGGCGACGAACCGTAGAACGACATGCCCGATGGCACGATGAGAGGCACGGCCACGTGCAGCGAGTCGGCGGCCATTATGGACACGACTCCAGCCAGATCGGATGCGCAACGCCGATCGCGGCGGATGCACTGACCGGCCCGAAATAGCGGCTGTCGAACGACGCCGGATTGGTCACGCTCAACAGGAACAGCTCGCCCGGTTCGAGACGGCGGCAGAGCTGCAAGGATGGCAGCGGCCGGCCCAGCCGGTCGGCAGGCAGTGCGGCGGCCACCGGCACGCCGTCGATGCGAACCTGGCCGGCGACGATGCAAACGTGTTGTGGCGCGACTGCACCTACACGTTTGAGCAGCGGAACGCGGGTCGGCAGGTAGCCGCGCTGCGCAGCCAGCATGGCGGCCCTGTTGGGCAGCGGCACCAGCACGATGCTGTCCACGGACAACGGACGTGGCAGCGAGGCGGTGCGCGGGTCGAACGGTTCGATGCGATACCAGCCGACCGCCACGCTGTCGGACGGGTTGTAGGTCAGGCGCGGCAGCGGCGACACGAACGCCGCCCAGGCCAGCGCAGCGAGGCCGACGGCGGCGAAGCCGGCCAGCACGAGGCGAGCGCGCAGGCGCGAGCGAGGATGCGGCACGGGGCCGGTCGTGGAAATCGTGGTCATGGCAATGTCCTTCCGGCCAGCCAGGCGGCGTGCCGTTCTGCGGTGTATGTGGGTAGCGGCGAGCGCGCTGCGAGCCGGTTCGCGAGCGTGCGCCAGTACGCGGGCGATGTGTCTGCGGCTGCGATGCCCAGCGCCTCGATGCCGTCGATGCGTTCCAGCACGGCGCGCACGTTGGCATCGCCTTCGGCGTGCAGCAGCAGACGCGCGCCCGGCTGCACGCCGGGGATGCGCTGAACGGCGTCCAGCGGCGTGGCGGTCTGCATCACCATGAGCTGCCAGCGGATCGTGCCGTAGTCGTTGGCCTGCCAACGGATGCGGCACAGAACCGCGTTCGGCAGGAACACGGCGCAGCGCCGCCAGCGGTCGAGCTGGAGCGTGCGCGCCGGTTCGCCGAAGCGCAGGTAGAGCTTGAAGCGCGGTTCGATGTAGGCCAGCGCCACGCGCGTCAGCGGCACGTTGCCGGCCTGGCCGGCGAGTGTCGAAGGCGCTGGCGGCGGTGCAGCCGTGGGCGCACTTGCTTTGGGGGTGTGGGCGGTCGAAGCGGATGCGTTCACGGCGTGCCCTCCGTGGGAAACTCCCGCTCCAGCAGGCCGCGCAGCAGTTCGGCTACGGTCACGCCTCGCGTGAAGGCCGACACCTTGATGCGCGCCCGCATGGCGGGCGTGATGTCGAGCGTCAGTCGAGCGGTGTAGAGGTCGCCTTTCTGCAAGGCATCTGCGTCGCCCTGGCGAATCCACGCTTCGGCGTGCGGATTCGCTGGGGGGCGCGCACCGATGCCGACGCGCTTGCTGCGTGGTGATGGCTTTCCAGTCATGTCGGCCACCGCAGCAGTTCGTCGGTGAGCGCGGCAATCTCGCGGGCAGCGGCGCTGTCGGGCGCGGTTTCGCGGGCAAGCCGGCCAGCGGCCACGCTGTCGGCAAAGACGATCCGCTGGTGGATCTCCGAGCGCAGCGCGGGCAGCGGCTGTTCGGCGAGTGATTGCCGCGCCTCCCTGCCGATGATGGTGGTGCTGACGCGCCGGTTGATGACGAATGCCGCGCGCAGCGCTGGCCGGAACACCTGCGCTTCGCGGATCAGTGCGACCATCTCAGCGGATGCCCATACGTCGTAGGGGCTGGGCTGCACGGGGATCAGCACGCGCTCGGCCGCCAGCAGCGCGGAGCGCGCGAGGGCGGCGATGCGCGGCGGGCCGTCGATGATGATGTGATCGGCCCGCCTAGCGAGTTCTGGCGCTTCCTGATGCAGCGTTTCGCGGGCAAGGCCCACGGCGCTGAACAGACGGGGCAGGCCCTGCTGGCTACGCCGCTGCGTCCAGTCGAGCGATGACCCCTGCGGGTCGGCATCTAGCAGGATGACATGCAGGCCGCGCATCGCCAGTTCGCCGGCGATGTGCGTGGCGAGCGTGGTCTTGCCTACGCCGCCTTTCTGGTTGAGAAACGCGAAGATCATGGCGCGGCCCTCCGAGCTGGAAAGCCGGCCTGGCCGTGCCGTTTCGTGGTTGTCCACCGAAACGGCGCGCTTCTACTAAAAGTTATGTATTTCTTGTTAGGTAAGTTAGAGGGAACGCAAACCCGCGCCGTTGTTGGCTTTCCGGCGTTTTCGTACTCCTGATAGCACGAGAGTCGTACTCCTGATAGCACGATACCCGGTACTCCTGATAGCACGAGGCCGTCCACAGGTTCTCCCGCAGTTATCCCCGTGCCGTATGCGGCACGGGCCGGAAGGTCAGCAACTCGGTGTTGTCGTCCGGCATCCGCTCGATGCCGAGGACGTAGCCGGGCAGCGACTGCCGCGCTACCAGGGCGCGCACGTCGTAGGCGAAGTCCGAGAAGCGGGCCGCGCTGCCGGATTTGCGGTACAGGTGTCGGAAGTCGAATTGCCAGCCGTGCTCCTGCCGCCCGCCATGCTTGCGCACCAGGCGGTACAGCCAGCGTTCGATACCGCCCTTCAAGCGGAAATAGGCCGGGTCGATGGTAAGCACCAGGGCGGCGTCGAGCACGCCGGCGTAGAACCAGTCCGGCAAGATCAGCTCGATGCCCAGCGGCGTGCCGCTGGCGTCGGCCAGTTCCTTCCACTCGTTGATCCACGAGAAGCGATGCAAGCGCCTTCCCGTGGTTTCGCGGATGGACGTGGCCACCGTGGTCGATTGCAGTCGGTCGAGGGCGGCCTTCAGGCGCTGGTAGTCGTTGAGGGACGTGCCGCGCCCGATGAAGCGCAGAATCTCGTAAGGCGTGGCGCGTATCCAGCGCGACGGGCGCAGGCCCGCGTCGCGCGCCTCTACGATCTGCGAGGCGGCCCATATCAGCACGTCGGCATCCCATATCGTTGCGATGCCGTGCTCCTTCGTGCCTTCCACGCGGATGGTGACGTTCCCGCTGCGGAAGTCGATCGGCGCCGTGCGCCGCGACTTGGCAAGCGAGAAGAACGGAAAGGCCATCAAGTCCTGGGAATCGCGTGGCGCCATGTCGCCCGGCAGCGCTCGGAACAGATCGAGCTGTTCGCGCTGCGGCAAGGCTTGCCCTGGCGGGCTGGACATGGCGAAGGCCACCCACGCGCCGACGGTCAGCGGCCATCACGGTAGTCGCCCGCGTGGCGCTCGGCGTATTCGGGATCGGACGTGGCCTCGTAGCTGCGCTGGTCGGCCCAGGCATCGAGGTCGGACACCGCGTACATGACGCGGCGGCCGAACTTGCGGAACTTGGGGCCGCCGCCGATCACCCGCTGCTTCTCCAGCGTGCGCGGCGACAGCCGCAGATAGTCGGCGGCTTCGTCGTTTGTCAGGTAGCGTTGAGGCTGCGAGGTCGCAGTGACGGCAGCGGCGGCAGGCCGCGAGGGAGCAGGTCGCATGGGATGTACCTCCATCAAACCCGGCCACACCACGCGGCCGGATAGAGGCACTCTCAAGAAAGCAAGGCTTCTTGCTAAGGGACGATTCGCACGGGTCGAGAAACGTCCCCCCCCTAATGCGACGGGAACATTGGAAGCTGCGCTAGTCGGCGGTAGCCGCCGTGCATCAGCTCATCGCCGCGGCATACCAGCCGCCGCACGCGGGCACGCAATGCACTGTCTTTGTGCCAGTCGGCCGCGACGGCATCCGCGCCGAACAGACCTTCGGCCACCTCGCGCAAGGAGGCTCCCGCGAGGGTCGCGTCGAGCGCTTGCAAGGTATGCAGTTCCAGCAGCGCGGCGGGCGTGGGGCGAGAGCGGGCTGTTGCCACAGGCGCGGCCACGGTTGCGGCAGATAGCGCATCCAGCTTGGCAGCGAGCGTGCGGTAGCGCGCACAGGGCGTAGCGCAGGCACGTGCGGCGTAGAGGTAGGCCGAGCCTTCCTCCAAATCGGGCGCGAGTGCCAGCCGAACGCAGCAGCCTGGCCAATGCGATACGAGCATCAGGCGCTTGCCGTCGTGGGTCAGTTGCTTGCGCCCAGGAATGCGCCAGAACTCGAAGGTGTGCGCATTGGGCGGTGGGTCGGCGTCGGGGTATAGCTGCACCACGGCATCGTGATCGGGGAACCAAGCAGGATGTGCATCGCGCGCATCCAGGCCGGGATCTTCCAGCAGACGCAGGCCCCAGGCCTGCGCCGCGTCTGGCTTGCGACGCCGGCGTAGCCAGTCGCGCCGGTAATTTGGATTCCTGCGCAAATACTCCCAAGCCAGCGCCGGGCCATCTAGGTGCAGCGTGTAGAGATACGCCGCCGTGGGATACCAGTGTTGGCTGCTGCGGTCAGTCATGGCGAAACCTCCCTGTTTCTGGGAACGTCGCCACAATTCCGCTGTGCGGGAGCTATCGAATCGCCATCAAGTGGTCATCAAACTCGGGTTACGCTTTAGCTGCTGGTGTCAAGACAGATTCGCTCCAGTGCATTGCTGAAATCGTCTAAGTGCGACGACTGCACCGCCCGGAAATGGGGTGCAGCATTGAACACCGTGCCGGATCGCGCGCCTGGGATCATGACTGTTTTGGTCAGGGGTGCACCACCCTGGTGCAAGCATGCGGATCAAGACTTGCCAGGTCTTGGCTAAGACCGAAATAGTCACAATGCGATACTTTTGGCCTGGTCGCGCTGGAATGTGTCAATCGGTGATTGAACCGTTCTCCTGAGCCAGTCGAACGTATTCCGACAGCGGCCGCGTCGGCTGGAAATACCGATCTCGCATCACCGGCTGCTTGTGCGGCCCGATGATGGACGCCAGATCAGACAGCTTTACCGTCCCCAGCACCGGCATTCCGATCCCGAGGTCGATCAGGCCGTAGGCCGTATCGCCATCGGTCGGATCGAGCGCGGCCAGTAGCCACGTCGCATGTGCGTCCGGTGTGAACAGGCGCACCACTGGCAGCGGGTCGCATTCCTGCCCTGTGGTGCGTGTGAGGCCGTGGGCCAGCAGCTGCACCCGGTCTTCCTCGGTGACAAGCGTGGTCAAGGTCGCGCCCCTTCCACGAATACACGCAATCGCCGAGGCGCATCTGTGCGTGCGTGCGGACGGACGCACAGATGCGCAAGTGCACCAATCCGCAAAAGCGGAGAGGCACGAAGGCGTATGGGTGGAAGTCAGGAAAGACACGGATGCGGTTCCCTGGGTCTGAGGAAATCCGCAGATGCGGATCTCTGTAAAAGCACGGAAAAGGAAAACAACATCACCAAATGAACACTATAGATTGTAGCACTATAGGGCGCAATGGGCTGTCATCTTGTTTTTTGGGGGAAACCATAGGTGGCAGCGAAGAACTCATTGGCAGCGGCGATTCGGACGGTAAGGAAGGCGCGTGGTTTGAGCCAGGAAGCGTTCTCCAACGTGTCCAGTCGCACCTACATGAGTACGCTGGAGCGCGACCTGAAAAGCCCAACTATCCAGAAGCTAGCCGATCTGTGCGAGGTCATGGAAGTGCATCCGCTCACGCTGCTGACATTGGCTTATGCCGGCGACAGCACCCGCGAAGCCGACCTTTTGCTGGCACAGGTGCGCCAGGAACTTGGGGCGCTATGGGAAGAGCCCGACACGCCGTAGCGCGTTGGCGTGTGGCGCTGAATTGCAGCAAGCGGAGCGCGCAGCGCCACAGGCGCGGAGACGTGAGGGATTGAAGCCGTATGGCGGTGACGGCTTGCCGGCACGGGGCGAAGCCCGAAAGCCCGGCGGCGCTTACAGCGCCGACACGCCATAGATCGCTCGTTGACACGGATTGCGAGCCACAAGGCACCCATGCAGGCCCGCCCTGATGGGCGTGTCCAGCACGCGGCAGCGGCAGAAATCCTGCGCGAGCGGTGCTGCAATCAGCAGCATCGCGCCCCGCCGCAGTGGGCGGGGCGCGCTAAGCGGCTGTCAGGCCGCCTTGGGCTTGTTGCGCGACCAGATCAGGTCGTGCGTGCCATCCTCGTTCTCGATCAGGCGGGCATAAACGGTTGCCGGGAACGAAGGATCGTCGAGGCTCACTGACAGGTAATCCCGCCCAGCCTCGCTGGTCTTCTTCCACGCCGCGCCGATGTCGTGGCCGACCGCCTGGAGGCGGAAGTCCGGGGCGCTCTCGGCGTCGCCCTTGTCGTTGGGAACCAGCTTGACCTTGACGTTGAGCGTCAGGGTGCGAAGCGTGCCGGTGAAGCCGTCTTTCTCTGCGGTGAAGGTGCCGATGTTAGCCATAATGTTTCTCCTTTCGGGTTGAACAAGGTCGCGCCAGTGCGTCCTTGCTGTGATCCGGCCGGTGGGGGATGGGCTGGTCGCACCGCGCAGCGGTCGCAACAACGTGGAGAACCCGGAAGCGAAAAGAATTTGTCCCGCGAGGAATGCGCGCAGCGCAGGGGAAATTGTTTTCGCTGCAAGGTTGCGGCCATGAAGCCCAAGGCGCAGCCGCGCCACCGCCAGGATTCACAACAAGACAAGGACGCACAGGCCGCCCGCTCCCGAATGGAGACGTGGCCAACTCGGCATCCCCGCGTGACGGCTGCACCGGCTTGCGCCCTGACGCGGGCCAGTCAATGCCCCGACGACAAGGCCAGAGCGCCCCTGCCGCAGCTCACGGCCACATACTGAGGCGTGGTGTGGAAGCTCCATTGAAGCGAGGCCGGGCGGCGTGTCGGTGAACCGTCTTTCGTGACGTACAGACAACGAACCGCCAGCGTCGGGGACGGCACGCTTTCGTGCAACCTGCCGCAGCGAGCCGGGGCGTAGCCACACCAGCCCCGCCCATTGCGGCGGGGCTCGGTCGAATCGTTGGCGGCGCGATGCGCCGCCACACTTGCTGGCTTCGTGGATTTCGCGCACAAGCGCCCTTGTGCGCGGCCCCATCGCCGCCTGTCCGAAGGCGGCGATGGGGCGTTTTGGCTTTGAGCAGTGAAACCGGGCGCGGCCACCGCCGCGCCCGGAGTTTTCGAGCACCGGCCCCAAGGCGGCACGGCTTGGGGCCGGTGCGGCTCGTTATTCCTTGGTTTCGATGATCCACCACACGGCGCGCGGCAAGGCGCGGCCCGTGAGGGGATGCAGATCGGTCAGGTCGGCGCGGGCCGTCCAGCCACGCGGCGGACGGTAGCCGCGCACGTCGCCGTGCCAGCGGCGGGCGCGCACCGTGCCGGAGGCATAGGTCGCAGCCATGCGGCGGCGGTTTTCGGGTTGGTGGGTCATGACAGGTATCCTCAACATGAAGCGCCCCGGCCGGAACCGGGGCGCTATCTACGGTGCGAAGTCACGCGGCCAAAGCCTCGGCCTGCGGCTGGTCATCCGCCACGGCGGCCGCTTCTTCCTGTGCTTCGGCTTCGCCATCCGCCGGCGCGTCCTGCACGGCCTGCTGCGGGCCTTCGATGCGGAAGATGGCGGGCATCCAGCCGGTGCCAGCGGCCAGCCGTTCGGCTTCGCTGGCAATGTCGCCCTTCTTCAACTTCGCCAGCCGGGTGGCGTGCGAGGGCGCGAACTCGCGCACGGCTTCAAGAATCGTGGTCTTCGGCACATGCCGGAAATAGCCCTCATTGGTGGGCTGCCACCACGCGGCCATATCCAGCCCCACGGCACGCGCCAGTTCCGCGCCGGGCTGGTGCGGCGTGGCGCGAGGCGTCACCACGTCCGCCGTGGAAGCTACGCACACGGCCAGCAGCCGCACCAGTTCATCCTGTGACTTCACCAGCAGCGCGGCGAACAGTTCGGCGCTGTCCTCCGGCAAGGTTTCGCCTGCCACCTGTTGCAGTTCGCGCAGCGCCACGGCGGCGGGTGATTCCGGCCAGTCCGGGGCCATGCCTTCCAGCCGGTCTTGCACCGTGAGGCGCACGCCCAGCGGCAGCTCGTGGCCGTAGTGGCTTTCCTGCAAGACGGTCTGCACCATGCCATGCACCACGGCGGCCAGCGCGGCTTGCGGATGCCGGGCCACTTCGATTTGCAGCGCGGCGGTACGGTGCGCGCTCAACCGCTGCGCCAGTCGGTCGGACATTGTGGCGGTCTTGGGCTGCTCGTCGTCCTCGCCTTCGCCTTCGTCCTCGTTCGCGGCTTCGCCTTCGCTGCCGAAACCCTGCCGCAGCCGTTCCAGCGTGCGCAGTGCCTTGGCCTCCGCTTCGCGCAGCAGCCCGCGATGAATCGCGGCCTGCCCGTCGCGGTCGATGGTGACGATGGCACCGGCTGCGGCTTTGACATTGGCCGCATAGTCCAGCAAGCTATCGTCCAGCGCCTGCAACTGCTCGCCCAGGCGTTCGCCTTCTTCCTGCAAGGCATCGGCCTTTTCCTCGTCCTCGTCATCCAGCGCGGCATCCACCGCCTCGGCCAGTTCGTGCAGCTTGGTTTGCAGCTTCTCGATGCGCTGCGCGTCGCGCTTGTTCGGGCTGCGGCGTTCCCTTGGAGCACGCTGGAAGGCTTGCAAATCCGCATGGGTCATGCCCGGCGTGGCATCCACCCACGCCCAGCCCTCGGCCTTCACCATGGCGGCGATACCTGCCAGCTTGTCTTGCGCCAGCCGTTCCAGCAGTGCGGCATCGGTCAGATACACGCCTTTGTCGCCCTCCGCGAACAGGTCGCGGCGAATGCCACCGCCTTCCTGCTCGTAGCCGTCCAGCCCGACAAAGCGCACCAGCGGATGCCGGTAGGCGTCGATTTCGCGTTCGGTCAGACGGTCGCGCAGGTTGTGCGGGCTGCGCTGCCATGTCGGCGCACCGTAGAACGCGGCTTCCTGCGCGGCGTGGTCGTCGGTGATGGCAAGGGCCATCAACTGGTCAAGGCTCACGACCTCGGCGCGATAGTCGGCCAGCAGGCGCGGCGAGACGTTGGCAAGTTTCAAGCGGCGCTGCACCACCAGCGGCGTGACGGAAAAATCCGCTGCAATATCCTCGATGCTGCGGCCTTCGCCCACCAGCGCGGCGAACGCCTCGAACTGGTCGGCGGGGTGCATGGCTTCTCGCTGCACGTTCTCGGTCAGGCTGGCCGTGCGTGCGGTGCCATCGGCCACCAGCAGGCAAGGCACCTCCCATTCCTTGCTGATGCGGTGCTTCTTCCCCAGCAGCTTCAACGCTGCGAGGCGACGGCCACCGGCCACGACTTCGTAATGCTCGCCATCGGCGGCGGCAATCACGATGAGGTTTTGCAGCAGGCCGACACGCTGGATGCTGGCGGCGAGTTCGGGAATGGACATGCGCGGGGTCTTGCGCACGTTGCGGCCAGTGGGGCGCGACACCAGCCGCGACAGCGGAACCAGAATCAGGTTCTTGGTCGGATCAGCGGCTTCCAGCGGGATAGCGGCGGCGGTGTTGATGGCGCGGGCTTCGGTTTGGGTAACGGCGTTCATGGTGATAACTCCTATCTGTTCAGGGATGCAGCAGCGAAGAAAGCGACAAGGGCTGCTGCCTGCCCTTGCCGCGTAGGGATTCAGGCTTTCAACTGGCACATGCCATCGGCCAGCAGCCAGAGGGCACGATTCAGTCGGATGTTTTGGTCGATGCCCTGCACCGGGCGGGTTTGCTGGCGGCGCCCGTTGGCGCTGCGGCCACGCAGTCCGCCTTGGGTCAGGTTTTCTTGGGTGCGGTTGAACACGCTCCACAGGTCGGGGCGGCGGTCGTCGAAGCGGCGCGGCATCAGGATTTGCGATTCCGTGATGGGCGCGGGCTTGTCCGGGTCGTCGTACTTGAGGGCGAGCGCGGCGCGGGCGAACACTTCGGATTCGCCATCGTCCAAGGTGATGCCGCGCATGGCATCGCGCGATTCCTTCACCCGGTCGAAACCGCTCAAGACTTCGTAAGCGCCCTCAATGACCAGACCGGCCACGTCGCCTTTATGGGGCACTCGCACATCGGCCACGGCGTTGCCGCAGACAAGGCCATTGCTGCACACGAACCGGAACATTCCGGCCAGCATCTGATAGCTGCTGGTGCCGTCGTGCGAGTTCAGCAGCACGATTTCGTTGGCCTCCGCGCCGTTGATCTGGCTGGCGTGGCGCAAGCGAATCATGTGTTTGGTGTGCTCGCGCTTGCCTTCATCGCGCACGCGGGTTTGCGTCACCATGAAAGGCTGGAAGCCTTCTTTGCGAAGCTCGGTCAGCACGGCGGCGGTGGGGATGTAGGCATACCGCTGCGAACGGCTCTCGTGCGGCGCGTCCGCGAAGATGGACGGGGCCACGCGGTGAATCTGGTCGTCGGACAGCGGGTAATCGCTGCGCAGCGAGGGGGAGCGGGAAGCGAAACGGGATGCGAGTTGCATGGTCTTTCTCCTGACAAAAGAGGTTTGCTGTTCACACCGCACACCGGATTCCTAGATTCGGAGCCCAGCCTTTCGGCTGTTCGGTGCGGTCGGCACGAGGAACCCGGTTGGCCCTGTTGCCACCGTCTTTCCTGAGTTCATCGCCCGCGACGGTCAGGAGCGCGCGGACGGGGGCTGTCAAGGAAACAAGCGCAGGGTTGGTGCGGCCCGCAGGCGCAGCCGAGGACACGGCCCTGCGCGCCTTGACGGCCCCCGGCCGCGGGCTACAGTCGCGGACAAGGTGATGAAGTCAGGGAAGACGGCTGGACATGGCAACGGCCTCCCCTGTGTGCCGAACCGCACGGCAAGCGCAAGCGCGCAGGCCCGAAGCTGGAAGCCGGGCCGCAGGCGTCAGCGATACGGAAGGCTGGCAAAGCCAGTCCCGCCAGGGATGAGCGACTAGCGAACCTGGAGCAGCGCGATCCGCGAAGCGGAGACGCAAGAGGACTCTTCGTTTACCATTTGTTTCGCAAGCAAATGATGGGAAAGCAAGAACACGGAGATCTAGAAATGATTGTCTGCATCAACCGCCTCAAACAGTTCGGAATCTTCAGCGACTTCAATGGAACGAAGATCCAAAAGTTCGGCCGGTACAACCTGGTCTATGGTTGGAATGGAACAGGCAAGTCAACGCTATCGAATCTATTCTCTTGCTTTGAGCTTCGCTCGATGGTTCCCCGCTTCAGCACGGGCCAATTTTCAGTAGTTCTGGAGGATGGCTCAACGATCACGGAATCCACACTCCACTCATCCCAATTGAATATTCATGTTTTCAATCAACGCTTCGTGCATGAGAACATTGATTGGGACAAATCCGTAAAAAGCATCCTTCTTATTGCGAAAGAGAAGATTGATGACTTGCAGAAGCTGGAGAAGCTGAAGAGCGAGCTTCAGTCGAAAAAGAAGGCTCACGACGACAAGCAAAGCGATATCAAGAAGCAACGTGAGTCATTGGAGAAATTCCTGACCAATGCTGCCAAGAAAATGAAGCTTGGACTTCAGGCGATTGATACGAGCGACAGTTATTACTTGAATTACGACCGCCGCAAGCTCTCCAACTTCATACAGAATAATGGCGAGACAATTATCAAGGCGGAGTCGGTTCTTCCAGATGAGAGGGTTATCGACCTTACGAATGCCGCCAAGCCAGATCAGCTTCCAAGCATTGCTTTCGCCTCAACGGCCATTGAGCCGGACTATTTTAAGAAAGCGGCGGGCCGCATCAGAGATTTGATTGGGACTACGGCGGTCAATCAAGCAATCCAGCGGCTGACCGATAACCCGGACATCCGCGAATGGGTTCAAGCAGGCTTGGAAATCCATAAAAACCACGACTCGCAATCCTGCGAGTTCTGCGGCGCTACGTTTACCCAGCTTCGTGCCGAGGCGCTTGCTGCCCACTTCAGCAAGGAGTTCACGGAGTTTCAGAGCCGACTTCAGAACGCGGCGACATGGATTGAATCTCAAGGCGCTCCAGCTAATCAGCTTCCCGCATCGACCGAGTTTTATAAAGAACTATCGGCCGAGGCAGAGAAGCTTCAAAACGACTACGCAACTGCTGCTGAAAAGATCGACCAGCAAATGGACGGATGGCGGGAAGCCCTGAAGGCCAAGATCACAGACCCTGGGAAGACAGACATTCAGATCTCGGATGTGGTTGAAGACGATGTCACCAATTTCAATGACATCCTGAAGTCGATTGTTTCTCTCGTCGGAAAGCACAACAATAAGACTTCAAATTTCAAATCTGAGACCTCAAAAAGCAAGGTGGCACTGGAGCTTCACTTTGCTGCGGCTGAGGTGCAAGAATTTGACTATGCTGGAAGTGAGAAGAAGTGCAATGACCTTGAGTTAGAAGCAAAGAACGACCATAAGGAAATTGAAAAAATTAGTCTAGAGGTCGGAGCCATAGAAGCGATGCTCTCGAATGAAACGGTCGGGGCAAAGGAGTTCAATGACATCCTACATCGCTTCATTGGCCGCTCTGAGCTTTGCCTGAACTTCAATCAGAAGAAGAAAGGCTATGAGATCATCAGAAACGGGGTTGGTGAGCACGATGGGAATTTGAGCGAAGGTGAGAAGACTGCGATTGCATTTGTCTATTTCATCACGAAGCTCAAAGAAAATGGAAATAACATCAAGGATACGATCGTCGTCGTTGATGATCCGGTCTCAAGCTTTGATTCTAATCACTTGTTTCACGCCTACTCGTTCCTGAGAACGCAATGCACTGAAGCCAAGCAGCTTTTTGTGCTGACTCACAACTTCACGTACTTTAAGCTAGTGAGAGATTGGTTCACTGGCACCAATAGGAATCGAGTCAAAAAAGGCAACACCGAGAATTGCTTCTTTTATCGCCTGGATGCGCCACCTGGCTCCCCTCGTCATTCCCAACTTGTGGATGCCGACGACTCACTGAAGAACTACGGTTCCGAATATCACTATATCTTCAAGAAGCTCTACGAATACAGGGCGCACACGACACTCAATCGAGATGAGGCGTTCTTGACCGCCAACCTCGCCCGAAAGCTTGTTGAATCGTTCTTCACCTTCAAATATCCAAGGCGGCGAAGCGACATTAGTCAATTGATGGAGGCTGGCCTAAAAGATTGCACCATCACGACACCAGAGCTTAAAGAAAAAATATACCGCTTTATCAATAAGTATTCACATAGCGACGTTATTGAGATAACAGAGGAATCCGCAGAAAACTTGGCAGGCGAAAGCCACAGCGTCATCGGGCACATCTTCCAGTGGCTGGAAGAGGTGGACAAGAGACATTACGACGAGATGATTCAGGTTGCGACGGCCTGAGCATCAGGCCGAGGGCCATAGCTATGCCACCAGGCGCAGCAAAAAGGGGCCGAAGCCCCTTGGGCTAGATCAGCCCATGCTCGGCGAACGATGCCGTTTCGTTGCCCGCAACGATGATGTGATCGAGCACGCGCACGTCCACCAGACCCAACGCTTCCTTGAGCCGCTGGGTCAGCGCCCGGTCAGCCGCGCTCGGCTCGGGGTTTCCGCTCGGATGGTTGTGCGAAACGACGACCGCCGCCGCATTGAGTCGCAGCGCCTCCTTGACCACTTCGCGCGGATACACCGATGCACCGTCAATGGTGCCGTGGAACATCTCCCTGTATTCGATCAGACGATGGCGCGTATCCATGAACAGCACTGCGAACACCTCATGCTCGAAGCTGGCCAACTTTGTACGCAAATATTCCTTGACCGCCGCCGGCGAAGTGAACTCTGCTCTGCGCTGCATTTTCCGGTCAATGACCTGGCGCGCAGCTTCCAGGATGTCGTCGGCCGATGCCGGTAGATAGCGCCCATGCGCGTCGCGCACCAGCAGAGTGGAATCGAACGAGGGAAAGGACAGTTGCGACATGATCGTGCTCCGGTTGCTCGGGCGGAATTGCCCGGAACCGGCGACAGCACGGCGCAGCGCAAGCAGTCAGGGGTCGCAGACGGCCGCCAGGACGCAAGCGCGCATGGCGCGCGCCGCCCTTGACGGCGAGAACGCCGTGATACGGTGAAGGGAACAGCAAGACCGCCCACACCCGCCCACTGCACAGAGTCGATTTTTGGCAAGCGGAGCGCGCAGGCCCGGATCAACGAGCCGGGACGGAGGCGTCAGTGATGGAAGCCCGACAGGGGCGAGACTCGCGCAGCGAAGCTCGATGCGCAGCACGACAGCACGACAGCGCGACGGCGGCACGCCGGGACGCCCGACTGCTTGGGACAGGACTACTCGTTGTCGGTCTTGCGCTGCTCGATCTGCAACTGCGCCCGTTGCGTTGCCTGTTGCAGCCGCTCCACCAGCACGCCCCTCGGCGGCAAGGCGGTCAGATACTCGGCAACGTGGATGCCGGACTTGTCCAGCTCCAGCAATTCGATCTGCTCGCGCTTCTTGCCGGTGCAAAGGATGATCCCGAGCGGCGAGGCTTCCTCCGGCTCCCGTTCGTGCTTGTCTAGCCACCGAAGGTAGAGCTCCATCTGCCCTTTGTAGGCCGCCTTGAAGTCACCTACCTTCAACTCCACCGCCACCAGCCGCCGCAGCTTGCGGTTGTAGAACAGCAGGTCAAGGTGGAAATCCTCGTCGTCGATCAGAATGCGCTTCTGCCGGGCGACGAATGAGAAGCCCGCGCCCAGCTCCAGCAGGAAGGACTCCATTTCACGGATGATCGCCGCTTCCAAGTCGCCTTCCTGCCAAGTGTCCCGCAGGCCCAGGAAGTCGAGGATGTACGGGTCGCGCATGACCAGGGCCGGCGACATGCGCTGCGCATCGCGCAGGGTCGCCAACTCCTGCGCTATGGTTTCTTCGGGCTTTTGGGAAAGCGCCGTGCGCTCGTACAGCATCGAGTCGATACGCTCGCGCAGCGTCCGCACGCTCCAGCGTTGGGTGCTGGCCATCTGTGCGTAGTAGTCCCGCTGGAGCGGGTCTTTCAGCGGCATCAGGGCGATGAAGTGCGTCCAGCTTAACTCTCGTATCAGTGATACGAGAATTCGCTCGTCGGGGAAGGTGGCGGCGAACTGCACCATGCGGCGCAAGTTCTGCTCTGCAAAGCTGCTGCCGTACTCCTCCACCAACTGCGCAGCCAAGGTGGGCAGAACTTCCTTACCGTAGGCGCCCCGGCGCCCGTCCAAGACCTGCGTGTGGATGCACTGGCCGATGCGCCAGTAGAGCATCGTAAGCTCGCTATTCACCGTCGAGGCGGCGCGCTTGCGCGCCGCCTCGATCAGTGCCCGAATGTCGCCCAGCAGCGCCGCAGGAGCTGCGAGCGATGCTGCTGATGACCGGCGCCCGTTCATGCCACCGCCTCCGCAAGCTGCCGCGCGCCCGTGATGGCTTGGCGGCGGCTGGCCACCAACTCGGCCGCCTCGCGCACCGGCTTGTCCTCGGTGTGGACGTAGTGCATGAACATCGCCACGGTCTTGTGGCCCGTCAGCTTCATGCCCACTTTGGTCGGCACACCGGAATTGGCAATGTCGGTGGTCGAGCGATGACGGATGCCGTGCGTGCCAACGTGCGGCACGCTGGCGGCCTTGAGCGTCCGGCACCAGCCGCCATAGTGCTCGCCAAAGGTTAGGTGCTTCGCCGGGTCGTTCGGCGACGGCAGGACGTAAGGGCAGCCTTCCAGCCGCGGCGCCGTCGAAAGCAGCCGATAGGCTTCCTCGCTCATGGGCTTGGAAATGCCGCCAACCTTGCTGTCGGGCCACACCACGCGCCGGTTCTCGAAGTCCAGCCAGCTCCATTCGAGCGGGCAGATTTCGGAGCGCCGTGCCGCAAACTCGAATTGCAGCCGGATCGCCAACGGGATGACGTAGTTCTCCAGCCCCTCCGCCTCCAGTTTCTCCAACTGGCGGAAGATCCGCACCATTTCCTCGTCCACGATGAGCCGGGTTTCCTTGCCAGGCGGGTACATCGGGACGTGACGGCACGGGTTCGTGCCGTCCGGGCGGAAGCCCCACACTTCGGCCAGGTTGAACATCTTGCGTAGCACGCCGAAGGTCTTGTTGGCCTCGGTCGGCTTGTAGGCCAGCTTTTCCATCAGCCCCGCAATGTCGGGCCGCTTCACGTCATGTGCCTTCTTGCGGCCCAGCAGTGGGATGATGTTGCGGTCGATGACGCCCTGGTAGCCGTCCTGCGTGCTGACCTTGTTGCGCTTCTTGGAGTAGTCCTCCATGAACTTCTTGCACAACTCGGCCATTGTGGGCGCCTTGCGCGCCTCGGCCTTGGCGCCGCCGGGGTCGCCACCCCGGCGAACCTCGGCCAGCCAGTCCTGCGCTTTGACCCGCGCCTGTTCGACGGTTAGTTCCCCGTAGAGTCCCAGCGAGGGCTTGCGGGGCTGGCCAGAGTTCGTGCGGTACTGGAGCATGAACACCCGGCGCCCCGTCGGGGTAATCTTGCAAAGGAAGCCGGGCACGACGGTATCCCGTAGTTCGATGTCCTTCGCCTGGGGTTGCGCCGACTCTACGGCGGTCTTGGTGAGCTTGATCTTTGCCATGATGACTCCTTGGAACGACCCGGATTCCAGGAGCCAGATAGGAGCGGCGCGAGGGAGAACCGGGTCAAGTTTCAGAAAGCACCGGCATATGATGAACGCGCGTAAGTTATTGATAAACCTGCTGTATAGGGCTACGTCGCAGTCCAGCGAACTACCGGGCTGGAGTCATCGTGAAACAAAAAACCCGCCGAAGCGGGTTTTTCATTACAACAAGGCTTACTTGGCGTTCGTCGGGGTTGCCCCTTCGACGTGGCCCAAAACATCATCTTTAGGCTCGTCGGCAATGCCGCGACCGCCCGAGGCCAGCTCGGATTGCAGCACGTCGGTGTCCAGTTCCTTGACCCACTTGGCCACAACAATAGTGGCAACCGCGTTACCGATCAGGTTGGTCAACGCGCGGGCTTCGGACATGAAACGGTCGATACCCAGGATCAGCGCCAGGCCGGCAACCGGCAGGTGGCCAACAGCGGACAAGGTAGCGGCCAGTACGATGAAGCCACTACCGGTCACGCCAGCAGCGCCTTTGGAGGACAGCAGCAACACCACCAGCAGAGTGATCTGGTGAGTGATGTCCATGTGGGTGTCGGTTGCCTGAGCAATGAACACTGCCGCCATGGTCAGGTAGATCGCAGTACCGTCGAGGTTGAACGAGTAGCCGGTCGGGATCACCAGACCTACCACGGATTTTTGCGCCCCCAGACGCTCCATTTTGATCAGCATGCGTGGCAGTACCGACTCCGAAGAGGAAGTACCCAGCACGATCAGCAACTCTTCGCGGATATAACGGATCACTTTCAGCACGCTGAAGCCGTGAGCGCGAGCAATACCGCCCAGCACGATCAGAATGAACAGCAGGCAGGTGATGTAGAAGCAGGCCATCAGTTGACCCAGCTGCACCAGCGAGCCAACACCATAAGCACCGATGGTGAACGCCATGGCACCGAAGGCACCGAGTGGCGCGAGCTTCATGATCATGTTGATGATGTTGAACATCACGTGGGCGAAGCGATCGATGAAGTCCAGGATCGGCTTGCCGTAGGCACCCAGGCGATGCAGGGCGAAACCGAAGATCACCGAGAACATCAGCACTTGCAGGATATCGCCCGTGGCGAACGCACCAATGATGGTGGTCGGGATCACGTTCAGCAGGAAGCCAACGACGCTTTGATCCGCACCGGCAGCCACGTAGGTTGCGATTTTGGAGGCATCCAGCGTGGTGACATCGATGTGCATGCCGTTACCCGGCTGCACAATGTTGACCACCACCAGACCGACCAGCAGTGCAATGGTCGAAACGATTTCGAAGTAGAGCAGCGCGTAACCGCCGGTCTTGCCAACCGACTTCATGTTCTGCATGCCCGCGATACCGCTGACGACGGTGCAGAAAATGATGGGAGCGATGATCATTTTGATCAGTTTGATGAACCCGTCACCCAACGGCTTGAGGGCTACACCGGTCTGCGGGTAGAAGTGACCGAGCAGGATGCCGATGGCGATGGCAACGATCACCTGGAAATACAGGGATTTGTACAGTGGCTGACGAGTCGTCATTGCAAAGTTCCTCAAGAGCGCCCGGTGACAACATCCATCTGTTGCCCAAGACACTTCAATTGCGAACCCTCCTGCACTGGAGGGATTTGTTTTGTCGAGCTGCGCAACGGCAGGCATCTGCTGGTTGTATCGCAAGGCCCGTGCCACATTCGCCAAAAAGCCTGCGAGCCTTTTGACATCAAGGGTTACAGGTTTTTTTTGGTCACCAACCAGTTACAACTATGTGGCGGATTTCCGCCAACCCGTCTGACCTCGTCCTGTAATTTGGCGGATATCCGCCTTGTTCATCGTCGATGGGCACCGCTACCATCCATTGCTCAGTGGACGGACCTGCCCCATGCGTGAACGCACCATCGCCAGCCATTTCGCCCGTGCCGCCCTCGGCGGCGCGCGCCGACGTGGCTATGACTATTCGAGCCTGCTGCAGCAACTGGGGATCAGCCCCGAGTTGCTTGAAGAACCACGCGCCCGAATCGCGCCTGAACAGTTCACCCGGTTGATCCAGGGATTGTGGCTGGCCCTGGACGACGAATACCTGGGCTTCGGGCAGGCCCCGAGCAAACCCGGCAGCTTCGCGATGATGTGCCATGCAGTGATCCACTGCCGCACGCTGGAGAAAGCACTCAATCGCGGCCTGTTGTTTTACAGCCTGTTTCCCGGGGCGCCGCGTCTGACCCTGAGCCGCGAAGGCGAGATGATTCGCCTGAGCCTCGACGATTCGCCGCTGTGGGACCCGGACCACTTCCTCAGCGAAAGCCTGCTGGTGATCTGGCATCGGTTCGGCAGCTGGCTGATCGGCCAGCGCATTCGTCTGGAGCACGCCACATTCAGCTACCCGAGGCCCGAGCACGGGGCCGAATACGACTTGCTGTTTTCCTGCCCGCTAACGTTCGATACTACTCAGAGTAGCCTGCTGTTCCACAGCCGCTACCTGAACATGCCGCTGTTGCAGGACGAACGAACCCTCAAGCACTTTCTCGAGCGCTCCCCCGCCGACCTGCTGTCACGCCCCGACGAAGGCGACAGCCTGAGCAGCCAATTGCGGCGCTTGCTCAGCCGCGACAGCGCACGCTGGCCGGACCTGGAAGCGGTGGCGGCACACCTGCACATCAGCCCGCAAACCTTGCGTCGGCATTTGCGTGAGGAAGGTACGAGTTTTCAGGAATTGAAGGATCAGTTACGCCGGGACATCGCGATTTATCACCTGGGGCGGGCGGATCTGTCGTTGCAACAGATTGCCGAGCAGTTGGGGTTTTCCGAACCTTCGGCGTTTCATCGGGCGTTCAAGAAGTGGACGGGGTTGACGCCGGGGGCTTATCGGGCTCAGGAGAATTGATGGTGTACTCACCGCATAACTATGCAGCTAGACAGGCTGTTGTGGCGAGGGGGCTTGCCCCCGTTGGGTTGCGAAGCGACCCCAAAATCTGCAACCGCAGGTATTCAGGTACACCGCATACACCGGTTTTGCGACTGCTGCGCAGCCGAACGGGGGCAAGCCCCCTCGCCACAACAAGCCCCTTTGCCACAGATCCTCGCTAGCCCTGCGGATCAAGGTTATCCAGCACTCGGTTGACGGCCAGCTCGCCGAGCATGACCACCGATTGAATCCCCAACATCATGTTGCGATGTGGCATGTCCATCAACCCGGCGAACTCACTGAGCATCACGCTGGCTGATGCCAGGGATTCGCAGGCGTTGACCAGCAGGGTTTCGTTATCGACCTTCGCACCCACATGGTAAATGGTGCTGGGTTTGCGCTTGGTGTCTTTGGGAGTGGGTGGTTTGAGGTAGTGGTCGAGGGCGCGGTCGGCGGCTTCGTGGAGTTTTTTGGAATCGAGGGATTCGTAGGGGGAGACGTCGTCGGGTGCTGGTGGATTAGGTGTTGGTTTGAACATGGATAAAGCCTCCTAGAGTCATGGAGCCGCCACTGTTCGCTGCGAGACGAAAGAAGGTGGCAGCTATACGCGGGTCGCAGACCGGGACTCTAGAACCGGCAGACCCGAAGGTCTCCCACGTACAGCCGCCATAATGTGAACGGAGGATGTTGTGCGTCTAGAGATACACGGGCTGCGAGACCCGATCGCTGATTCGTCAACGACAGGGAAACGATATAGCCCACGCCCCAGGCGCACTAGCCGGCGGATTCTGGCGTAGTCGTAGGCAGCGGCGCAAGGATGTGTAGGTTGGGTGAGTTTCTGGAAGTGTCGTTTAAACATCGCCGTTTAAGATTTTCGGCCAGGCACCCACATCAAACCACCGGAAAATGAATCCGGAATGCCGCCCCGCCCATCGGCGAATCCCCCAGCGTCAGCTTGGCGCTGTAGCTTTCGATGATGTCCTTGACCACCGCCAGGCCAATTCCCTGCCCCGGATGCTGGCGGTCCAGGCGCTCGCCGCGCTCGAGAATTCGCGCGCGTTGGTCCGGTGGTACACCGGGGCCATCGTCTTCAATGCAAAGCTCAATGCCACTGAGGGTTTCGCGCACGCTGATGCGTACTTCGTTCAGGCACAGGCGATAGGCGTTTTCCAGCAGGTTGCCCATCATTTCCAGCAAGGCGCCCTGCTCGATCGGCACGTAGCACTGCTCCGGCAGATCGAAGACGACCCGCACGCGCTTGTCGCGGTAGACCTTGTCCAGAGTGTCGCAGAGGCTTTGCAGCACCGGCCGCAGGCGCACCTGATGGCGCACCAGGCCGCTTTTGCGCAGGCTGGCCCGTTGCAGTTGATAGCTGATCTGCTGGCTCATGCGCTCGATCTGGGTTTGCAGCACCCAAGCCTGATCGCGCTCTTGCGGCTTTTGCGCCATGTCTTCGCTGACCCCTTGCAGCACCGCCAGCGGAGTTTTCAGGCTGTGGGCCAGGTCGTCGAGAGAGTCGCGATAACGGCTGCGCTGTTCACGCTCGCTGTGCAGCAAACGGTTGAGCGAGCCGGTCAGGCGCAGCAGTTCGCGCGGGTGTTGTTCGCTGAGGCTTTCGCGGGTGCCGCTTTCGATCTGGTCCAGCTCCTGGCTCAGGCGGCTCAACGCCTGCAAGCCCCAGGTCAGGCCAACCCAGAGTAAAACGAGCAACACCAGCAATGCGGCACCGAAGCCCAGATAGAGGTTTTCCCGCAGGCCTTCGAGGGTGGCTTCGTATTCGCGCACCGGTTGCAGCGCGACGATGCTGAACGCCGCGCTTTTGCCGCCGAGCAGCTTGACCTCGACGTCATAGACGAAAAACTCTTCACCATTGGCCTCGCGAATCCTCGCGAACTCGTTGCCGCGTCCGTCGTAACGCGGCTTGTAGTTGATGTTCTCTTCCTGGGTGGCCTTCGAGCGCCAGACCAGGTGACCTTCGCGGTCATAGATGTAGCCGAGCAATCGGCTGTCGGCGAGGTTGAAACGCTCATCGGGCAACTGCGCCGGCATCTGCAAGCGGTTGTTATCCACCCGGGCGGCGGAGATCAGCGTGGTGACGTCCGACGCCAGGCGCTGCTCGATGGAGTCCTGCAACGCCAGGCTGAACGCGCCCTGCATCGCCGGCAGTAACGCCAGCATGAACAATACCGCCAGGGTGGTGGCGGCGAGCATCAAGCGGACACGAAGGGAACGAATCAAGTGCAGCGCTCATTGAACAGGTAGCCGAGGCCACGCACGGTATCGATCGGCTTGAACCCGGACGGGCCTTCGAGTTTGCGACGCAAGCGGCCGACCAGCACTTCGATCACATTCGGATCGCGTTCGTCGTCATCCGGGTAGAGCTGCTCCATCAAGCGGTCCTTGGCCACCACTTGCTGGTGATGGCGCATCAGGTATTCGAGGATCCGGTATTCGTAGGCGGTCAGCGCCAGCGGCTGGTCATCGAGGGACGCCTGTTTGCGATTGAGGTCCAGCAGTAAGGGACCGGCGACGATGGTCGACTGGGTGAAACCGCTGGAGCGACGCAGCAAGGCATTGAGCCGGGCGTCCAGCTCTTCGAACTGGAACGGCTTGACCACGTAGTCGTCGGCACCGGCGGCGAGGCCTTCGACCTTGTCTTGCCAGTTGCCGCGCGCGGTGAGGATCAGGATCGGAAACGTCTTGCCTTGGGAGCGCAGCTGACGAATCAGGTCGAGCCCGCCCATGCCCGGCAGACCGAGGTCGATCACCGCCAGGTCATGGTTGAACTGCTCGGCCTGATGCAACGCATCGATGGCGTTGGCCACGGCCTCGACCACGTGGCCGCTGTCCGTCAAACGGGTCTGCAGGTGATGGCGCAACAGCGCTTCATCTTCGACAACCAGCAATTTCATAAGGCTCTCCGGGGCAAATCAACATCTCCAAAGGTCAGTTAAGCCTGCTCCCACAGGTTGCGAGGCTTAACTGACTGGCAACCAAACGCTGTTTAGAAAGCGTAGTTGGCGGACAAGTACGTCTGGGCGCTGCTGGTCAAGTCCAGCGAACCCTGTTTGCTGCCGCCGCGCTCGCTCATCTCGGTGCTGGCGTTGCTACGCAGGTAACGGTAACCCAGCTCGACCGAGGTGTTTTGCGTAACTTGCTGCAACACGCCGACCTGGCCGCCAATGGCGTAACCGATGTCGCTGTCGCGGCTGAAGCCTGGCGATTCCTGGGTCATTTTGGTCAAACCGGCCGTGGCACCGCCGAACAGTTTGGTGCTGCCACCCACTGGGTAAAACAGATCGTAGCTGCCCAGCAGGTTTTCCTGACGCAGTTTAATGCCATTATGCGAGCCCGACACGTTGTCGTAAGTGGCGTAGTAGCGGCCCTGGCTGTCTTGCTGGCCCACACGCAAACCCCAGGTGTTGTCCTTGCCGATCACACCGTCGGCGTTCGGGTGGTTGAGGTTGTCGTTCAGGGCACTGGATTTTTTAACCTTGTCGCTGGTCTGGCCAAAGGTCAGGCCGGCAAAATTGGTGGTGTCGGCGTGGGCGGCAACACTGGCGCCCATCACGGTGAAAGCCAGGAGCAGTTTTTTCAAAGTAGTCATTGGGGAACTTCCTCATGCGCTATGTGCTTTTTGGGTACGGGGCAAGGTTACTGACCTCACCCTGTACAGCCCCTGAACGCACTCTGAACCTGAGCTGAATCAAATCGACTACGCTTTCTTGACGTTTGTTTATAAGGAGATTCAGCCATGCGTGTGTTGCTCGCCCTTGTATTACTGGCCGTGAGCGGGGTCAGCCAGGCCGCCATCAAGACCCAGGAAATTCCCTATCAGAGTGCCGATGGCACCAAGCTGATTGGCTATTACGCCTACGACGACGCCATTAAAGGTCCGCGTCCGGGTGTGGTGGTGGTACATGAATGGTGGGGGCTCAACGACTACGCCAAGCGACGCGCCCGCGATCTGGCCGGCCTGGGCTACAGCGCGCTGGCGATCGACATGTATGGCGACGGCAAGAACACCGAACACCCCAAGGACGCCATGGCGTTCATGCAAGCCGCGACGAAGGACAGCGCAGCAGCCAGCGCGCGGTTTCAGGCCGGGCTCGATTTGCTGAAGAAACAGCCACAGACCGATCCGGCCAAACTGGCGGCCATCGGCTATTGCTTCGGCGGCGCAGTGGTGCTGAATGCCGCACGCCAGGGATTGCCGCTGGCGGGCGTGGTGAGTTTCCACGGTGCACTGGCGACCAATACGCCGGCGGCGCCTGGTAGCGTGAAAGCGAAAATCCTGGTGGAGCATGGCGCGCTGGACAGCATGGTCACGGCAGATAATGTGGCGGCGTTCAAGGCGGAAATGGACAAGGCCGGTGCCGACTATAAATTTGTCAGCCTCGAAGGCGCCAAGCATGGGTTCAGCAACCCTGATGCGGATCGTCTGAGCCACGGCGATCATGGCGGGCCGGACATTGGTTACAACAAGGCCGCCGATGAGAAATCGTGGGCGGACATGCAGGCGTTTTTCAAGAAGATCTTTGGCTGATCAGATAGACCTCTGTGGCGAGGGGGCTTGCCCCCGTTGGGCTGCGAAGCAGCCCCAAAACCTGCAATCGCATGTCGACAGACACACCACGTTGACCGGGTTTACGACTGCTTCGCAGCCGAACGGGGGCAAGCCCCCTCGCCACAAAAGCCCTGCTGCCACTACCCAGCCATTGAGCTAAACGGCAAAATGCCCGTCATGAATCCCGTCCCCGCCCTACCCGCCTGCTGCACCCCGCTCGACGCCCATTGGCCGCTGCCGTTTGTGCTGCCCGATACGGTCCTGCTGGGCACTCACTTCGATACCAAGCAATTGGCCAGCGATGATTTCCAGCGCAGTGCCATCGAGCCGCCCGCGAGCATCCAGCGTTCGGTGGCCAAGCGTCAGGCCGAGTTTCTCGCCGGGCGGATTTGCGCTCGGGCCGCGTTGCAACAGCTGGAAGGGTTGAGCTTCATTCCGGCCATAGGTGAAGACCGCGCACCGGTGTGGCCAGCGCATATCACCGGTTCGATCACCCACAGCACCGGCCGGGCCGCGGCGATTGTCGCGAACAAGGCCCATTGGCGCGGCTTGGGAATGGACCTGGAAAATCTGCTCGACGCAGAACGGGCCGAACGCCTGGCCGGAGAGATTCTCACCGGGCCTGAGTTGCGGCGCATGGCCGCCGGGGCTCGCGATCAGTTGGCGATGGTGGTGACGCTGACGTTTTCGGTGAAGGAAAGCCTGTTCAAGGCGCTCTACCCGATCGTCCAAAAGCGCTTCTATTTCGAACACGCCGAAGTGCTGGAGTGGAGCGAGGGCGGTGAAGTGCGGTTGCGGTTGCTGACCGACCTGTCCAGTGAGTGGCGCAGCGGCACCGAACTGGACGCGCAGTTTGCGGTGATGGATGGGCAGTTGTTGAGTCTGGTCAGTATCAAGGCCTGAAGCCCCCTGTCACGTGCCCAACCTCAACGCCGCTCCTGATTCCTCGGCCAGCTCAAACTGAAACACGCCCCGCCCAGGCTTTTGCTCTTGCTGATCAGCGCTCGCCCGTCGTGCCAATGGATGATCCGCCGCACAATCGACAACCCCAGCCCATGCCCACCCGAGGCGCGGGTGCGGCTGTCGTCGAGGCGCAGGAACGGGGTGAAGATTTTCTCCCATGCCGTTTCCGGCACGCCCGGCCCGTCATCCTCGACATCCACCCGACAGCGCTGCTGCCCCACCTGATAGCTGACAGTCACCCGTGAATGGGCATGGCGCATGGCGTTGCTCACCAGATTCTGCAACGCCCGGTGCAGGTAACGCGGCTCGGCCTCGACCCAAGCCCCGTCGCAATCGGCGGCCGACAGGCACAAGCCGCGCTGTACCGTGACCTCGGCGCGCAACGGTGCCAACTCCTCGATCACCTGATTGACCAACGCATCCAGATCGATCCGCTGGAAATTCAGCGCCGGCGAGCCCTGTTCCAGCCGCGCATAAGTGAGCATCTCGTCGACCAGTCGATCGAGGTCTTCGATGTCGTGATCCATCCCTTCGCGGTATTTCTCCAGCGCCTCAGGCGTGGTGGCCGAGCCGATCATCTCCAGGCCAAAACGCAGGCGCGCCACCGGTGTGCGCAATTCATGGGACACGGCACGCACCAGTTCTCGCTGAATCGCCAACAATTGCTGCAAGTGCTCGGCCATGCCGTTGAACGCCGAGGCCAGCCGCCCCACCGAGTCGGCGCCGCGTGCCGGTACGCGGGTTTCCAGGCTGCCCTTGGCAATGCGTGTGGCGGCAGCTTCGAGACCGCGCAAACGACGCTCCAGTTGCCGCACCAACAGATAGACAATCAAACCAATCAGGCTCAAGCCAAGCGCCGCGATCAGCACCAGCCACTCGGGCGGGTAAGGATTCATCTGATACAGCGGACCGATTTCCAGCACCCACGGTGTACCGACCATGCCGGCAAACACCCGGATCGAATCGCCGCCCTTGCCCAGCGCCATCACCGTGTCGCCTTCTGACACGCGGCGGCTCTGGTCTTCGTCCATGTCGGCTTCATCGACCGTCACCAGCCGCAGATCGAAGCCGAAGCCCTTATCTTCCTTTAACTGCTCCAGACGCTTGGGCTGCTCGGCCACCGGGTAGCGCACCAGTTCATCGGCCAGCAGGTAAATGGTCGCCCGCGCCAGTTGCTCGCTGATCTGCTGGACTTCACCGGTGAGCACCAGTTGTTCCTTGTCGCTGACCAGACGATAAACCTTCGCCGCGTGCGGGCCGGTCTGCTCCACCAGTGCCTGACCGCGCAGTACACGGGTACGCTGGGTCAGGTCGAGGTCAGTCTGGGGGAACGTCTTCAGCGCCAGTGGAATCCCGAGCAAGCGCTCCCACAACAGCAACGCCCGATGGCGCTCGGTTTCGTTCATCGGTTGCAGGTTATCGGCCATCAGTGAGAACGTGCCGTGGGCCAGGCGCTCGCGGTACTGCTCGCTGCGTACCTGATTAAGCAGGTGCAAGGCCAGCACACCGAGCACCGCCACCAGAATCAGCGCCGCGCACATGCCGCCATAAATACGCAGGAAGATCGAGTTCACAGGGTGCAGGCTTCCGGCACGAACAAATAGCCTTTGCTGCGGACGGTCTTGATCAGCCGCGGATGCTCCGGGTCATCGCCGATCTTGGGGCGGATGCGCGAGATGCGCACGTCGATGGAGCGGTCCTGGCCGTCATAACCGATACCGCGCAGCGCGGTGAATATTTCTTCGCGGGACAGGATTCGCCCGGCGTTGGCCACCAGCAGCCAGAGCAGATCGAACTCGGCGCTGGTCAATTCGATGCCTTTGTCATGCAGCCAGGCTTCGCGCAATGCGTTGTCCACCACTAGCGGGCCGAACTGCAGGCGCCGGAGTTTTTCCGGGGCCACCTCCGGGGCTTCGCTGCGGCGCAGCAGGGCTTGAATACGCGCGAGCAATAAACGTGGACGCACCGGTTTGCAGACGTAGTCGTCGGCGCCCAGGTCCAGGCCAAGAATCTGATCGGTGTCATCGGTGCGCGCGGTGAGCATCAGGATCGGCCCGTCATAGCGGTCGCGAATCTTCCGGCAAATGCTCAAGCCGTCTTCGCCGGGGAGCATCAGGTCGAGAATCACCAGGTCCGGCTTCTCCTTGATGATGCGTGCTGCGGCCAGGGCGCCATTACCCTCGATCGATACGCGCAGGCCATTGGCTTCCAGGTAATCGCGGGTCAGTTCGGCCAGACGCTGGTCGTCCTCGACAATCAATACCTGCCAGGCTTCTTGCTCCACGATGACCTCTGCTTGCCAACACCATCAATAAGGAAGGATCCACCCGTCTTTTTGTAATGATTGGGGAGGATAAGAATGCATCTGCATGGGCCGATTGTATAAACGCCACACGTCTGGAACACAAGCCGGTAAATGCGTTCGGACACAACGGTTTTTTGTGATAGGGTTCGCGCCCTTAAAAATCCGGATGACTGTTTTCTGTCGCTGAAAATCAGTGAAAAATGGTCGGCTCCAGCTAGGTCGCGGCCTACACGCCTGTTCCCTCTTTCACACACAATTTACGCACAGGTTTATCCACAGGTAGTACGTTGCAACACCCTCAAAAACGCATTATCTTGTACCTCGGCGCAAAAAAAACCCTACATGTAGGGTTTTACGCCAAAAACCAAACACAAACCGGACACCGATTTCAAGCGCTTTTATTGCCTCTTTCCGGTTGAACCAAACGTATTTTCGAAAGACCAAACCGCGCGTGCGGATGGCTACTGTTTTTAAGCCCGAAACGGCGATAACGGTACGGGTGTTGCAGTCATTTACTGCCGCCCAAAACGGAATTCGGTTTCAGGCCCAAGGCGTGACACCAAAGACTTCGGCATGGAAGCGGCGCCCGATAGCCCCTTCCTGATCTGTCCCGAAGTTGGTATGCCCGGCCCCCGCCGGTTGTAGTGCTTCAGGACAGAACGGTGGGCACCGTGATGGTGCCCAAACAAACATAGAGAATGTGGAGATACCCCCCCATGCAAACCGACACAACTCGCGAGAACCCGCAGGGCACCTTGCCGCAGGCCACCGATTCGAATTCGGATCTGTCCGCCACCGCGCCTGGCCAACTGCGCGTGATCAAGCGTAACGGCACTGTCGTCCCTTACACCGATGACAAGATCACCGTCGCCATCACCAAAGCGTTTCTCGCAGTTGAGGGCGGCACCGCTGCCGCTTCGTCGCGAATCCACGACACCGTTGCCCGCCTGACCGAACAAGTCACCGCGACTTTCAAGCGTCGCATGCCTTCGGGCGGCACCATCCACATCGAAGAAATCCAGGACCAGGTCGAACTGGCCCTGATGCGTGCCGGCGAGCAGAAAGTCGCCCGCGACTATGTGATCTACCGTGACTCCCGCGCCAAAGAGCGCGCAGCGCACTCCCCTGCCGAAGAAGCCGTCAACGCTCACCCATCGATCCGCATCACCCGCGCCGATGGCAGCCTCGCACCGCTGGACATGGGTCGTCTGAACACCATCGTTACCGAAGCGTGCGAAGGCCTGGAAGAAGTCGACGGCGAGCTGATCCAGCGCGAAACCCTGAAAAACCTGTACGACGGCGTGGCCCTGACCGACGTCAACACCGCTCTGGTGATGACCGCCCGTACGCTGGTCGAGCGTGAACCGAACTACTCGTTCGTGACCGCCCGCCTGCTGATGGACACCCTGCGTGCCGAAGGCCTGGGCTTCCTCGGTGTCGCCGACAGCGCGACCCACCACGAAATGGTCGACCTGTATGCCAAGGCACTGCCTGCGTACATCGCCAAAGGTATCGAATTCGAATTGCTGAACCCGGTTCTGGCGTCCTTCGACCTGGAAAAACTCGGCAAGGCGATCAACCACGAGCGCGATCAGCAGTTCACGTACCTGGGCCTGCAAACCCTGTACGACCGTTACTTCATTCACAAGGACGGTATCCGCTTCGAACTGCCACAGATTTTCTTCATGCGCGTGGCCATGGGCCTGGCGATCGAAGAGAAGCAGAAAGAAGACCGTGCGATCGAGTTCTACAACCTGTTGTCGTCCTTCGACTACATGTCCTCGACCCCGACCCTGTTCAACGCCGGTACCCTGCGTCCACAGCTGTCGAGCTGCTACCTGACCACCGTGCCGGATGACCTGTCGGGCATCTACCACGCGATCCACGACAACGCCATGTTGTCGAAATTCGCAGGCGGCCTGGGCAACGACTGGACCCCGGTTCGGGCGCTGGGTTCGTACATCAAGGGCACCAACGGCAAATCCCAGGGCGTCGTGCCGTTCCTGAAAGTGGTGAACGACACCGCCGTCGCCGTTAACCAGGGTGGCAAGCGCAAAGGCGCTGTCTGTGCCTACCTGGAAACCTGGCACATGGACATCGAAGAGTTCATCGAACTGCGCAAGAACACCGGTGATGACCGTCGTCGTACCCACGACATGAACACCGCCAACTGGATCCCTGACCTGTTCATGAAGCGTGTCTTCGATGACGGCAAGTGGACCCTGTTCTCGCCGTCCGAAGTTCCGGACCTGCACGACCTGACCGGCAAGGCCTTCGAAGAGCGTTACGAGTACTACGAAGCCCTGACCGAGTACCCGGGCAAGGTCAAGCTGTTCAAGACCATCCAGGCCAAAGACCTGTGGCGCAAAATGCTGTCCATGCTGTTTGAAACCGGCCACCCATGGCTGACCTTCAAAGACCCGTGCAACCTGCGCAGCCCGCAGCAGCACGTGGGCGTGGTTCACAGCTCGAACCTGTGCACCGAGATCACCTTGAACACCAACAAGGACGAGATCGCCGTTTGCAACCTGGGCTCGATCAACCTGCCGAACCACATCGTCGACGGCAAGCTGGACACCGCCAAGCTGCAACGCACCGTGAACACCGCCGTGCGCATGCTCGATAACGTGATCGACATCAACTACTACTCGGTGCCGCAGGCGAAGAACTCCAACTTCAAGCACCGTCCGGTCGGTCTGGGCATCATGGGCTTCCAGGACGCTCTGTACCTGCAGCACATCCCTTACGGTTCCGACGCTGCCGTCGAATTCGCCGACAAGTCGATGGAAGCGGTCAGCTACTACGCGATCCAGGCTTCCTGCGACCTGGCTGACGAGCGTGGCGCCTACGAGACGTTCCAGGGTTCGCTGTGGTCCAAAGGCATCCTGCCGCTGGATTCGCAACAAATCCTGATCGAGCAGCGTGGCCAGAAGTACATCGACGTTGACCTGAACGAATCCCTGGACTGGGCACCGGTTCGCGCCCGTGTACAGAAAGGCATTCGTAACTCCAACATCATGGCCATCGCACCGACCGCAACCATCGCCAACATCACCGGCGTGTCGCAGTCGATCGAACCGACCTACCAGAACCTCTATGTGAAATCGAACCTGTCGGGCGAATTCACCGTGATCAACCCGTACCTGGTTCGCGACCTGAAGGCTCGCGGCCTGTGGGACTCGGTCATGATCAACGACCTGAAGTACTACGACGGTTCGGTGCAGCAGATCGAGCGCATCCCGCAAGAACTCAAAGAGCTCTACGCGACTGCCTTCGAAGTGGACACCAAGTGGATCGTCGACGCCGCCAGCCGTCGTCAGAAGTGGATCGACCAGGCTCAGTCGCTGAACCTGTACATCGCCGGCGCTTCGGGCAAGAAGCTGGACGTGACCTACCGCATGGCTTGGTACCGTGGCCTGAAAACCACCTACTACCTCCGTGCCCTGGCCGCGACCAGCACCGAGAAGTCGACCATCAACACCGGTAAGCTGAACGCTGTTTCCAGCGGCGGCAACCACGGTGACGACTCGGTCCTGGCAGCCCCAGCCGGTCCAGCTCCAGTGCCGAAGGCTTGTGCCATCGACGAGCCGGATTGCGAAGCTTGCCAATAAGCTGAGCCGGTAAGCGCTCCAGGGCGCTTACCTGAAACCCCCGATGAGCCACTGGCTGGTCGGGGGTTTTCTTTTGCCTGCTTTTAAGGTCAGAAGATCGCAGCCTTCGGCAGCTCCTATACCGATATTGCATACATCTGTAGGAGCTGCCGAAGGCTGCGATCTTTTGATCTACCCTGCCTGGAGAAATCCACGGCAAAAAAAACGGCAAAACCTGAAACGCAGGTTTTGCCGTTTGTGTTTTACAACCGCAGCCTCCATCGACATCCGGTGGAGGCTGTCACCGGGTTAAACCGGTATGGTGAAAGAGTCTCCGTTGTTGGTAATGAACGTCTCGATGGTGTTGGCCCCGGCATACCAGTCCTTCAGGAACACCCCGGAGTCCAGATTGCCGCTGGACAGGTCGGCGGCATTGAAGATGTAGGCACCCAAGTCGTTTTTGACCACACGGACATCGCTGAGGCTCTGGATGTTTTTCAGGGTGACAGTATCCACACCGGTGGTACCGTCATCGAAAATTGCGACCATGGTTTTGGAGGAAACGAAGTACGCATCGCTACCCTCACCGCCATACCCGTCACCCGATGCGCTCAAATACAACTTATCGGCACCGGCACCGCCACGAAGTTCATAACCACGGCTCAACCCCATCAACGTGTCGTTCCCATCGCCCCCGTCAGCAATGCCCGACAGGACCGTGATGTTGTCATTCCCCGCTTCGCCGTAGAAGACCGAACCGACGTCATGGTTGTGACCGATGATGTAATCATCGCCATTACCGCCATAAATGGTGTCGGCCTGATCGGCACTTGAAGACGTTACCGCCAGCGCCCCCGTTACAGTGAAGCTGTCGCCGTACAGAATGTCATTGCCATCACCGCCATAAAGGGTGTCGTTACCGGCACCACCTTCCAGCATGTTGGCGTAGGCATTGCCGGTCAGCGTATCATTGAAGGTAGAACCGACCAGGTTATCGATGTTGCTGAGCACATCGCCCTGAGCGTCGCCCCCAGTTCCGGTCCCGGTCAGCAGGTTGACCTGGACCGCATCGGAGCTGTTCACATACCAGGCAGCATCACCGCGACCCACGCCGGTCAAGACGTCCGCACCGCCGCCGCCCACAAAACTTTCGACCGCGCCGGCGCTGCCGGTAAAGGTGTCGTCGTAATTGGAGCCCAGGAACGCTTCGATGGAGGTGTAAACATCGCCTGCTGCAATTCCGGTCAGCACTGGCACACTCAAATCGAGGGTGACGCCGGAACCTTCGTTTGCAAAACTCAAGAAGTCGGTGCCTGCACCACCATCGATTCGGTCCGCACCATCCCCGCCGATGAAGATGTCAGAGAAGTTCGAGCCGCTGATCTGCTCAATGCTGTTGTAGGTATCACCCGCAGCAATGCCGGTATGAATACCGGTTTTGAGATTGATTGTCAGACCTGAAGCACTGTCGCTGTAGCTCACCGTGTCTGTACCGGCACCACCGATAAACTGGTCAGCACCGTCACCACCACGCAGGGTGTCATTACCCGCACCGCCAGTGATGATGTTGTCGCTGGCGTT